>NZ_CAJPHE010000013.1:0-205012 GCF_905339875.1 Burkholderia sp. BCC1998
GAGCATCTGTCAACACAATTTTTCGATCGCGATCAAAATTATCGCGCGTTGCAGGTTCCGGGCATCAGGCGCCGATCGGCTCCGCACGCTTTGCCGCGAAATTCCAGCGCAGCGCTTCACCCGTCTCGACGCGGGCGGGCAGCAAACCGGCCGCGAGGAACGTATCGGCGATCTTCTGCTGTTCACCGAAGTTCTGCGTGGCCACGGTGCGCACGAGATAGCTGCGTCGCGCGTTCGCGCGCTCGATCGTCTTCGCGTCGAGTCCCCAGATCGGGGCGAGGGTATTGGCGGCCTCCTGCTGATGTTCGCGCAGCCAGGTGCCGGCTTGCGACAACTGGTCGAACACGATCTGGATGACGTCGGGGCGCGCGGCGGCAAAGCTGCTCGACGCAAGGTAATAGCGTTGGTACGACGCAAGCCCGTCGCCGTCGGCCAGAATCCGCACGTCGGGATTCGCGTCGACCGATGCGACATACGGGTCCCACGTGATCCATGCATCGACGCTGCCGCGCTCGAACGCCGCGCGGCCGTCGGCCGGCGTCAGGTAGTGGATTGCGGCGTCGGCGGGGGTGAGCTTTGCGCGCGCGAGTGCGGCAAGCAGCAGGTAGTGGCTGCCGGCTGCCTTCGTGACGGCGATGCGCTTGCCCTTGAGATCGGCGAGCGTGCGCAGCGCGCTGTCGCGCTTGACGATGATGGCCTGCGCTTTCGGTGACGGCGCTTCCTGCGCGACGTATACGAAGCGCGCATGCGCGGCCTGCGCGAAGACGGGAACGGTGTCGGCCACGTCGGCACTGAAATCGACCGCGCCGACGTTGAGCGCTTCGGTCAGCGGCAAGCCGCTCGCGAATTCATGCCACGACACGCGCAGGCCGAGCGTCGCAAGCGACTGCTCCAGCGTGCCGCGCGTCTTGAGCAGCGTAATGAGCGTCGACGATTTCTGGTATCCGATGCGCAACGTGGAGGGCGCGTTCTCGGCGTGCGTCCGGATGCCGGCGACGCTCAGGCCGGCGGCCAGCATCGCGCGCGCGAACGCGCGGCGGTTCATCGACGTCATGGGGTGGTTCCTCGTCGGGTTCGTTGAAAGCGAGGCGGCTAACGTACCAACGGGGAGGGCAATCGATAACCGATTAATTCTGCTATCGATCGGAGTGGCGGGCATATGGCGCGGCACAGTACGCGCAATGTGCGGCCGGAAATGAAAAAAGGCCGGCTAGAAGCCGACCTTTTCAAAAAACAGATGGTGCCCAGGAGAGGACTCGGTCACACGAGCGCGACCCCGGCTGCGCTTGCAAGCGCAGCCTTTCGAGTCCTCGCGCAAAGCGCGCAGGCGCTTTGCTTCCTGGGCCTGAAAAAGAAAAAAGGGCGGCAGAAGCCGACCTTTTTTAAATAAGTGGTGCCCAGGAGAGGACTCGAACCTCCACGATGTTGCCACCGCTAGGACCTGAACCTAGTGCGTCTACCAATTCCGCCACCTGGGCACGTTTTGCAGTAGCTGCTTGCTGCAAAGAAGCGAAATTATAGCGCCCCAATTAATCGTGTCAACACTTTTTTGCGATGCACCGCAAACCGGTCGCCGCGGCGCCTGCACGCGGCATTCGCGTCATTTGGCGGCACAGGCGGGTGATAGAATGATCCGCCGCCGTCACTATAGAACTGTCTGACGGACACTTCTATGTTGATGCCGTGCACCATCAGTCAACGCAACGAGAACAATCATCGACAAACCCTTGAGCAAATATCCGTACCCCATTCCGAGCCGTGAAGAAATTCTCGGCGTGCTGCGTACGAGCGACGCGCCGCTGGCAGCCAACGACATCGCCGAAGCGCTGTCGATCAAGCGTCAGGAGCGCGAGGGGTTCTTCCGGCGTGTCGCCGCGATGGAACGCGACGGCCAGATCCGCCTCGACAAGCGCGGCCACTACCAGCTCACCCATCCGTCGAACTTCGTTGCCGGCCGCGTGCAGGGCCATCGCGACGGCTACGGGTTCGTGATCCGCGACGACGGCCAGGACGACCTGTTCCTGCCGAACGGCGAAATGCAGAAGGTCATGCACAACGACCGCGTGCTCGCGCGGATCGTCGGCTACGATCGCCGCGGCCGGCCGGAAGGGCACGTCGTCGAAGTCACCGAGCGCGCGAACAAGCGCGTGATCGGCCGCCTGCTCAACGAGAACGGCGCGCTGATCGTCGCCCCCGAAGACAAGCGCATCGGCCACGACATCCTGATCACGCAGAACGTGAAGAAGGCGAAGGTCGGGCAGGTCGTCGTCGTCGAACTGACCGACTTCCCGAGCCGCCATTCGCAGCCGCTCGGCCGCGTCGTCGAAGTGCTCGGCGACATCGACGATCCGGGCATGGAAATCGAGATCGCCGTGCGCAAGTACGGCGTGCCGCACGAATTCAGCCAGCCGGCGCTCGACGAAGCCGCCGCGCTGCCGGACAAGGTGCGGCCGACCGACCTGCGCTTCCGCGTCGACCTGCGCGACGTGCCGCTCGTGACGATCGACGGCGAGGATGCCCGCGACTTCGACGATGCCGTCTACTGCGAGCCGACCAAGGTCGGCCGCGGCGACGGCTTCCGCCTGATCGTCGCGATCGCCGACGTGTCGCACTACGTGCAGCCGGGCAGCGGGCTCGATGCCGACGCACTCGAGCGCAGTACGTCGGTCTACTTCCCGCGCCGCGTGATCCCGATGCTGCCGGAGAAGCTGTCGAACGGCCTCTGTTCGCTGAACCCGCAGGTCGATCGCTGCGTGCTCGCATGCGACATGGTGATTACCGCGCGCGGTGAGATCAAGGCGTACCAGTTCTATCCGGCCGTGATCCATTCGGCCGCGCGCCTCACGTACACCGAAGTCGCGGCCGTGCTGTCGAACACGAAGGGGCCGGAGGCCGCGCGCCGCGCGGACCTGCTGCCGCACCTGCAGGATCTGTACGGCGTCTACAAGGCGCTGTTCGCCGCACGCCAGAAGCGCGGCGCGATCGACTTCGACACGACCGAGACCTACATCGTCTGCAACTCGCAAGGCAAGATCGAGCAGATCGTCCCGCGTCAGCGCAACGATGCGCACAAGCTGATCGAGGAATGCATGCTGGCCGCGAACGTGTGCGCGGCCGATTTCCTGAAGCGCCACAAGCACCCGGGCCTGTACCGCGTGCACGCGGGGCCGACGCCGGAGAAGCTCGAGAACCTGCGCGCGTTCCTGCGCGGCATGGGCCTCTCGCTCGGCGGCGGCGACAAGCCGCATGCGAGCGACTACGCGGCGCTGATGGCGCAGATCCGCGACCGGCCCGACGCGCAGATGCTGCAGCCGATGCTGCTGCGCTCGATGCAGCAGGCCGTCTACAGCCCGGACAACATCGGCCACTTCGGTCTCGCGTACGAGGCGTACGCGCACTTCACGAGCCCGATCCGCCGCTATCCCGACCTGCTCACGCACCGCGCGATCTACGCGATCCTGTCCGGCAAGAAGTACGTGCCGAAGGCGCCGGACGGCTTCGAGCTGAACACCGCGCTGTCGCCGCGCGCCCGCGCGATGCAGCAGGCCGACGACGAAGCGCGCGGCCGTTCGCGCTCGAACACGGCGATCTGGGAAGAACTCGGCCTGCACTGCTCGGCGAACGAGCGCCGTGCCGACGAAGCGTCGCGCGACGTCGAGGCCTGGCTCAAGTGCTACTTCATGCGCGACAAGCTCGGCGAGGAGTACGGCGGGATGGTGAACGGCGTCACGTCGTTCGGCATCTTCGTGCAGCTCGATACGCTGTTCATCGAAGGGCTCGTGCACGTCACGGAACTCGGCTCGGACTACTTCCAGTACGACGAGATCAAGAACGAGCTGCGCGGCGAGCGCACGGGCATCCGTTATCGCCTGTCGGATCGCGTGCGCGTGCAGGTGAGCCGCGTCGATCTCGACGCACGCAAGATCGACTTCCGCCTCGTGCGCGACACGCCGGTGAAGGCGCCGCGTCCGGCACCGGCGCCGGCGGTCGCCGGCAACGGTAACGACCGCGGCGGCCCGCGCGTGCGCGCGTTGCCGCCGGTGGAGGACGCCGCGCCGCGCCGCAAGAAGGCGGCCAGCGCACCGACCGTTGCGGTGAAGGAAGCGCGTGCCGCACGTGCCGCGAAGAAGAAGGGCGGTGCGGCGGCGAAGACGGCCGCGAAGAAGGTGCACGCCCGCAAGAAGTATTGAGCGTTCGGGGCGGCGCACGCGCACGCCCTTGCAGTATCGAGAGACGCCGCGCTTGACCGGTCACCGGCCGGCAACGCGGCGCTTTCCTTTTCCATGGATCGCGGCTGCGCACGTCGCGCGGCCGCACGTTTGATCGAAGGTTGTTCCAGTCATGTCTCGTCTGAAGGTTCTTTACGGTTTTCATGCGGTGACCGCACGTTTGCGGCACGATGCGTCGACGGTTGCGGAGGTGCTGTACGACCAGACGCGCCGCGACCGCCGCATGCAGGACTTCCTGCACACCGCGAAGGAAGCGGGCGTGCGGCTGATTGCGGCCGATGAAACCCGCCTGTGGGGCCTCGCGCATACCGAGCGCCACCAGGGCGTCGTGGCGCGCGTCGAGGATGTTCCGCTCGCACAGAACCTGTCCGAGCTGCTCGACGGCATCCAGGGCCCGGCGCTGCTGCTGGTACTCGACGGCGTCACCGATCCGCACAACCTCGGCGCATGCCTGCGTGTCGCCGATTCGGCCGGCGCACATGCGGTGATCGCGCCGCGCGACCGCGCGGTCGGCCTGAACGCGACCGCGGCGAAGGTCGCGAGCGGCGCGGCCGACACGGTGCCGTACATCACGGTCACGAACCTCGCCCGCGCGCTGCGCGAGCTGAAGGACGCGGGCGTGTGGGTCATCGGTACGTCGGACGAGGCGTCGGGCACGCTGTACGACACGAAGCTCGACGGTCCCGTCGCCATCGTGATGGGTGCGGAAGGCGAAGGCATGCGCCGGCTCACGCGCGATACCTGCGACGAAGTGATGAGCATCCCGATGGCCGGCAGCGTGGAAAGCCTGAACGTGTCGGTCGCGAGCGGCGTGTGCCTGTATGAAGCGGTGCGGCAGCGGCGCGTGAAGGGCTGATACACGGGCTGACGCGCGCGATCTCGCGCGCTGCGCGGGCCGTCACGACCCGCACGACGCGTGCCGCGACTGCGCGCGGCACGCGCCTCCCGGAACTCGCGAACATGACCCTGTTTCGCCTCGGCGCATCGTGCGCCATCCTCGGCCTGCTGGCCGCCTGCACGTCGCCGTCACTGGTCGGGCGCGGCACGTACTACGCCGACACGAGCCTGCACGCACGCGGCGCCGATTCGCGGATCCGCTTTCTCGTGATGCATTACACCGAAAGCGACGAAGCGAAATCGCTGCGCACGCTGACGGGCGATTCGGTCAGCGCGCACTACGTCGTGCCGCCGCAACCGCGCATCGAACGCGGGATGCCGGTGGTCTACCAACTCGTGCCCGAATCGGAACGCGCATGGCAGGCGGGCATCAGCGAATGGCAGGGCACGACCGAGCTCAACGCAGCGTCGATCGGCATCGAGAACGTGAATCGCGGCCCGCTCGATCCGCAAAACCGCACGTGGCAGCCGTATCCGCCCGAACAGGTCGATGCGCTGATCCGTCTGTCGAAAGATGTCGTCGCGCGCTACCGGATTCCGCCGACGCGCGTGGTCGGGCACAGCGACATCGCGCCGCAACGCAAGATCGATCCGGGGCCGCTGTTTCCGTGGCATGCGCTCGCGCAAGCCGGTGTCGGCGCGTGGCCGGACGATGCGACCGTGGCCGCCCGGCTCGGCGGCCGCGATCCGCACGCGCTCGTCGACGTGCGCGAACTGCAGCTGAAGCTCGCGCGCTACGGCTACGACGTGCCGGCCGACGGCGTACTCGACACCCGCACGCGACGCGTGTTCGCGGCGTTCCAGATGCATTTCCGGCCGGCCGACTATGCGGGCGATCCGGACGCCGAAACCGATGCGATCGCACAGGCGCTGCTCGACAAGTATTTCTCCGCCACGCCGCCGGCGGGCGACGCATCCGCCACCGGCGCGCCGTGATCGCCGGCGTGCCCGGCGCTGATCGCAGCGCCGGCACCCCACCGAAAATGCCCGGGTCGTCTCCCGAGTCCGGTAAACTGGCGGTTTTCCGCAATCCCGCTGTATTCCCACCCCCATGACTCAAGACGAACTCAAACGCCTGGTCGGCCAGGCGGCCGCCGATTATGTGATCCAGAACGTGCCGGAAGGCGCCGTGATCGGCGTCGGCACCGGCTCGACCGCCAACTGCTTCATCGACGCGCTCGCGGCCGTCAAGTCGCGCTATCGCGGCGCCGTGTCGAGCTCCATCGCGACCACCGAACGCCTGAAATCGCACGGTATCAAGGTGTTCGACCTGAACGAGGTCGAATCGCTGCAGGTGTACGTCGACGGTGCCGACGAGATCGACGCAAGCGGTGCAATGATCAAGGGCGGCGGTGGCGCATTGACGCGCGAAAAGATCGTCGCGTCGGTGGCCGATACGTTCGTCTGCATCGCGGACGGCAGCAAGCGCGTGCCGGTGCTCGGTGCATTCCCGCTGCCGATCGAGGTCGTGCCGATGGCACGCACGGCGATCGGCCGGCGCGTGACCGCGCTGGGCGGCGTGCCGGTGCTGCGCGTGACGAAGGACGGCGCGCCGTACATCACCGACAACGGCAACGAGATCATCGACGTCAAGGGGTTGCAAATCACCGATCCGCGCGGTTTCGAGGCGCAGGTCAACGCATGGCCGGGCGTCGTGACGGTCGGCCTGTTCGCCGCGCGCGGCGCGAATCTGTGCCTGCTCGGCACGGCAAGCGGCGTTGAAACGATCGTTTATCCCGATTAATCGAAACTGAATGAGAAGCAGTCCGTAATGGCATCCGGATGCCGTAATGGATTGCATGTTCAAAGTTCGTGGAAAGCCCGGCCCGGCAAGCGCAGCGCGCTTTCCGGGCTTTTTTTGAAGCCTTATAAATCAACCGCATCAAAAAGAGGGATAACCCTGTCAGGTGTTTACCAGATAGCGAAATATCCCCGAACTCATCAACTTATAGATCATAAGAACAGTCGTAACCAGGGCCGGCGGAACTGCGGAGCAGGTGTTCGCAAATCGACGCACGGGGAGGTGTCATGGAGCAGGGCAAAGACCGGTCACTGGTCGCCAAAGTGATGGATGGGCTTGTCGCAGGTATCGTCGAGGACAAGTACGGCGGCATTCTGCCGCCGCAGGATGTGCTGTCGAAAGAGTTCGACGTGAGTCGCACGGTGATGCGCGAAGCATTGTCGATGTTGCTCGCGCGCGACATGCTCGACGTGCGTCCGAAAGTCGGTACGCGCGTTCGGCCGATGCGCGACTGGCGCATGATCGATGAAGACGTGGTGAGCTGGCGGTTTCGTGCGAAGCCGGATCCGCAGTTCATGCGCGACGTCATCGAATTCCGGATGCTGATCGAACCGCGCGCGACCGCGCAGGCGGCGGTCCGTGCGACGGCGGCCGACATCGCGGGCATCCGCGAGGCGTTCGAAGCGTTCAAGGTGTTGCAACCGGGCGACCCCGGTTACGACACGGCGGACGAACTGCTGCACACGCGAATCGTCCAGGCGAGCGGCAACCAGTTCTTCCAGCAGATGGCGGCGATCGTGCGCGGCGCTGTGCGGCTCGTGAATCCGCGCGTCGCGCAGAAGGACGGTGCGCACGACATCGCGGTGAAGGCGCATGCGCGCGTCGTCGATGCGATCGAACGCCGCGATCCGCGCGAAGCCGAGGCGGCGTCGCTCGCCCTGATCGATTTCAGCGCCGACGAGATCTCGCGCGATTTCTCCGTCGACGTGCCGGTGCGCGCCTGAATCGGCGCGCGTCGCTTATCCCTGTGCCGGCGAGCCGTTTATCATGACGGCCGGCCGGCAGCGTGCCGGCCACCGTCATACGACCGACACGGAAGATCCGGATGAACGAATTCGACAACCGCCCGGTGCGTTTCGGCATCGTCGGCGCAGGCAGCATCGCACGCCGTTTCGCGCAAAGCCTCGCGCACGTGCCGGGTGCCACGCTCGCCGGCGTGTGGGCGCGCCGCGCCGATGCGGCAACCGCTTTCTGCGACAGCTGCGGCGGCACGCCTGCCGCCAGCCTCGACGCGCTCCTCGCGAGCGACATCGACGCGATCTATATCGCGACCCTCCACGACAGTCACGCGCACTACGCGCAAGCGGCGCTCGCCGCCGGCAAGGCCGTGCTGTGCGAAAAACCCGCGACGCTGAACGCGACGCAGCTCGATGCCGTGCTGGATGCGGCACGCACGGCCGGCCGGCTCTTCATGGAAGCGATGAAGCCGCCGTTCTTTCCGTTGTATCGTCGGTTGCGCGCGCATCTGCATGACGATCCGATCGGCGAGATCAGGCTCGTGCGCGCGGGCTGCGCGTCGTCGTCGGTGCCGGACGATCATTCCGTCTATCGGCTCGACCGCGCCGGCGGCGCGCTGCTCGACATCGGGATCTACGAAGCGTTTCTCGCGGTCGACTGGCTTGGCGCGGCAGTCGACGTGCAGACGCTCGGCCGCATCGGCGCAACGGGCGTCGACGTGTTCGCGAGCCTGAACAGCCGCCACGCGAACGGCGGCATCGCGCAGCTCTTTTGCGGGCTCGACGTGATGGGGCGCGGCGATGCGCTGATCGCCGCGGCAGGCGGGCACGTGACGATTCACGAGAAGTGGTGGAACCCCGCGCGGGCGACGATCCGCTATGCGGACGGGCGCACGGTCGAACTCGACGCGCCGGTCGACGGCGGCGGCCTGAACTACGAGACCGCGCATTTCTGCGACCTGCTGCGCGCGGGCGAACTCGAGAGCCCGATCATGACGCACGACCATTCGCGGCGCATGATCGCGATGACCGATGCGGCACGCGCGGCGCTCGGCGTGCGCTATTCGGGCGAGTAGGCGGGAAGGACGGGAAGGCGGGGCCGGGCGCGCATCCGCGGCCCGGCGGGAGAGGCGACGTGCTCAGTGCCGCGCGGGCAGCGACAGGCGCTTTTCGTACCAGCGCTGGACCCATTCGAGGATCTGGCACAGCACCCAGTAGATCGCGGCGGCGGCCAGGTACAGCGGCAACGGCTGGTAGGTCGCCGCGATCACTTCCTGCGCGCTGCGCAGCAGTTCGGTCACGGTGATGACGGACACGAGCGACGTGTCCTTGATCAGGCTGATCAGGCTGTTCGACAGGCTCGGCACCGCGATGCGCAGCGCCTGCGGGCCGATCACGTAGCGCAGCGTCTGCCCCCACGACAGCCCGAGGCTGTAGGCGGCCAGCCATTGGCCGCGCGCGATCCCGTTGATCGCGCCGCGCATGCTTTCGGACATGTAAGCGGCCACGTTCGCGGAGAGCGCGATCACGCCGGCCGGTGTCGGGTCGAGCGAGATGCCGAGGCTCGGCAGTCCGTAATAGATGACGAAGATCTGCACGAGCAGCGGCGTGCCGCGCATCAGGCTCACGTAGGCGCGCGCGAGCCCAGCGAGCGCGTTGACCCAGATGCGTTCGAAGCCGTCGAGCGGTTCGCTTTGCCGGATGCCCATCATCGCGAGCACGACGGCGCCGAGCAGGCCGAACACCATCGACAGCACGGCGAACTTGACGGTCAGTACGGCACCCTGGGCGAGCACCGGCAGCGATTGGACGAGCAGGGACGTTGTCGACATGGAATACGAATCGAATGCGTGCGCGAAAGCGCAATCATAAACCGGACCGATAAAACAAAGGGCGGCATCGTTTCGGATGCCGCCCTTTCCGGCCCGCCTTCAGGCGGGAAGCAGAGGCGTGCTTACTTGACCGGCTTCGTCACGTCGATGCCGAACCACTTGTCCGAGATCTTCGTGAACGTGCCGTCGGCCTCGAGTTGCGCCATCGCGTCGTCGATCGCCTTCTGGAACTTCGGGTTGCCCTTCTTGAACGGGATGCCCGACGGATTCGCCGAGCCGACGTTCGCGCCCGGGCGCAGCGGCAGTTGCGAGTTCTTCGTCAGGTACGCGAGCATCAGGCGGTCGTTGAGCGCCGCGTCGAGACGGCCGGCCGCGAGGTCGCGCAGGTACTCGGGCGCGCCCGGGTACGTCTTCACGTCGATGCCGGGCACCGACTTCGCCATGTCCATGTAGTTCGTGCCGAGCGCGACGCCGAGCTTCTTGCCCTTCAGGTCGTCGAGCGACTTGAACTGGCGCGTGTCGTCCTTGCGCTGGATCAGCTGGGCGGACGAATAGGTGTACGCGGGCGAGAAGTCGAGCGTTTCCTTGCGCTTGTCGGTGATGCCGACCTGGTTGGCGATCACGTCGAACTTGCCGGCCTGCAGGCCCGCGATGATGCCGCTCCATTCGGTCGTGACGAACTCGGCCTTCACGCCGAGCTTCGCGGCGATGGCATTCGCGATGTCGACGTCGAAGCCGACGAGTTCGCCTTGCGGATTCTTCGAGTTGAACGGCGGGAACGTGCCTTCGAGGCCGACGCGCAGCGTGCCGCGTTGTTTCACCTGGTCGAGGAGGTCGGCCGCCTGCGCGGTGGCGGCGGCGAACGACGTACCGATCAGGCCGGCGACCAGCAGCTTCTTCAGCAGCGAAATTTTCATCGTGTGAGCTTCCTTGCCCCAACGGGGCGCTTGATTCTGACTGTGGGGTTGATCATAGCAAAAATACAATCGACCATTAAATATCGTTTGTTTATGGCTATATTACGCGGCGCGTTCGCGCGCGATCGCCTTCACGCACTCGGCGACGAGCGCGGGGCCGCGATAGATGAAGCCCGTGTACAGCTGGACGAGCGACGCGCCGGCCGCGAGCTTCGCGCGCGCGTCCTCGCCCGAGAAGATGCCGCCGACGCCGATGATCGGCACCGCGCTGCCGACTTCCGCATGCAGCTTGCGAATCACTTCGTTGGACGCATCGAACACCGGACGGCCCGACAGGCCGCCGGCTTCGTCGGCGTGCGGCAGGCCCTGCACGGCCGCACGCGACAGCGTCGTGTTGGTGGCGATGACCGCCTCGATCTTGTGGCGCAGCAGCGTGTCGGCGATTTCCTTGACCTGTTCGTCGTCGAGATCGGGCGCGATCTTCAGCGCGAGCGGCACGAGCTTGCCGTGCAGGTCGGCGAGGCGTTGCTGCTTGTCCTTCAGCGCGGCGAGCAGCGCGTCGAGTTCGCCCGCGCCCTGCAGCTGGCGCAGGTTCTTCGTGTTCGGCGACGAAATGTTGATCGTCACGTAGCTCGCGAACGGATACACGCGCTCGAGGCAGTAGAGATAGTCTTCCGCGGCGCGTTCGATCGGCGTGTCGGCGTTCTTGCCGATGTTCAGGCCGAGGATGCCGCGATAGCGGGCCGCCTGGACATTCTTCACGAACTGATCGACGCCGTGGTTGTTGAAGCCCATCCGGTTGATCAGCGCTTCCGCCTGCGGCAGGCGGAACATCCGCGGGCGCGGATTGCCCGGCTGCGGGCGCGGCGTGACCGTGCCGACCTCGATGAAGCCGAAGCCGAGCGCCGCGAGGCCGTCGATGGCCGCGCCGTCCTTGTCGAGGCCGGCGGCGAGGCCGACCGGGTTGCGGAACGTGAGCCCCATCACGGTGCGCGGCGCATCGGGCACGCGGGCCGACAGCGCGCAGGCGAGGCCCGTGCGGCCGGCCGCGCCGAGCGCGCGCAGCGTGAGGTGGTGAGCGTCTTCCGCATCCATCTTGAACAGGGATGCGCGGGCCAGCGGATAGAGGGAACTGAACACGGGAATTGGGCGGACGGCCGGAATGAATGACAACCCGTTATTTTACCGGGAGTTGCGCGGCAAGGGCGGGCTTCGCTTCGCATGCGCGGCCGGTGGCACCGCTTGTGCCGCGCGGCAACGCGTGCAAGGGCCGCAAGGTGCCCGTTGGAGGCGCGCCGCCGCGCCGCGGGATGGCCCGTCAGCCCGACCCGGAATGTCCGCCCGGCAGCGGCGCGCGGGCGAGTGCCGCGTCGACCGGCGGCAGGTCGACGCGATCCGGATCGAGTATTTTCCAGCGGCCGTCGAGCAACCCTTCGAGCGGATGGAAGTTGGCCTTGTAGGCCATCTTCGGGCTCTCGCGGATCCAGTAGCCGAGATACACGTACGGCAGGCCGAGGCTCTTCGCCTGCTCGATCTGCCACAGGATGTTGTACGTGCCGTAGCTCGTGTGCTGCTCGTCCGGCTCGAAGAACGTATAGACCGACGACAGTCCGTCGCCGAGGATGTCGATCATGCTGACCATGCGCAGCTTGCCGGGCTCGCCGCCCGGCGCGTCGAGGTCGCGGAATTCGACGAGGCGCGAATTGATCCGGCTCTGCAGCAGGAACTGCTCGTACTGGTCGCGGCTGTCGCGATCCATGCCGCCGCCCGCGTGGCGCGCCGACTGGTAGCGCATGTAGAGCGCGTAGTGCTCCTCGTCGTAGTGCAGCGGCGAGACCGTCGCGACGAGCGCGCGGTGCCGCTTCCACATCCGGCGCTGGGTGCGCGACGGCGTGAACGCGCCGACCGGCACGCGCACCGGCACGCAGGCACGGCAGCCGTCGCAGTACGGGCGATAGGTGAACACGCCCGAGCGCCGGAAGCCGGCCTTCACGAGTTCGGTATAGATGTCGGAATTGATCAGGTGGCTCGGCGTCGCGACTTGCGAGCGCGCGACGCGGCCGTCCAGATAGCTGCACGGATAGGGCGCCGTTGCATAGAATTGCAGCGCCGAAAGCGGTGAAAGCGGCAGCTCAGTCGGGTGAGTCATGGGCAGCTCTCGATGCAGGGAGGGAGTGCCGCGCTAGCGCTCGATCCCGGAGGGGGCGGCCGGTTCGGCAGGGCTCGTCAGCATGGCGAGCACACGCTTGTCGAACTGCCACGGAATCGGCGGTTCGGCTACCGCGCGGCGCACGTGAGCGACAAAGGCCTTGCGTGCGATCTCGCGGCCACCGAGCGACGCTAGATGCGACGTATTCTGCTGGCAGTCTATCATCTCCAGCCCCTGCTCGCGAAGGTGGGCGACGAGCGTCGCGAGCGCGATCTTCGACGCATCGGTGACATCCGCATACATCGATTCGCCGAAAAACATCCGCCCGAACGCGACGCCGTAGAGCCCGCCCACGCGTCGCCCGTCGTGCCACGCCTCGATGCTGTGCGCGTTGCCGGAACGGTAGAGCGACGAATACGCGTCGATGATCTCGGCCGTGATCCAGGTACCGCGCTGCCCGCGGCGCGGCGCTTGCGCACATGCGCGCATCACGCCCGGAAAGTCATGGTCGACGCGCACTTCCCACGCGGGGTCGCGCAGCACGCGCTTGAGCGTCTTGCGCAGCGACGGGGACACCTTGAATTCGGCCGGCGCGAGGATCATCCGCGGGTCGGGGCTCCACCACAGCACGGGCTGGCCGTCCGAATACCACGGGAAGATGCCGCGCAGGTAGGCCTCGATCAGGCGGGACGGCAGCAGGTCGGCGCTCGCGGCGAGCAGCCCCGGCGCGCCGGTCGCGGGGCCGAGCGCGCGTTCGACGGGCGGGAACGGATCGTCCGGGCCGAGCCAGGGGACCATTGGGCGCGGGCTCAGCCGTTGCGCAGCGAGCGGAAGATATCGCCGGTATGGACGCCGTAGTCGCCGGCGGCGCGATCGGCGAAGAAGAAGCGCAGCGTCTGGCTGACGGTCGGGAACGCGATCTCGTCCCACGGGATGTCGGCTTCGTCGAACAGCTTGACCTCGAGGCTTTCCTCGCCGGCCTCGTAAGCCGGATCGACGAGCCGCGCCAGATAGAACAGATGGACCTGGTGCACGTGCGGCACGTTGAGCAGCGTGAACAGGTTCTGAACCTCGACGCGTGCGCCGGCTTCCTCGAGCGTTTCGCGCGCGGCGGCCTCGGCCGTCGTCTCGCCCATTTCCATGAAGCCTGCCGGCAGCGTCCAGAAACCGTAGCGCGGTTCGATCGCGCGGCGGCACAGCAGCACCTGATCGCCCCAGACCGGCACCGTGCCGACCACGTTGCGCGGATTCTGGTAATGGATCGTGCCGCAGTGATCGCAAATGAAGCGCTCGCGGTTGTCGCCCGGAGGAATGCGCGCGATGACTTCGTGACCGCAGACGGAGCAGAATTTCATGTCGAGTGGAAGGGACGAGGTGATGCGAGTGTATCACCGGGGCGGGGCATTCTCGAACGCGAGCGCATGTGCGCGGCGTGCGGCGCGAAGCGCAACGTGCGAGGCGCGCAATCGCGCGCCGGAAAACAAAAAGCCCGGCGCGGAGCCGGGCTTTTTGCATGAATCGGGACGTTGGTTGCGGGGGTAGGATTTGAACCTACGACCTTCGGGTTATGAGCCCGACGAGCTGCCAGACTGCTCCACCCCGCGTCCGTCGAAGAAATGAATTATATGGACTAACCCGAATGCTTGCAAGCACTTTCTGACAATCGCGTTTCAAGCGCCGGCGGGACGCCGGCAGGGCCGGTACGCAGGCGCGTGCGCTAGAATCGAGCGGTTTGCTTGTGTCGTTCACGCCTGCAGCGGCGTCGCGCGCGATCGCGTCGGTGCCGTTGCAACACTCACTACTGCATCGACGGATTCATGGACATCGCTCACGATCTGCAATCGATCGGCGCGCAGGAACAGGCGCTCGTGTTTCCCCATTTCGACCCGGCTCGCGCCTGGGCGCTCGGCAACCGGATGCATGCGCTCGCGACGTCGCGCGGCCATGCGATCGCGATCGACATCGTCACGTTCGGCCAGCCGCTGTTCTATGCGGCGCTCGCCGGCGCGACGCCGGACAACGCCGACTGGGTACGCCGCAAGCGCAACGTCGTCGCGCACTTCCGCCGCAGTTCGTATGCGATCGGCCTGCGCATGCAGCAGGCCGGCGCCACGCTCGCCGACAAGCACGGGCTTGCGATCTCCGACTATTCGCCGCACGGCGGCGCGTTTCCGCTGACCGTCGCGGGGGCCGGCGTGATCGGCTCGATCACCACATCGGGGCTGCCGCAGCGCGCGGATCACGAGTTCGTCGTCGAAGCCCTGTGCGCCGAGCTCGGGCAGGACTATGCCGTGCTGGCACTTGCAAGGAGCTGAGCGATGCAGATTCCGGGTTACGCATGGCTCGCGATCGCGATCGTCGCGGAAGTGGTCGGCACGTCCGCGCTGCGCGCGGCGGACGGCTTCACGCGCTTCTGGCCGTCGGCGCTCGTCGTGGCCGGTTACGGCATCGCGTTCTACTGTCTGTCGCTCACGCTGCGCACGATGCCCGTCGGCATCATCTATGCGGTGTGGTCGGGGGCCGGCATCGTGCTGATCACGCTCGTCGCGATGCTGCTCTATCGCCAGGTGCCGGACCTGCCGGCCGTGATCGGCCTCGGGCTGATCGTCTCGGGCGTCGTGGTGCTGAACCTGTTCTCGAAGATGCAGGCGCACTGAGCGTGCGCTCGCGATACGCCGGATGGCTCACATGACCGATTCCACTGCCGCTTCCGCCGAAGCCGCCCAGCCCGACGTGCGCGCGTATGTCGCGAACCGCATCGGCTATCTCGAACTGAACCGGCCGAAGGCGCTGAATGCGCTGTCGGTGGGGATGATCCGACTGATGCAGCAGGCGCTCGATGCATGGCGCGACGACGCGGAGGTGGCGGCTGTCGTCGTGCACAGCCCGCATCCGCGCGCGTTCTGCGCGGGCGGCGACGTGCGCTTCTTCCACGCTGCGTGGCAGCGCGGCGATCGCGATGCGGTCGACACGTTCTTCATCGAGGAATACACGCTCAACCATACGATCTTCACCTATCCGAAACCGTACATCGCGTTGATGCACGGCGTCGTGATGGGCGGCGGCATGGGCATTTCGCAGGCGGCGCGGCATACGGGCGGCCTGCGTGTGGTCACCGATTCGACGAAGATGGCGATGCCCGAAACGCGCATCGGCCTGTTCCCGGACGTCGGGATGAGCTGGTTCCTCGCGCGCACGCCGGGCGCGCTCGGCCGCTATCTCGCGGTGACCGGCGCGACGCTCGACGCGGCCGGCGCACTGTATGCGCAGCTCGCCGACGTATACCTGCCTGACGCCGCGCTGCCGGCGCTGCTCGATACGCTACAGAGCGCGCGGATCGACAGCGGCGCGCAGGCCGTCGCGTGCGTGGCCGACGCGGCTGCCGCGCACAAGGTCGTGCCGACGCCCGACACGTCGGCGCTGGCCGACGCGCGCGCCGGGATCGACCGGCATTTCGCGCAGCCCGATATCGGCGCGATCCTGGCGTCGCTCGACGCCGAGCAGGATTGCGCGGCCATCGACGGATGGGTCGAGAAGGCGACCCACGCGATGCGCAGCCAGTTGTCGCCGCTGTCGATGGCCGTGTCGCTCGAAGTCGTCGAGCGCGCGCGCGGCGCGACGATGGCCGATTGCCTGCGGCGCGATCTCGACCTCACGCGTTCGACGTTCGCGCACGGCGACGTGATCGAAGGCGTGCGCGCGCTGATCGTCGACAAGGATCAACAGCCGGTCTGGCGTTTCAAGTCGACGGCCGATATCGACCGGGCCGACGTGCTCGCGATGTTCGACAGCCCGTGGACGTCCGACACGCATCCGCTGCGCAACCTGAAGGACTGACGCGCGCGGTATCGAAGCGAAAAGCAAAAAGGCCGCTTGCATGTGCAGGCGGCCTTTGCGTTTGCGGATGCCGATCCGGCTCGGCGGCAGGGCCGGGGCCTCGCCGCAAGCCGTGCGTCATTCGTCGCCGGCGTCGTCCGACATGAACGCGCGCATGAACACCAGCGCACCGAAACCCCACACCGCGTTCGCGGCGAAACCGGCGGCGAGCACCGGCATCATGTTGCCCGACGGCCAGATCCCGCGCAGCGGATCGATCGCGAACACGCGGGCGGCCGTCAGCACGATGCCGCCGAACACCAGTGAGCCGATCCACGGCGCTTCGCGCTCCGGCGACACGCGCAGCAGCCACGCCATCGGGATCGCGCAGCACGCGCTGATCAGCGCGTTCGCGACAAATTCAGGAATGCCGAGCGGCGCGAACGGTTGTGTGGAGAACCCGGCTGCGGCGATCAGGTCGGCCGTATGCAGCAGCGCGAGCGTCGCTTCGCGAAAGAAGAGGGCGGCCAGGAAGCCGGACAGGAACGGCAGGATGACTTTCTGCATCGATGAGCGTATTGCAGGCGCGGCCGGCCGGGGCCGGCCGCGCGAAGTTGTTCGGATAGGTGCGTCATTATAGGGCCCGGCCGATGCGATATTCGCTGGAGCGTCGTGCTAATCACGAAAGCGGAAAACCTAAGCTCAAAAAAATCGTTCCAAAGCCCTGCACCGATCCATAGACTGATTTCCCAGAAACAGCCGTGCAATCGCGTACTCGTCCGCGGCACGGCCTGACCGGCGAGCCATCCCGATTCGAATGCACACCATGCATGCGTCGCTGATTCGCGACGCGAGCAGGGCTTCGTTTTATCCAGATTCCGGCAAGGACAGTCAAGCAGGAGCAGCAGATGAATGTTTTCTGGTTTATTCCCACGCACGGCGACAGCCGTTATCTCGGCACCGCCGAAGGCGCGCGCGCCGCGGATTACGATTATTTCAAGCAGATCGCCGTCGCGGCCGACACGCTCGGCTACGAAGGCGTGCTGCTGCCGACCGGCCGTTCCTGCGAGGATGCGTGGGTCGTTGCGTCGAGCCTGATTCCGGCGACGCAGCGTCTGAAGTTCCTGGTCGCCGTGCGTCCCGGCATCGCATCGCCCGGTCTCGCGGCGCGGATGGCCGCGACGTTCGACCGCCTGTCGGGCGGCCGCCTGCTGATCAACGTCGTGACGGGCGGCGATGCCGCCGAACTCGAAGGCGACGGGCTGTTCGCGGATCACGATACGCGCTACGAAATCACCGACGACTTCCTGAACATCTGGCGCGGACTGCTGTCCGCCTCGCACGATAACGGCGGCTTCGACTACATCGGCAAGCACCTTCAGTCGAAGGGCGGCAAGGCGCTGTATCCGCCCGTGCAGCGCCCGCATCCGCCGCTGTGGTTCGGCGGATCGTCGCCGGCCGCGCACGCGATCGCCGCGGATCACATCGACACCTACCTGACCTGGGGCGAGCCGCCCGAGGCCGTCGCGAAGAAGATCGCCGACATCCGCGCCCGCGCCGAGGCGCGCGGCCGCAAGATCAAGTTCGGCATCCGCCTGCACGTGATCGTGCGCGAGACCGAGGACGAGGCGTGGCGCGATGCCGACCGCCTGATCAGCCGTCTCGATGACGAGACGATCGCCCGCGCGCAGCAGGCATTCGCGAACATGGATTCGGAAGGCCAGCGCCGGATGGCCGCGCTGCACGGCGGCAAGCGCGGCGGCCGCGAGGCGCTCGAGGTGTATCCGAACCTGTGGGCCGGTGTCGGTCTCGTGCGCGGCGGCGCGGGTACCGCGCTCGTCGGCAACCCCGAGCAGGTCGCGGAACGCATGCGCGAATACGCGGATCTCGGCATCGAGACGTTCATCCTGTCCGGCTATCCGCACCTCGAGGAGTCGTACCGCTTCGCCGAGCTCGTGTTCCCGCTGATCAAGGGCAAGGGCGCGGCGCGTCCGTCCGGCCCGCTGTCGGGGCCGTTCGGCGAGATCGTCGGCAACAACTACCTGCCGAAGGCGAGCCAGAGCTGAACGAAGGAGGCCTGCGATGACAACGAAAACGTCGACGACGGGTGCCGCCGTGGCCGCCCGCGCCTGGCGCGGCATCGCGCCGTGGCTCGTGCCGCTCGCGCTGCTGGCCGCATGGGAGGTCGGCGCGCGCGTCGGCTGGCTGTCGACCCGCGTGCTGCCCGAGCCGCTGGCGGTCGTGCGTGCCGCGTGGTCGCTCGTGACGTCGGGCGAGATGTGGGCGAACGTGAAGGTCAGTACCTGGCGCGCGCTGTTCGGCTTCGCGATCGGCGGCGGCGTGGGTCTCGCGCTCGGGCTCGCGACCGGCCTGTCGAAAGCGGCGGAGGTCGCGCTCGATTCGACGATCCAGATGATCCGCAACATCCCCGCGCTCGCGATGATTCCGCTCGTGATCCTGTGGTTCGGCATCGACGAGAAGGCGAAGCTGTTCCTCGTTTCGCTCGGCGTGTTCTTCCCGGTTTACATCAATACGTATCACGGGATCCGCTCGGTCGACGCGAACCTGATCGAGATGGCGAAGAGCTATGGCGTGCGCGGCTTCGCGCTGTATCGCGACGTGATCCTGCCCGGCGCATTGCCGTCGATTCTCGTCGGCGTGCGCTTCGCGCTCGGGCTGATGTGGGTGATGCTGATCGTCGCGGAAACGATCTCCGCGCAATCGGGCATCGGCTACATGACGATGAACGCGCGCGAATTCCTGCAAACCGATGTGGTGGTGGTCGGCATCCTGCTGTATGCGGTGCTCGGCAAGCTGGCCGACGTGCTGGCGAAATGGATCGAGCGCGTGACGCTGCGCTGGCACCCCGCTTATCAATCAGGAGCAAAGGCATGAATGCGACGACTTCGGCGGCCGCCTACGGCCCGCTCGCCGGCGCAGACCTCGAGGCCGAACTGGTACAGGCACGCGTGACGGACGACGACGCACGCGATGCGGCGATCGTCGATCGGGACGGCGGTGCATCCGTCGTTCCGCTCGCGCGGCGGCGCGCGGGCAGCCCGGCAGCCGACGACGCGGTGACGCTGTCGGGCGTCAGCAAGCGCTTCGGCACGCGCACCGTGCTCGACAACGTCGAACTCGGCATCGCGCGCGGCAGCTTCGTCGCGATCGTCGGCCGCAGCGGCTGCGGAAAATCCACGCTGCTGCGTCTCGTCGCGGGGCTCGAGGCGCCGAGCAGCGGTGCGCTCGTGACGCGCGGCGAGGGTGGCGGCACGCTCGACACCCGGATCATGTACCAGGATGCGCGACTGCTGCCGTGGAAGACCGTGCTGCAGAACGTGATGCTGGGCCTGGGCCGCGGGGCACGCGACCAGGCGCGCGCGGTGCTCGACGAAGTCGGGCTGCTCGAGCGCGCGAATGACTGGCCCGCCCAGCTGTCGGGCGGCCAGCGGCAGCGGGTCGCGCTCGCCCGCGCGCTCGTGCACCGGCCGCAATTGCTGCTGCTCGACGAGCCGCTCGGCGCGCTCGACGCGCTGACCCGCATCGAGATGCATGCGCTGATCGAGCGCTTGTGGCGCGAGCACCGGTTCACCGCGCTGCTCGTCACGCACGACGTGCAGGAAGCCGTCGCGCTCGGCGACCGGATCCTGCTGATCGAGCAAGGGCGCGTCGCCCTCGATCAGTCCGTTCCGCTCGACCGGCCGCGTGCGCGCGCGTCGGCCGCATTCGCGGCGCTGGAAGACCGTGTGCTGCAACGCGTACTCGCCGGTGGGCCGGGCGGGGGCGAGCAGGGTGCGGTGCCTGAGGTGGAGCACGTACGACCGGTCGGGCAGATTCGCTGGGCCGTATAAATCCGGGCGGCACCGGCCGCCCGTTCTCAGACTTTTTTCTTCGGAGCGATCAACCCGATGAGCATCACTGCAATCAACGTGCGTAACCAGTTCAAAGGCAAGGTGAAGGAGATCATTCGCGGGCCCGTGGTGTCCGAGGTCGACGTCGAGACGCCGTTCGGCATCGTCACGTCGGTAATCACGACGCGCTCGGTCGACGAACTCGAACTGAAGGTCGGCGCGGAAGTCGTCGCGCTCGTGAAATCCACCGAGGTGTCGATCGCGCGCCTTTGAGCGCGTTTCCGGTGCAGGGCGCCGCGGACGGGTCGTCTGGCCGTCCGCGGCGCCTCTGTTTCACGGTCGAGCGTTTGCCTCGGTATTCGGCGTCAGGACGAAGTGCTAGGATGGAACGACACCGACGCCGGAGGCCCACGCATGACCCCCATCCTTTCTCCCGAAGCCATCGTGGCGCTGAAGTGGATCGACCAGTTCGGCGACAGCCGGCCGGTCCCTGCCGCGTTCGACGACGTCGTCTATGCGTTGCTGAACGAAGGGCTGATCTACCAGGCGGCGGCCGACCGTGTCGACCTGACCGCCGATGGCAAATCCGTTTTGTCCAACGAATACGATTGAGCGCACGGCGCCGGCCGCCGCGGCGGCCTGGCGCCGTGTCGCCACGGAGCGAGCGATGGAACCGAGAGGCAGCGATCTCGGCGATTTCAGCGAGCCGTACCGCGGCTACGAGATCGAGGTGAAGACCGAGCAGGTGTGGGACGGCGAGCATGCGCACTACCGCGTGCTGCAGGGCTCGGCCGTGCGGATCGACTGGCGGCTCGTGAAAGTCGACGGGATGCTGCTGACCGAACGGCGCGTGATCGAGCGCGTACTTGACGAGGCGCGGCGGGCCGTCGACGTCGAACTGGGCGACGGCGGGCCGGTCTAGCCAGGCTGCCGGGCCGGCCTGGTCGCGTTGCGGTAAAATGCCGGGTTGTTTCCCGCGCCGCTTGCTGCCCCGAATTCCATGTCCGTACCGTCCTCGCTTCCTCCCCGCCGCGTTTCCGTGGCGCCCATGCTCGACTGGACCGACCGTCATTGCCGGTCGTTCCATCGCACGCTGACGCGCGACACGTGGCTGTATACGGAAATGATCACGACGGGCGCGCTGCTGTTCGGCGACGCCCAGCGGCATCTCGCGTTCACGCCGAACGAATCGCCGGTCGCGCTGCAACTGGGCGGCAGCGAACGGGACGATCTCGCGCGCGCCGCGAAACTCGGCGAGCAGTGGGGCTACGACGAGATCAACCTGAATTGCGGCTGTCCGTCCGAGCGCGTGCAGCGCGGCGCGTTCGGCGCGTGCCTGATGAACGAGCCGCAACTCGTTGCCGACTGCGTGAAGGCGATGCGCGATGCGGTGTCGGTGCCGGTCACGGTCAAGCACCGGATCGGTGTCGACGCGGTCGAGGATTATGCGTTCGTGCGGGACTTCGTCGGCACGGTGGCGGAGGCGGGCTGCGAAACGTTCGTGGTGCACGCGCGCAATGCGATCCTGAAGGGGCTGTCGCCGAAGGAGAACCGCGAGATCCCGCCGCTCAAGTACGACTATGCGTATCAACTGAAGCGCGATTTCCCGTCGCTGGAGATCGTGATCAACGGCGGGATCAAGACGCTCGACGAAGTCGCGCAGCATCTCGAGCACGTGGACGGCGTGATGCTCGGCCGCGAGGCTTATCACAACCCGTATGTGCTCGCGGGTGTCGATGCGCGCTTCTACGGCTCGACTGCGGCGGTGCCGACGCGCGAAGAGGCCGAGGCGAAACTGATCGAATACTGCGCGGCGGAACTGAAGCGCGGCACGTATCTCGGCGCGATCGTGCGGCATGCTCTCGGGCTCTATCGTGGCGTCGCGGGTGCGCGCGGCTGGCGTCGTGTGCTGTCCGACAACAAGAAGCTCGCGCGCGGCGATCTGGCCGTGTTCGACGAGGCGCGCACGCATCTGAACGACGCCGAAGAAATTTTTGAAAAAAATGCTTTGCAAGACGGAAAAGTCTTCGTATAATCTTGTTCTTCGCTGCTGAACACGAAACGAAACGAAACAGCGAAGAAACAAAGCAGTATCAGTGGTGGCTGTAGCTCAGTTGGTAGAGTCCAGGATTGTGATTCCTGTCGTCGTGGGTTCGAGTCCCATCAGCCACCCCAACAAATTCAAGCACTTAGCCCAGTCATTGCGACTGGGCTTTTTGCTTTCTGGAGTTCGTGTAGGCACCATGTAGGCATTTGCCGTCAACGCGCCGCCAGTATGGAAGGTTGGAGCCTAGCGTCCGTTCACTCTAATTGCGGTGGAACAACGAGCAATCCGGGTTGGTTGAACTGTAGAGCCCGGAGCATTCGGCCCGCCAATCGGCAATAGCGTCCACTGCCGCATCGTGCGCAATTCGCCTAATATGCTCATCCTCTGACAGGCAATCGCCGGACGGGTCTTTGTATGTGCACACGAGCCTTTCGCGCCACGCGACGAAATCGGCCGAGTAATAAGCGCGCACGAGCACCAGCGCGACAATGACCCAGAATACAAAGCTTCCGATTTTCTTCATGTTGTGTTCCCGCTAATCCAGCCGGCGCCAGAATACACCGGAAGTCGGATAGCTCGGGCACCCTGCATGACTCTTCTCTAACGTCGGAGAGGTGCGCCAACTACAGCCTGCGCGACCTCCTACACACGGTCCAATGATTGGCCTTAGGCCATACCCGAGGCGAGATGGCGCCAGGTATTCATCAAGCGCGCGCGGCGTTCACTTTTTTCATCGTCAGCAAGACGCGGATTCGTGTACACGCGCGGCGCGCTCTTGAGAGAGAGGTGGACCCGAAAGCCCACCGCTCCATCGGTCAACTCTTGGCGCCGATGAAAATGAAGCCGTTCGTTCTCGACGAATTGATACCCGCAGCGATTAGCTGCGTACCGGAGACCACGGCCTCAAATCCGAGCGACGCGCCTGCGCCTAGCTGACACGAAGCGTCATTGAACGTGACGGTGCCATCGAACACGGCCTTTCCGGTGGCGCGCGGCGCGACCGAGCCGCTGAACGT
The DNA here is from genome assembly GCF_905339875.1 of Burkholderia sp. BCC1998. NCBI lineage: Bacteria > Pseudomonadati > Pseudomonadota > Betaproteobacteria > Burkholderiales > Burkholderiaceae > Burkholderia > Burkholderia sp. BCC1998. Next base: position 23,512 of record NZ_CAJPHE010000013.1, read on the forward strand.
GCAGGTTCCACTGGTCCCCGTGAAAGAGCCGGTCGACGTGACAGTTAAGCTCGTGGCGACGGTTGTGCCGCTGGAGTGTCCTGACCAGGTGCCGACGGCCTGTGAGAGCGTGGCGGGCGTGTCATACGCCGCGTTGTAGTTGCCGCTGAACGTCACCGAGTTGTTCGATTCGCTGACCGTGCCGTTGATGGACTGCTTCGTGGTGACGGAGCCGGTAATGGAGGCGGGAATTACACCAACGCCAATCGCAAAGTCCAAGGATGACTTGTCGGTGATTGTGTTGCCGCTTGTCGAGAACGTGCCTTCGAACATCCCGTCCACAACGTCGTTGGTCGAATACACTGCGAAATATTGCCCCGTTTCGAGCACGAGAGCGGAGACGTTCCGCCCGTTGCTTGTAGTCCCCTGCCAGAAGCCCTGCGAGTCCTGATTCTGGACCGGCGCGGACGTGCTGCCACTTCCTCCGCCATCGCCACCGCCGCACGCTGCCAAAAAGGTAGTCACGGCCACCCCAATCGCGGTTCTGATTTTCATAGCGTCCCCATTTTTAATTAACTGCCCGAGCGGCAGTAATTCATACTAGGAAAAAACTAGAAAATCAGATGCGGAATCTGCGGGTTCTGCAAGAAAACACGAGCCTGAGTCTCACGCGCACGCGCGCGTATCGCTTCGCGAATTCGGGTAGCGGCGGGTAGCTTCCCGTTTCAGGCCGTAACGTCGGTGCCAATTTCGACCATTACCTTTTGGTGCTCCCACGGTATCGACCGGTTTTTTACCGATAACTTACCGCGGCTTTCCATGCGCTTCGCGCGCGCACGCGCGTATTGGTCCGAAAACTCATGGCCTTTTTATGGACTCGGAAAATTCGCCCCTCGCGCGCGCGTGCGCGCGTACTGGTCCGAGAATGATTCCGTCCCGTCGTGCCAACCAGATGATTCTGCAAGCATTTTGCAGGCTGACTCTGTCTGGCGTTTGATTTCCTTTGATTGATTTCAAAGCATTCGCTGTTTGGCTGTTTTTTGGCTGTTTTTTGGCTGTTACTAGCCAAACGCGCCGCCTGTTTTCGCCTGTTGAAGCAGACAGCGCGCCGCCTGTTTTTGGTCTGTTCTCAGTCAAGGCAATCGGGCCATCTTCCCGCCCCATTAGGCGGAGGGCAATATCGTGAAGCTGTCGGTATGGCCGCTTCGTATCAGGTTCGCGGGAGTCGATGACGCTACCCATTGCGTTGCGCTGAATTTCGGCATGACAACGCTGACGCCAGTCGTGTTGTTGATGGCCTTTATGTTCCCGGACCAATATGCCGATGCAGCCGAAGTCGTCAGAATCGTGTGCGGCGTTGCGTCCTGCACCAGCGAAACCAGAGCAATGTCAAATAACGGCGTCGATGCCGGGAAATTCACGAAGACGAGGGATCCGCTGCCTTGACCCGTCAAGGCTCCATCGAAGCGTCCGGTCTTGCCGAACAAATCGCTGAAGCTGACCGGTGCGCCGCTCTTACCGGCCAGCGCGAGCACCCATGAATCGAGCAGCGAGAGCGGCAAGGTGCGGCCAAGTTCGGTCGCGATTTGCGACATTGAAAGCGGGAAGGATGCGGGGAGCGTCATAAAGTTATCCTTACTATCATGTAAGCGCGTAAAGCGCTTGGGGTTTCACTATTTCTCTCTACTTTAGAGGCGGCGTTACAGGTCATCCTGCATGTCGTCAGGCCCGTTGCCATACATCTGCTTCGCCTGTTCGGCGCCGTTCGCCGGTCGGCGGCCGGTACGCTCGGTTCCGTTACCGTCGCCCTGCACGGCGGCGCGCTTGCGTTTCACGTGATATGCGGTCAGCACCGCGTGCGCCACCATGTCGAGCGCCGGCTTTGCGTTACCGTGCTTGTCCGTCCATACCTTCGGTGTCAGGGAACCGGCCAGTGCCACGGAATCGCCGTCATTGAGCGCCAGTAGGGCTGATTGGGCATCATCTGCGAACGCAATCACGTTCACGAACAGCGCTTCGCTATCGTTCACGGCAGCGCGCACCTTGGCGGTCACAAACTGAGTGCCGCTCTGACCCGTCCGGCTTGCCGCCGTCCCGTACAGCTTCCCGCTCACCAGGCCGTCAATCATCGTTCACCTCCAGTAGGCAGCTATCGCCGCCCAAGTTATCGATACACGTCCGCGCTAGTGCGGATCCTTCGCGGTTTTGATTCCCGAAATGTCCCGTTTTGTCCCGTTTCGGGAGTTTCTGGGTCCCGTTTTCTCCCGCTCCGTATATATAGATACGGGCGGGAACGGGACGGACTCCGGGATGGGCAGGGAGGTGGGTTACTTGCGCCATAGCCAGCCGTCCTTGGAGCCATAGATTCCGTTCGCTACAAGGCCGGTCACGGCCGCCCTGGCACGCTCGTTTCGCTTTCGTGGCTCGCAGGTCAGGCTTGACGCCACCAACCGGACAGCCGCCTCGATTTCGATGCAAGGGTGCGTCGGTGGCGCGTCGCCTTTACCGAAGTCCTGGGACTGGCGCAGAGGTTCGGCGAGGGCGTCTAATGCGATGCGCTGGTTGCCACCTTGCGGAAGCTTCACGCGCGCTACCTCCTTGGTGCTCTCGTCGGGCTCGACAACGCACGAGGTAACCGGTTCGCCGTGCTCGTCGTCGCCCAGTTCCACCACGCGCAGAGCGAACGCATTGCGCCCACCGTCGGCGTCGTCCTTGCTCTTGGCGACGCTCCACTCACGGCGCCCGTCATTGCGTGAAACCTCGATGGCGGCGTCGAGCGCGGCATACAGGCTGCTATGACCGCGGAGCCCCTTCGTGCCATCCTTGCCGGTGTGATGGACGAGCAGCACCACGCCGCCGAGCCGGCGCTGCGCCTCCTTGCACGCCTCAATGAGATGGCCCATGTCGACGCTGGAGTTCTCGTCAGTGCCTGGCGCTGCACGGTTCAGCGTGTCGATGACGAGCAGCCCGTCGCGGCCACCCGCCGACAGTACCGCCGCGCACAGGTCGGCAACGTCTTCAGGCTGACGCAAGTCGACCGGCTGGGTGACGAAGTTCAAGCGGTCCGGCAGTGGCATTCCGCGATGCGCGTTCCATGCGCGTGCCCGCTTGCTTAAGCCCGCCTCGCCCTCGAGACATACGTAGGTCACGGGACCAGCATGTGCGCGTCGCCCGAACCATTCGGCACCTGCTGCGACGGCGGAGCAGAGGTCGAGCACTAGGAAAGATTTGCCGGAGCCAGAAGGCCCGTACACGGCAGCGAACCCGGATGCGGGCAATACGCCCTGAACCATCCAGCGAAGCGGCGGCGCGGTGAGCAGGTCGTCGGCCGATTGGAGCCGATACCGCATCGGCGGTGTCTTGGCGGCGCGGAGAAGATCCGCCAGTGCGTCGATGCCGTGCTGGGCCTCGTAGTCGTTCGCGTCATAGTTCGCCGGCTTGTCCGAGGGCAATTCGACCCACGCGCCGGTAAGCTCGCGGGCGATGGTTTCGGCGTCCGCCTCTTTGCCGCGGTCCGGCACGATGACGATGCGCGCCGCCGGAAACCGCTTGCGCAGCACCTTCGCGATGGAGCGAGTGCGGCCAGAGCCGAACGTGACCGCGGCGGCGGCATGATAGTCCGCCTTGGCGCATGCCCATGCCTGCCCGATGCCCTCACATACGTATAGCGTTCCATCCGGTGTGATGTCGCCGACCATGAACAAGCCATCGTTGAACGACGCGCCCGGTGCGTTGAGCTTCTTCCCGGCACCCGGCGGCGGAACGAATTGGACCGTGCAGAGCATGCCGTCGAACGAGCGAACCGGCACCGCCAGCCAGCCGGCGACGCGCTGGCCGCCTATGGTGAGCGTGTCGTCTTTCGGTACCACGTGTAGGCCGTCCGGCTTGCCGCGTTTCGCAACGATGTAGGGATGGTCGGCGCTTGCGGCCGGATAGCTGTCGAACGTCGCGGCCAGGTCGGTGCGCGGCTTCCGGGGCGTGTCGACGTTCGACGGCTTCGCGACCGGTACGCGCGCCGCCGGCGTGACGTTGCGCGGGTGCATATCACGCCAGCCGGCATCCATCGCCATTCTGAACAGCGTGGCCGGACCAATACCGCCATCCTGCTTAAAGCTCTTCCAGGCGGACTTTGCGTCACGTTCTCCAGCGAAATTGGCGCCGGTCGCCGACCACTCGAGGAAATCAGCCTCGGACAGGCCGGCTGCCTTCGCTGCCATGCCGGCGCTCACCCACTCACTGCGCGGGCACCCGGCATCGAGCGAGAACAGGGCGTCACGTGCGCGCGCGGCGTCGTGACCATTCATCATGCAGCACCTCGCATGTCACGCCGTGCATTGATGCGAGCGGCCAACGCTTTTACCTCGCCGGCATTCGCACGTCGCTTGCTGACGGCGGCTTGCACCCGGTCAATCCATCCACGTGCGCCAGCGGCAAACGCAGCCTCACGGGATTCGTCACTGAGCCAGTAGCGCGTTACCCACGAGATGCGGCCGTCGTTCGTGCCGTCTGCAATTTCGCGGCGCTCGATGGTCCACCCGTATTTGCCTTCCAGGTAGTGCACCCATGCGGCAGCTCTCGTTGTCGATTGGCGAAACACGGCTTCCATACCGGTCAGTGCATTGCCTTCCAGCAATTCAGCCAGAAACGACGCCGTGACGGTATTGACGCGTGTAGGCAGGGCTCCGTTAGAATTGCGATGTTCGTTCGCGCTCGTCTGCTTCGGTTGGCGGGCGTTTTCTTTTTTCATCGCCTCAACCCTCCGCCAGTTTGTCGAGGGCATCGGCTGGCCACATCAGGCGACCATTCGGCAGCTTGACCGGGCGCAGCGAGAAGTACGCGCCGGTCTGGCAATAGCGTTTGCGGATGGACTGCGGGCGAATGCTAAGCAGCGCAGCCAGCTCATCGGTCGTGATGGGGCGGCGCGTCTGAGTCCCCGTAAGTTGTTGCGCAGTCATGTGATGCACTCCAAGTTTGCGCGACTCAACGCGAATCGCTTGGAGTGCAATTTGCCGATTACCTATGCGCCTTATGATTCCCACTGGGAATGGGAAGCCGGTCGGGAACCCGACCGGGAATGTCGAGCGCTAGTCGGGAATCTGCCTGGACTTAAGGATGTCCGCCATGCCGTTCTGAAACGTCTTCAAGGCTGAGGTAACTCGCTTGCCATCAGCTTTGACCCACGTGAACTCGTCGTCTTTGTCGTCGGGAACGAAGGCCGCTTCTACATCGTTGGCTTTGAACCACCTGAGCGCGACCTTGTGGCCCGGATATATTCCTCCGTGCGCCACCATCAGTTTGTCCAATTGCTTCTCTGCGGCAACCCGCCAACCGATAACGGACTTGGTGCCAGGAGCGTCGTCCGCGACATCTGTACCCGTGTCGTTAACCCGGCTGTCTGGCTCTTTCGGCAATGCTGGCGGCGGCTCAACTGAAAAGCGATATGTCACGCGCCAATCAGAACGCGAGTCGAGTAGCTTGTTCACGTCGGCAATGTCCACACGGTCATAGAACGTGCGGAGATTCTTCGGCACGGCATAAGGCAGGAAGTCCCCAGGGTCGCGCGGATTCTTCAATGGCAGCGCGCCGCCCCTGATTTCGGCCACAAGCGTAGACTCCCAGCGCGCCGCCTCGGTGCCTGTCTCCTTGGCGAGGATCCCGACCACGTCATCAATCCGGCGCCGGCCGGCAGCTTCCATCTCGGCCTGCTCAATATTCGTCTGCGTGGCCGGGTTCAGGCGCATTGGTATCTGTTCGCGCCCCAGCCACTCATCGATGCTGTATTCGTTTAGCAGCACCTCACCATCTTTTCGCCGCTCGTTCGGAACCAACTCGTCTTTCTGCATGGCGTCTTCCATGCGCGCAATCAACGAGGTCTTCAGCGCGTACTCGGCGATGTAATCGTTCGGGTGAGCTAGCTTGGCAAGGATGTCCGCAGCGTCCGCGACCGTGTAGCGGCGAACGGAGTGGCACAAGGACGCCAGCACTCTTTGTGCGTCGTCGGCAGTAAGCGACCAGGCAGCCGGAGAAGCTGAAATCTCATGGGCTTCCGGCACTTCATCCTCGATAGGACCGTGTAAAGTGATTTGTTTGGCTAGGGCCATTTCGGCTATCTGCGGGATAACGCCGGGAATGCCTTCCGGAGGCCATCCCCGTACATGCAGGGCGATTTCGATTGTGCGGCGCAGACCGTCCCGCTCGTCAAGGCCGTGCGCGTGATTGATGCCCCGGTCGGCACGCTGCACTGCAATCATCCACGCCAGGTCTTCAACAGTGATTCGCTCTGCGGGCAGGCCTACGCCCTCCGCCGCATGGGCGTCCTCGGCTTTACGAACGAGCCATGCGTCATTCGCGAACGCAACGAACGACTTACGCTCAAAGTACAAGTTGCTGAATGGCTCGAACCGCTCGCGCACTGGGATGCCGGATGGCATAGGCAGCATGTCACGCCCGCGCGGTTGCAGTACGCCCTGACGCGCCGCCCCTTCGACGGACTGGCGCAATACTTCGGCCCCTGCCTCGCGGATGGCGTCGTTCTCTTCGGGAGCCAGGTCGGGACCGTCCTGGTATTTCGCGCGGACGAGCGCTTCAATGTATTTCTCACAGTCGATGGCCGGCGCATCACCATCCTCCAGAGAAAAATTCCGCCACTGGTTGTCACGGGTATCAACCCGGTCCGCAGCATGCGGCGCTTGGCGCGGCTCGCCTATCTCTGGAATGGGTAGCTCTGCAATACTCAGCAGTTCAGGCGGCAAGTCCGGCCACTCTTTGCACTGGCTCGCCCAAAACACAAATTCAAATCGCCTGATTTCCCCATTCCGCACCCTCAGGTGTTCGGACTTTGCCTTGATGGCGCCCAGCAATTCGCGCAACCATTGCGCGTAGCGCGTGCGCTTATGTTCGGGAACGGGCTGGTCCGGGTCGATGTCCAGCGACAGGCAGATTGCCTGTTCGGGCGTCCAGAATTCCATGTCCGGGTCTGCCCAGTGGGGCCAATTCGGTTTTGTCATCCGCACACCTTCACGTGCGAACCTTCAATCTGGAGCCCCTGCCAGGCCGGTGAAGGTGTCCGGCTCTTCGCCCCGTCGAGCTAGGCAGAGGCAAGCTTGTCAAACGCTACGTTTGTTCTTGCTCCGCCGCGCGGTTGCGGCGGCGCGAGCGCGGTTGCCGCGAATGTTCGCCAGATATTCTTCCAACTGGTGCCTCGCAGCGCCTGACGCGGAGTCGTCCAATATTGCCTTGATGGCGTGAAACGGTTCGTCCATAGATGTGCTGACTGCATGCTTTGCGGCGAAATCAACCCACTGGTCGATTTCTGAGAAGAAGCCGACCATCTTGCCGCGAATCGCATCCATTTCGTCTTTGGTTCTTGCTTCGCGTAATGCTTCGGCAAAGTGGATTGCGGCTTGCTGGAGGGTGCCGCCACCAGAATCCTCGCGCGCCTTTGAGTACTGCATGTAGGCGATTGCCGCCGCGGCGCCACTCCGGCAGCCGTCCGCGTAGTTGCTCGCGACCTTGTAAGACCAAGCCAATCTGGCCTTGGCCCTCAGGTCCGAAAGTGCATTGGCGGGACGAGCTTCTTGATGAATCACTGCGTTGCTCATGGTACCTCTCCTAGAGAATGACACCATTCAGTATCGGTCGTCGTTTGCAGCCTCGCGGGCTTCAAAACGCTGCATCTGCCATCCGCGGATCTGCACCAGCGCTCGCGCCCATTGCGCGGGAGAGAGCACGCGCCAGCCAGGTTCGGGGCGGGGCCATAGGCGCTTTACGCGGAATGCCATGATGTCCGACCAGTTTGGGTTGGTCGGATTAGCCGAATCGGATGGCGTGTATAAAGCGACGTAGGCGGGCACATTGGCAAGCTGCGCGAGATGCTGTATCACGCCGGCCGGCTTCTCCTGCCCGATGTCGCGAGCCACCTCAACCAATGCCAATGGAACCTTGGCGCCGTTGTCGTACTCCGTGAACAGCACCGAATCGAGGTCAACCATCGTCAGCGATTCGGCTTGGGTCGCCTGCAAATATCGGCGAATCGAAGGTGCGCGATGCCATACGCCGTAAGCACGGTCGCGCGTTTCGTATTGTTCGAGCCTCATGGTCGGCCCCTTGGCAAGTTACAGGGCGCGCGCAATGCACGCGAGAAGCATGGTCGGCCGCATATCACACCTGCCGTGGCAGTTTTATTTCGGCCAGGATGTCGGCGATTTTGATGATGTGCTGCGCCACGGATGAAATGTCGTCGTAAAGCTTTTGAGCTTCCGCTTCGTATCCGTATTGAGGCTCCCGGTGATTCTCGTTCGCCACAAGACGCAAAACCGGAGCGAGGGGGTGACCGGCAATCGGACGCGTACGCCGACGGCCCTTCGCCCGTTGGACGGTTGGAAACTGAGCGACGGCGGCGGGGCGAGACGTAGAATTGAGCTTAGCCATGATACGGACCTCCCTAATAGGTCGTGTTATGGTCAGGCGGCGCGAAGTGTTCCAGCACCCGCGCCGCCGCTTTGCCTGATACCGTCAGGCGGCGGTAATTGCCTTTAGTCCCGGCCTCTCCGGTTCCGGCGTGAATTCAACGCCGGCTTCATCGAGGATCCACGCCTCTAGCTTGTCGTGCCACATGCGCAACAGGTCCAGCGGACGCACGTTGTAATGACGTTCCGCAATGGCAGACGGCTTGTGACCCATAATTTGCGCCTTGATGCCGGACGGGAGTTCCGTCCATTCCGCAAGGCTCGAAAATGACCGACGCAGACCGTGCAGCGTCACCGGTGCGATACCGGCAATCCCGCAGACGCGATGCAAGGCGCTGTTCGGCGCGGCGAGCCGGCCATCACCCGAAGTCTTGCTGGCGAATACCCATTCCGACGGCTGCCACGTTTCACCCTTGGCCTCTAGGCTGCGCATCTGGCGCACGTTCGGCGGTGTGTCGTTGATACGCTTCAGCTCGAGCAGCACGGTGGCGAAATACGGTGTCAGGGGAATAATCCGGCCGGTCTCAATTTCCACCTTGTCTTTCAGGTGCAGGCTGCGCCACCGGAAGTCCACATCGTCCCAACGAAGCTCAGCCAGTTCCTCGCGACGCGCGCCGGTCAGTAGCAGGCCAATAAGATACGCCTCCATGACTGGGTTGCTTAGCTGGCGGACCGCACCGAACCACGCGGCCAGTTGCTCGCGCTGAATGGAATCCGTCTTTGCGGCCTGCTTCGGGAGAGCGTCTTTCGAAAGGCGCGTGGCAACGGCCTGCGGGTCGATGAGCGCCTGATATTCGGCCTTCGATTCGCACCACGTTGCGAAGATGCGCAACAGGTTAAAGGCCAGGCGGGCGCGAGCCGGACGCTGGGCGGCCTCATCCGCCAGCCATTCGCCCATGCGCTCGGCGCTCAGGTCCGATAGCTTCAGTGGCATCAGCGCTGCGAGCGGGCCCGGTTCGGTCAGTCCCTTACCACGCTTCTTCGGCTGACCGCCAGCGCTGGCGAGCGTTACATGGTCGCGGTAATGCAACTCGCTCCACTTCGGGCGGCGAGCCTCGATATACACCTTCCAGGCTTCCGCCAACGTTACGTCCTTGCGGCGAGCCTCCACCTTTCGGGCCTCATGGGCGGCGCGCTGCTCGGCTACCTGCTCGCGCGGGTCTTTCCCGTCATCGATTACCGTTTTCAGGCGTGCTGCCTCAGTGCGGGCCTTGCCAAGCGTCCATGCACGTGAGTCGCCAATGGTGATGCGAACTGTCTTGCCGAACAGGCGGGATTCGTAGATGTATGAACGCGCGCCTGCGGGCGTCACGCGCAGGCCGAGCCCAGGAGCCTTCGCGTCCCAGTAAATCGTCTGCGTCTTGCCTGGCACTGCTTCGAACGAGGCTACGCGCTCCGCAGTGAAATTGACCTTTGCCATTACCTGTTCCTGTTGGGGCCAAATCCATGTAGGCACCATGTAGGCAAAGTATAGGTCAATCAATCAACGTAGTTCAACAGGAATGTGTAGGCAATTTTCGCTGGAGAGCCCGACAGCACTGGGATTCAGTGAGTCTCGTAAATCTAGGTCAACATCAAGGAATTCTGTATTTAGAGGATTGTGATTCCTGTTGTCGTGGGTTCGAGTCCCATCAGCCACCCCAAAATTCTCAAACAAAACAGGCGCTTCGGCGCCTGTTTTGTTTTGTGCGGAAAATTCGATGCGATTGCATCGATTCGAGTCGCGCCATTTCCAGAGCGTTCTGCTCGCCATTCATCCATTTCGCGTCAGCCGACGAAAGCCGTTTCGATATTGAGACTGCGCGCCGAGCCACGTCACTCGCGCGTGGCCGATCCATCAAGCGGCCGCTGCTCATGAGCCCGCGAAGCGAAGCGGCGACCGGCTTCGCTCATCGTCTCGCAGATTGGCGGATTAAACCAATGAATTGGCACGAGCCGCCAATGCTTAATAGTCTTACATTCGTGTAATGTATCGATTCCTCGTGCCCTTAGCTTTGCAGGGCCGTTCGGTCCCGACGCCCCGGAAGGCGTCGGGACATTTTTTTTGGCGGCGCTGCTGTCGAGGAACTGGAGAAAGCGGCAGGCGTCACGGTGAACTACGCGATTACCACGGCATGACGCGCACTGCCGCACACGATTCCCTATGCAACCCGCCGCTGAAACGTCGCGATTGCTACACTTTCCCTGCCTCCATCGCACAACGAGAGCGACCCTCGCATGCTGGAAAACCGCACCATCACGCTGCGCAACGCGACACCACACGACGCGGAACACATCGCTCGTTTGCACACGCTGAGCTGGCAGAACGCCTATAGCCATATCCTGCCGGCGGCCTATCTCGCCGATGAGGTGCCGACGGAGCACGCGACGCGGTGGCGAAACTATTTCGACCGCGCCGAAGCGGAGTGGGGCCTCGTGCTGATCGCCGAGTCCGACGGGGCGCCGGTCGGTTTCGTCAGCGCCGAAAGGCCGGTCGATCCGGCGCGCGGCGTCCTGCTCGATTGCCTTCATGTGCATCCCGCGCATCACGGAAGCGGTACCGGCAAGCGCATGATCGAAGCCGTTCGCGCATGGGCCCGCCATATCGGCGAGGACAAGGTTCATCTTTCGGTACTCGACGGCAACGTTCGCGCGATCGGCTTCTACGAGCATAACGGCTGGCGGTTGGCAGGCGTCGAAACCAGCTTCATCGGCCGCACGGAGGTCGCCGACCGGATCTACGTGATCGATGCCGGCACCGAACCCCAAGGCTGCACGCTGCACGACCGATGCCGCTGAAGATGAAGCGGCGCGTCCGCTACTCGCCGCAATACCGCACGAGCAAATCTGCCTCCGTTTCATGCACCTCGACAGGCAGGCTCGTTGCCCCTGCAAATGCCAGATAGCGCGCGCGATGCTGACCGTTCCGGAACGACGCGATGCCGACTTTCGACAGGCCCGGAAGGCCAAGCAGCGTCCGCGTTCTCGTCTCGCGAAACGTGATGAACGGCATGTCGGGAATCCGGGCTTCGGCCGGATCGAGGAAATCGCGGATGCCGGCAGCCTTGCCGGGCGCCCAGTATTGAACCGACGGCAGCACATAGTCGGTCGTGTCGCGATCGGCGCACGCGAGCAGCTTCGCCAGGTCGACCGTCACGACGCGATGCCGCGAGTCGTCGGACGCGAATACCCGCTTGAGATGTGTATAGGCATAGGCGGGGTGTCCCGGAAGCTGGATGATCCAGACATCGACGCCGTCATGTTGTGCCCGAGCGACTGTCATTGTTTCCTGAGGTGGTGCAAGTGTTTTTTGTGGCCGGAGTGTAGCAGCGCGGCTGCGGCCGCGGAGCAGGCGGATACCCGGAATCGAGCCGGCGGCATCATGCGCGAAAGAACGCGGCGCGGAATCGATCACATAACGGGTATCGGTTACTGGACGGGTGCGGCCATGCATTTTCAGTCGCGGTCGACAGCTTGCGAGAATATCGCGATACTGCCTGTCTGCATGACGCGCGGTCCGGAATTCACACAAGATTCACGCGGCGCGTGAAACCGGACTGGCGCGGCACATCGATAAGAACCGAGAGAGCGGAGTAGCCGCAGAAAATCATGTCGCCTGAACTTGAGATCGAATATCTCGATTACCGCTTCACAGCGACGCTCGAAACCCGGGAAACGGGGCGGGTCGCCGTGACCGAATGGCAACTGGATTCCGTTTCCCGAAGCAAGACGCTCGCATGGGTCGTGTTCGACCGTTTTCTGAAGCGCACCGACTTCGCCGACGAGGACGACGCGCGCGCCAGTATCGTCGACTGGCTGGAGCAGCTGGTCAGCCCGCGGGGCGCGCCGCTCGTCGAAATCCCAGCTGCGAAGGTGGTCGCAGCAGGTGCTGCCGCGGGTACCGCCAGTGCGGTCGCCAGCGATTCTTCAGTCGAAGAAACCATCAGCGACGTCGTCGTCGAAATCGCCAGCGATCTCGACTGGATCGACATGATTGCGGAATGGTTCACGGACGGCCCGGCGTAGCGTCGGATTTGCACCGTTCCATCCAGCAAGAGTGGGTTGGATCGTGAAACGTCGTTTCACGAAAATCCGGAAAGAAAAGCGCGGATTCACGGAAAGCGGCATCACGCCGCTTTGACGATGCATGCGCGATACCGGAGACTGGCGCGCGATTTGAAAATCGCCGATATAAATCAAAAAAATCCGGACTTGAAACATGAAAAGAAGAACGCTGCTGACCTCCGGCGCGATCGTCGCTGCCGCCAGTCTGGCAGGATGTACCGCGATGCTGTTCGAAAACGGCCGATACGAAGAGACGGTCGATCGATTCCTCGTCAGCGAGGACGGCAAGAAATTCGTCGTGCTCGGCAACCAGTATCACTACATCTTCGACATGCCCGCGCATCTCGGCGCCGTGCTGGCTTCGTCCTACCGGAAGTCGATCCAGGCGGCGCTCTATGGATTCGTCGCGCAGGGCAGCAAGATCTCGGGCGAATACCGGCTCGTGCTTTCCCGCGCCGGCATGACGGACGACGATTGGGCGCGTGCGCAGGCGGACGGCTTTACGACGTCCCGTCAAGGCGAGCTGAGCATGGAAGGCGCGCTGAACGGTTCGCGCTATCGGGCCGACGGGTTTGAGCAGGGCAAGGCGTGGTCGTCGTTTTCCCATACCTACACGATCGAGGTCGACGATCGCCTGACGAAGGGCGACAAGGCCGTTCGCGTGCTTGCGACGCCGGTCACGCTGGCGGCCGACGGCGTGATGATGATCGGGGCCGTCGTGTTGTTCCCGGTGATCGTCGTGGTCGCCGCGCCACTCGCCGGCGTCGCGCGCTGAGCGCGAAGTGCCGCATGCGGTGCCGGCGCAGGCGGGCTTTCCGGTTGAAAGGGTGAGTTGCCGCACAGACGGTTGCACGGGCCACGATGACAATCTGGCCGGTTGACCGTTCTACCCCGGCCCGGTCAACCGTTACCCCGCTCGCTCGCGCAGGAGCGGGGGCTTTTTGGCCGCACGACGCATGCAAGCCGCGTCGGCGGAACTGGACAGGCGTTCGGCAGACGACGTTTCGCGTCCCGGCATCCGTTCGCCTGATCCGCATGAATCGCATTCCTCGTGCGTGAGCGATCGCTTGGGGCCGATCGCCGGTCGCGGCCGGCGATGCCTGGATCCTGGCGGTATGCGGTCGCGCCGCTGGGATGCTTTTGATCCCGAACCCGTCACGGTCCGACACGCGCGTCACGCGCGTGTCAGCGGAGTCAGCCTGCCTGCTCGACGCTGGTTTCCCAGCCGTCGTATTCGCCGCCGAGCGAGTGCACCTCGCGATTGATCTCGAGTGTATGGTGCGTGATGTCGGCCAGCGCCGTCGTGCCTTCGTGCGCGAACCGCACGGCCGATTTGCCGTCCTCGGTGGGCGCGACCGATTCGACCAGATAGCCTTTCGACTCGGCCCAGTCGGCGAACTGGTGCGCGTCGCTGGGGTCCGGGAAGTAGGCCCAGTGCATCACGCGCCGGCTCACGTCGCTCACGTCGCCTTTCTGCCGCAGCGCCTCGAGCACGCGCATGTCGCGCATCAGTTGCCAGTCGTCGTCGGTCGGGTAGAGCGTGCGCCAGTACGTTTCCTTGTCCGGATCGTCCTGATAGGCGTACTGAAGTGCGTAGGTCGTCTGTTCGGCCAGCGAGTCGACGATCTCGCCCGCGGCTGCTTCGTCGAACGGCACGTAGAACAGGAAATCCTGGTTGCCGTCGACCGTGATGCGGCCGACCTGCACGCCGTTTTTCGCGGTCACCGCGGCGTCCAGCAGATCCTCGATCTTCGTGAGATCGGCGAAATCGTCACCGCTCGGCAGGCCGTCGGGCGTCGGATGCGCAAGCGTGACGCGCACGCTGAGCAGCGACGTGCGCGGGTCGCTTTCGGCGATTTCCGCAAAGCCGTGATTGAAGCTGATGAAGGCCTGATGGTCGCCCATTCGGGCAGGGAAGGTTCCCCAGGCGTCGGTCATGTGTTTCTCCCGTGCACGATTGTCTGTTGACGGTTGCAAAGCGTCCCAATGTATCATCGAAAATCGCGTTGGCCGAAGCTGCGTGCCTGGGTGATCGCGCGTCCGGCGGGTCCGGTGGCGATCGAACGCGTGCTGTCGCGCCATCGCCGGTTTCCATCGTCGGGCGTTCGCCCGGCCGCAACCGTTTCGAAGGAGATTCCGATGTCGATGTTCGCAGTGAATGGTGTCCGAATCGATGTGCGCAGTGCGCGTGTGACGCACGTGCGCTGGGCGGCCGTCAATCCGGCGGACCGGTCCTGGGCGGCGACGCCGAGCGAGGCGTCGGTGGCGGAAGTGGCACGTGCGCTCGCGGCCGGCAACGACGTTCGCGCCGTATTTGACGAAGCGGACGGCACAGCGGTGGGGCCGCGGCTGAAGCGCGTGCTGTATCGCGACGCGTCGGAGGGGATCGAACTCGACATCGATGCGACGAGCGAGTCGCGCACGTTGCGCGACCTTCCGCAGATCTGAGCGGCGATCGGCGCCTGTTCCGCGAGCCGTGCCATCGCGCACGAGGCCATGCCCGGATGCGCGATCGCCCCATTGGAGGTCGCACGCTGCCTGATGCTCGCGCGTTGTCGGGCCGAACCTGTTCCGGCGCCTGTCGCGAATAAAAAAATGTCGTCCGGCGTGTCGATTTCCGTCGAGTCCGTCCGTCGTAGCATCGGAGGCGTGCGCATCGTGCGTCCGTCCCGATTTCCGACACGACACCGACTGAAGGAGCGACACCCATGACCACATCCGTCAATCCGATCCCGGAAGGGATGCGCACGCTGACGCCGCATCTGATCTGCGCCGGCGCCGCCGCAGCCATCGACTTCTACAAGCGCGCGTTCAACGCGACCGAACGGTTCCGCCTGCCGACCCCGGACGGCCGGCTCGCGCACGCATGCCTCGCCATCGGCGATTCGACGCTGATGCTCGTGGATGAAATGCCGGAGCACGGCGCACTCGGGCCGAAGACGCTGAAAGGCACGCCGGTCTGCCTGCACCTGTTCGTGCCGGACACCGATGCGGCGATCGCGCAGGCCGTCGCGGCCGGCGCGACAGTCACGATGCCGGCCGCCGACATGTTCTGGGGCGATCGCTATGGGCAAGTGGAGGATCCGTTCGGCCATCGCTGGTCGATCGCGACCCACCAGCGCGACCTGACGCCCGAGCAGATCGCGGAAGCGATGGCGAGCGCGCCGCCGTGCGGAGCCTGACCGGGCCGGGCGAATCCGATTGAACGCGACTGAACGTGGCTCATGGCCGCGCGTATCGGCGCGCGGCTCGTCCGTGCTCAAGTGCCGGCGCCGTTGTTTCGCTGCTTGTCCTCGTATTCGTACCCGTGCCGATCGGCCGATCCGAGCCGGTCGGCGACCGCGCGATGCCGCGCGGGATCGTATGTCGCTCGGCGCTCGCGCAAGCCGGGCGGCGTGCTTCGCTTCTGTCGATACCGCAACGCTCGACGAGCGCCCGTCGAGCAGCATCACGCATTCTCCATCGTGCTGCCACCACGCGTTGTAGCCGTGTCGATGCGATACGGACGCTTCACGCGTCGTGCGTTGCTGCCGGCCATGCAATTCGACGCCCGGTGCTCAAGCTGTCCGACGTGATGCCGTAAACAGGGCAAGATCAATCGTTCATCTAACGCACCATGGTTCGAATCCTGTACGCGGGGTATCTCGCGTTGGCGCTGTATCTGCTCTATCCGATGGTCCAGAACACGTTGACCTTCAGTGCCGACTGCGTACTCGACGCGTTGCCTGGCGGTACGCGCGATCGGCCGAAGCCTTCGGCAAGCGATGCGCGTGCGCATGCCGGCCGGTGCGTCGCGGCCACGCAGATCGCCGAGCGCTCGCCCGACATCCACTGATTTCAACTGATTCCAGCGATCGCGGCGCCGTCACGCCCGGTGTGCAGGCCATTCGGCCAGGTTGATCGCCATGCAATGCGCACCGATCATTGACGACATCACGACGCGGATGTGCGACGACGGCGCGCGTCGGCCGCACCGTACGCGAACGGCGCCTGTGATCGCGTGCGGCGAAGCGTCAGTACGACGAGCGGTACGGCGTGCCCTGGTCGAAGCGGCTTTGCCAATGCGCGAGGTAGCGCGACGCGAGTTGCGGATTGTTCCAGACCACGACGACGTTTTCGGAATTGCGGCTGGCTGCCGAAGCGCTGTAGTTGAACGACCCCGTCTCGACGTGCTCGGCATCGATCACGAGATACTTGTCGTGGTGGATCGCATAGGCGTCGATCGTGCGCGTCGGAATGCCCGCGTTGACGAGCAGGTTCAGCGCCTGCTTGCTGCTCTTCGCGCGATTGCCCTTGTCGTCCACGACGACCGCGACATTCACGCCGCGTCGCTTCGCGGCGAGCAGCGCGCGCGTGACGGGCGGCGACGTGAACGAGTAGGCGGCCACGCGAATCGAGGTGCGCGCGGCACCGATTGCCTTCAGCACGAGTGCCTCCGCACCGCCATCGGGTGAGAACGCCGATTCGACGGATTGCGTGGCGGGCGCTTCATGGGTCGGGGTCGGCAGCAGTTGCGCGATGAAGTCGAACGCCTGCTGCAGCAGCGATTCGTTGTGCGTCTTGCCGAAGGCGGCGAAGGGTGTGGCGACGAGGGAAGCAGCGAGGCAGGCGGTGGCGAGGCGTTTGCGCGACAACATCTTGGACAGCGAATCTTTTTTGAGACAGCGGGCCGTGAGTGTAACGCAGACACGGCGGCGTGGTCACGCCCGGATGTGAATGGAAGACGCTGGATGGCTGCCTGCAGCGGTCGACGTGGTGATGTTCATCATGCCGCGCCGCGCCTGCATCGGCTCGGCGGTCGTGCCGGGGGACGGAAGTCGATGCGGTGCGCGCGCGTGCGCAGACGGCACGGTCCCTGCGTGACGAACGGCACGCACGTGCGGGCGCAGGGTCGATGCGGCGTGCGATCGACGAGACGGGAACGGCAGACAGGGCGCGGCAACACGAACGATGCGCGTCGGGCGAAGACGCATGCAACACGCGCACGCATGATGGCCGCGCCGCGCTGTCATGGGCGTACCCATGTGCGTACGACCGGCGCTCAGCGCGACGCGTCAGGCATCGTGCGTTCCGGCCACCTCGTGCGCGACCCAGCCGGGCCCGGGTTCCGGCTGCACGTGGCGCGGGTCGAGCGGCTCACCGCACGCCGAGCACACCGCGACCGCATGCATCAGCTGACCACAGGTGCGATGGCGCAATTGCACCGGCGGCCCCTGGCCGTCGTCCTTCCAGCGATCGCCCCAGGTCATCAGCGCGAGCAGGGCCGGGTACAGGTCCAGGCCTTTTTCGGTCAACCGGTATTCGAAGCGCGGCGGGCGTTCCTGATACGCGCGCTTGACCAGTACGCCTTCGTCGACGAGGCGCGCGAGCCGCTCGGCCAGTACGTGACGCGTGAGGCCCAGCTGCGTCTGGAATGCATCGAAGCGGCGGCAGCCGAGAAAGGCGTTGCGCAGGATCAGCATGGTCCAGCGATCGCCGAGCACGGCAAGCGTGCGCGCGACCGAGCAGTTCAGCGTACCGATGTCATCCCATTTCATGATCGAGTCTCGTGCGACGGTTCAGCGAAGGAGCGGGTTCGATTATAGAACTGAGCTTCGGTTGCACAGGGCGCCGGATGCATTGACAAGCCTGGCGCGCTTGTCAATAATCAGTTCCAATTTGGAACTTACTAGCGCGGCGACGCGCGTTCAATCAGGAGACAACCCGATGAATCCGCTTTCCCTGTCCGGTCTCGAGCTGCTGCGCGCGGCGGCGGCGGGCGACGTGCCGCTCGCGTCGATCTCGGAGACGATCCCGATGCGGCCGCTGGGCGTCGAGCTCGGTTACGTGAAGTTTTCGGCGCGGGCGGACGGCCGGCACCTGAATCCGCTCGGCGGCGTGCACGGCGGATTCGCCGCGACGGTGCTCGACTCGGTCACGGGCTGCGCGGTGCATTCGATGCTCGACGCGGGCGTCGGCTACGGCACGGTCGACCTGCACGTGAAGATGCTGCGTCCCGTGCCGCGCGACGTCGACCTGATCGCGGAAGGGCGCGTGATTCACCTGTCGCGTTCGCTGGGCGTTGCCGAAGGCACGCTGAAAACGCCGGACGACAAGATCGTCGCGCATGCATCGGCGACCTGCTTCATTCAGCGGCCGCAGTAACGGGAGGCGTGGCGTCGTTACGCCCGGCGCGGCCGTCCGGCGCCATCCACCGGACGATGCGCGCGAAGGCGGCCGTATCCGTATCGGCGAGGGCTGAACGCGCATCGAAGGCCGCCTGTAAGTGAACGCATCGGCCATCTGAAGCATTCGCTTCAGTGTGATAGCGTTTCTGCTTTCCACTGACGCGACAGGAACAGCATGGAATACCGCACACTCGGCGATTCGGGCATCGAGGTCAGCCTGATCGGTCTCGGCACGATGACGTGGGGCGAGCAGAATTCGGAGCGCGACGCGCACGAGCAGATCGATTACGCGCTCGGGCAGGGCGTCACGCTGATCGATGCCGCGGAAATGTACCCGGTCCCCCCGAAGCCCGATACCCAGGGCCGCACGGAGCAGTACATCGGCACCTGGCTCGCGCAGCATCGTGCGCAGCGCGACCGGATCGTGCTTGCGACGAAGATCGCGGGCCCGGCGCGGCAGCCGCACAATCCGCGCCATATTCGCGGCGAAGGCAACCAGTTCGACCGCAAGAACCTGACCGAGGCGCTCGACGGCAGCCTCAAGCGCCTGCAGACCGATTATGTCGACCTGTACCAGCTGCATTGGCCCGATCGCAGCACGACGACGTTCGGCCGCCCCGCGTATCCGTGGGTCGACGATGCGTATACGGTGCCGATCGAGGAAACGCTCGGCGTGCTCGCGGAATTCGTGAAGGCCGGCAAGATCCGCGCGATCGGCGTGTCGAACGAAACGCCGTGGGGCGTCGCGCAGTTCCTGCGCGCGGCCGAGAAGCTCGAGCTGCCGCGCATCGCGAGCATCCAGAATCCGTACAGCCTGCTGAACCGCACGTTCGAGAACGGCCTGTCCGAATTCACGCATCGCGACGGCATCGGCCTGCTCGCGTATTCGCCGCTCGCGTTCGGCTGGCTGTCCGGCAAGTACGAGAACGGCGCGCGTCCGGCCGGCGCGCGCATCACGCTGTTCGAGCGCTTCCAGCGTTACAGCAAGCCGCAGGCGGTCGAAGCGACGTCACGCTACGTCGCGCTTGCGCAGCGCCACGGGCTGTCGCCCGCGCAGCTCGCGCTCGCGTTCGTCAACAGCCGGCCGTTCGTGCGCAGCAACCTGGTCGGGGCGACATCGCTCGCGCAACTGAAGGAGAACATCGGCAGCATCGGCGTGAAGCTGTCCGACGAGATCCTCGCCGAGATCGACGCGCTGCACGAGCTGCAGCCGAATCCGGCGCCGTAAACGTCACGGTAAATGGCGCGCGGCACGGATGCCGCGACGGCCGCGTCAGGCGCGCATCGCCGCGCCGTCGTTTTGTTCGCGAGCGCGGTCAGCGCATCCCGAGCCGCGTGCGCGCGACCAGCAGTGCGATGAGACTCAACACGGCGCAACCGATCAGGTACAGCGCCGGCGACAGCCGGTTGCCGGTCGCGCTGATCAGCCACGTGATCACGAACGGCGCGAAGCCGCCGAACAGCGTGACGCCCGTGTTGTAGCTGACGGCGAGACCGGTCGCACGGGTCTGCGACGGAAACAGCTCGGCCATCAGCGCCGGCAGCGCGCCGCAGTACGTCGCCTTCAGCAGGCCGATCCAGATCAGCGCGGCGAGCATCGTCGCGAACGACGCGTGATGCGTGAGCCACGCGAACGTCGGCCAGACGGTGACGAGCATCAGCACGGCGGCTGCCGCCATCACGCGGATCCGTCCGGTGCGATCGGACAGGTGGCCGACGAGCGGCGTGACGAGCGTCAGCACGAAGCCGGTCGCGAGCGTCGCCGCGAAGCCCGTCGATGCCGGCAGCCCGAGCTGCTTGATCGCATACGTCGGCATGTACAGCACCATGTAGTTGATCGCGGTCGAGATCACGAGCACGCCGATCGACAGCAGCACGCGCATCTTCTGGTCCGCGAACAGTTCGCGCACGGGCGCTTCCGAGCGCGCCTGCGTCTTGAACTCGATGCCTTCGTCGACGTAGCGGCGGATGTAGAGCCCGACCGGGCCGATCGCGAGGCCGAACAGGAACGGCACGCGCCAGCCCCAGCTTTCGAGTTGCGCGGTGCTCAGCGTCGACGTCAGCAGTGCACCGAAGCCCGATGCGAGCAGCGTCGCGAGACCCTGGCTCGCGAACTGCCAGCTCGACATGAAGCCGCGCCGCTGCGGCGCGTGTTCGACGAGGAACGCGGTCGAGCTCGCGAATTCGCCGCCGGCGGAAAAGCCCTGCATCAGCCGCGACAGCATGATCCCGAGCGGCGCGAGGATGCCAATCGACGCATAGGTCGGCATCAGCGCGATCAGCAGCGTGCCGGCCATCATCATCGCGATCGACAGCAGCAGCGACGCCTTGCGGCCCGCGCGGTCCGCGTAGGCGCCGAGCACGAAGCCGCCGATCGGCCGGATCAGGTAGGACAGCCCGAACGTGCCGAGCGTGAGCAGCAGCGAGGTCGCCTCGCTCGTCGCGGGGAAGAACAGCTTGGCGATCGTCACCGCGAAAAAGCCGTAGACGATCAGGTCGAACCATTCGAGCGCGTTGCCGATCGACGCGGCGAAGATGATGCGGCGGATCTTCGCGGTGCTGGGGCGCGCGGCGTCCTGCGAGGTCAGGGTGGTCGTATTCATCGTGTGAGCAGTCCCGAGAAAGGGGGCGAAGCGCGTTACAGGGCGGCGCCGGCCGCGGCGGGTGCCGCGCGGCGAACGGGCGGCGCGGCGTCGCCGAGATCCCAGAAGAGGCCGGCCATCATCTGCAGTCCTTCCCGCACGACGCTCGCGAGCAGGTGCTCGTCCGGCGCGTGCTGCGAGCACGCCGGATACGAGTGCGGCACCCACAGCGTCGGCAGCCCGAGCGTGTCGGCGAACACTTCGTTCGGCAGCGTGCCGCCAAGGTTCGGCAGGATCGCGGGCTTCTTGCCGGTCGTGCGCGCGAGCGACGCGACGGCCCAGCGGACCCACGGATCGTCCGGCGGCAGGCGCGTCGCCGGTGCGCCGCGTTCGACGTCGATCTCGATGTCGGCGAAGCCGTGCGCATCCAGATGCGCGCGCAGGTGCGCATGCAGCGCCTCCCAGTCGGTGCCGACCACGAAACGCAGCTGGCAGTGCGCATACGCGACGGGTGGAATCGCATTGACCGGATGGTCGGGATTGCCGGCCTTGAACGCGAGAATCTCGAACGTGTTCCAGCCGAACACGCGCTCGGCGGCGGAGAGTCCCGGCTCGCCCCAGTCGGCGTCGAGCGCTGGGTCGCCGGGGCCGCCGCCGACGGACAGGTCGGCGAGCGCGGCGCGCACGGCGGCCGGGATCGGCGGCGGGCGCAGCCCCGCGACGCGGATCGCGCCGCGCGCGTCGACGAGGCTTGCGAGCGCATTCGCGAGCACGGTTGCCGGGTTGCGCAGCAGGCCGCCCCAGTTGCCCGAGTGATGGCCGCCGTCGCGGGCGCGCAGGCTGAGCTTGAAGTTGACGGAGCCGCGCGAGCCGAGGAACACGGTGGGGCGTTCGGCGGTGACGCGTGGCCCGTCGGACGCGATCAGCACGTCGGCCGCGAGCGTGTCGCGCTCCTGGCGGCACAGTGCGTCGAGGCCCGGCGACCCCGTCTCCTCGCCCATCTCGATCAGCAGTTTCGCGTTGAAGCCGAGCCGGCCGCCGCGCGCGGCGAGCACGCTCGCCAGCGCGGCCAGGTTGATCGTGTGCTGCCCCTTGTTGTCGGCACTGCCGCGGCCGTACCAGCGATCGCCGTCGACGGTCAGTGTCCACGGCGACAGCGGCGCGCGCCATTGCGCGTCGTAGCCGCGCACGACGTCGCCGTGGCCGTAGATCAGCACGGTCGGCAGTGCGTCGTCCTCGTGGCGCGAGGCCAGCAGGAACGGGCCGCCGCCGTCGGCCGGATTCTCGACGATCCGCGACGTGAAGCCGAGGCGCGCGGCCTCCGGTGCGATCTCGTCGGTCAGGTAGGCGCGCAGCGCGGCGCCCGAGCCGCTGTCCTGGCTCTCGGTGCGCAGGCCGACGCGGCGGCTCAGGGTCGTGAAGAACGCGCCCGATTCGAACTGGTTCAGCACGTGCTGGATGGCGGCGGTACGGCTCAAGACGGTCTCCTGTATCGGTTTTCCGGCGGGCGCGGCGCGCACGATCGGCAGTGCGATCGATTCTAGGAAGCCGTTTTTTTTGTCACAATGATCGAATTTCGAACATTTCTTTGCCGAAAAGGCAAAGCGGAGCGGCCTGGGCGACGGGCCCGGGGACAGAACGATGGCGGCTTTCCTGCATGGTCTTGCGCTGCGGTATTTCGTCGAAGTGGCGCGCACCGGGTCGATCAGCGACGCATCGGCGCGGCTGCACGTGGCCGTCTCGGCGATCAGCCGGCAGATCGCGAAGCTCGAAAGCGAGCTCGGCGCGCCGCTGTTCGAGCGCCGGCCGCGCGGGATGGCGCTGTCGGAGGCCGGCGAACGGTTGCTGGGCTTCGCGCAGCGCAGCCTGCTGGAGGCCGAGCACGTGATGAAGGAAATCGGCGGGCTGGAGGCGCTGCACGGCAGCCTGCTGAAGGTCGCCTGCTCGGAAGGGTTCGCGATCGATTTCCTGCCGGGTGCGCTCGCGGGCTTCAAGGCGCGCCACCCGGGCGTCGATTTCTCGGTGTGGGTCGTGTCGCCGGCGGAGGCGACGCGGCGCGTGCGCGACGGCGATGCCGACATCGGGCTGACGTTCAGCCTGGCGCCGGAGCAGGGCGTACGCGTCGAACACACGGAGCGTGCGCCGGTCTTCGCGCTCGTGCGGCGCGACCATCCGCTCGCGGCGCGCGATTCGGTGTCGCTCGCCGATGTCGCCCGGCACCCGCATGTGCTGCCCGAGGCCGGCACGACGGTGCGCCAACTGATCGACATCGCGTGCGTGCTCGACGGGCTCATGCTCGAGCCGGAACTGACCAGCAACAACACCGCGGTGATGTACCGCTACGCGCAGCGTACCGGTGCGGTCATGTTCACCGGGCTGCTGTCGGTGCGGGACCGCTTCGACGTGGACGGCTTCGTCGTCGTGCCCGTCACGAACCCCCAGCTGCGCGAGCGCAGCATCCAGGTGCAGACCATGGCGGGGCGCGATCTGCCCGCGTCGGTGCGTGCGTTTCGCGACCATCTGATCGACGTGATGAGCGCCGCGTCGCCGCCCCCGGTTGCCGCGCGCGGCCCGGGACGCCCGGGCGTGAGATAATCGCGAATCCGCCTTCCGTGCCCGTGCGGCTCGCCGAGCCGCATCGCCCCTGTTCGACGCCAAATTGAAGAACCTGATTGTCACCCTCGATCGCGCCGGCGAGTTCGACGAGATCATCGACGTGCGCACGCCGCTCGAATTCGCCGAGGATCACATCCCCGGCGCGCTGAACGCGCCCGTGCTCAGCAACGAGGAGCGCGTGATCGTCGGCACGATGTACCGCCAGGTGTCGCCGTATGAAGCGACGCGCGTCGGCGCGGCGATGGTCGCACGCAACATCGCGCGCCATCTCGACACCACGTTTGCCGACCGTCCGCGCAACTGGCGGCCGCTGATCTACTGCTGGCGCGGCGGCAAGCGCTCCGGTTCGATGACGACCTGGTTCAACCTGATCGGCTGGCAGGCGCGCCAGCTCGACGGCGGCTACAAGGCGTACCGCCACTCGGTGTGCGCGACGCTCGACACGCTGCCGACGCGGTTTCGCTATATCGCGCTCGTCGGTCATACCGGCTGCGGCAAGACGCGGCTGCTGAACGCGCTGCGCGACGAAGGGGCGCAGACGCTCGATCTCGAGGCGCTCGCGCGCCATCGCGGCTCGCTGCTCGGCGCGCTGCCGGGCAAGCCGCAGCCGTCGCAGAAGGGCTTCGATTCGGGGCTCGTCGAGACACTCGGGCGTTTCGACCCCGAATGGCCGGTGTTCGTCGAATCGGAAAGCCGCAGGATCGGGCTCGTGCACCTGCCGATCGCGTTGATCGACGCGTTTCACGCCGGGCCGTGGGTGCAGGTCGAGGCGGCGCAAGACGAACGCATCGCGTTTCTCCTTGACGACTATGCCCACCTGTTCGACGAGCCGGCCGCGTTCAAGGCGCAGCTCAATCGGCTGATCGGCCTGCACAGCCGTGACGAGGTGGCGCACTGGCATGCGCTGATCGATGCCGACGCGCGGGCCGAGCTGTTCACCGAACTGATCGACAAGCATTACGATCCCGCCTATGCGCGCACCTACCGCGCCACGTACAACAAGCCGAACCGCGCACTGGCGTTTACTTTCCGGCCGAACGCGGCCGACGGGCGCGAGCAGGCGCGCGCGCTGCTCGACGCGCTCGCGCAGGCCGGGCTGCCGGCCTCGCCCGCCGCCGGCGGGGCGGCGCGAGCCGCCACCGACCACAACCCTACGACCACCGCACGATGACGACCACACGCACCCAACCCAGTCCGGCGCTCGGCTGGCTGACCTTCCTGCTGATCGCGGTCGCGGGACTGTTCTACGTGAAATGGTTCCCGTACTACAACAAGGCGTTCGTCGCCGCCGAGCATCATTCGATCGGCCAGTCGATCCTGATGGGCACGTCGGCGAGCGCGCCCGAGCCGTCGCTGAAGGCGGCGCTCGACTACGCATGGGCGTACGGCAAGGCGATCTGGCAGGCCATGGTGCTCGGCTTGCTGCTCGGTTCGGCCGTGCAGGCGCTGCTGCCCGCGCACTGGGTCGCGCGCGTGCTCGGCCGCACGGGCTTCGGCAGTGTCGCCGCGGGCGGCCTGCTGTCGCTGCCGGGCATGATGTGCACGTGCTGCGCGGCGCCGGTCGTCGCGGGCCTGCGTGCGCGGCACGCGTCGCCGGGCGGCGCGGTCGCGTTCTGGCTTGGCAACACGGTGCTGAATCCGGCCGCGCTGGTGTTCATGGGCTTCGTGCTCGGCTGGCACTGGAGCGCGTTGCGGCTCGTGCTCGGCATCGCGATGGTGTTCGGGATCGGCTATCTGCTGAACCGCATCGCGCGTCCGGAGGACCGCAGTATCGACGACGCGCAACTCGCCGCGCTGGTGGCCGAACAGGCTGCCGCAGGCAATCCGTTCGTCCGCTGGATGAAGCTGCTCGCACGCATGGCCGTGCGGCTCGTGCCCGAATACATCGTGCTCGTGCTGCTGCTCGGCGCGGCGCGCGCGTGGCTGTTCCCGCATATCGGCCCGGACATCGGCAACCATCTCGGCTGGATCATCGCGTTCGCGGTCGCGGGGACGTTGTTCGTGATCCCGACGGCCGGTGAAGTGCCGATCATCCAGGCGATGCTGTCGCTCGGCATGGGCGTCGGCCCGGCCGCCGCGCTGCTGATGACGCTGCCGCCGATCAGCGTGCCGTCGCTCGCGATGCTCGCGCGGTCGTTCAAGCCTTACATGCTGGCGATCGTTACGGGCCTCGTCGTCGTGTTCGGGATCGTGAGCGGGCTGCTCGCGATCGCATTCGGGTTCTGACGGACTCGCGGACGGGACGGCGAGCGGGCGCGATGGCCGGACAAGTCCGGCTCGCGTGGCCGATCGACGCAGCAGGGCACGACATGCCCGGCTGCCGGCGACCGGACCTGCGTGATGGCCGCTGCGGGCCGCTGCGGCGCACACCGACCGGTCCCGTCGCATGACCGTCGTATTCATCCGGCGCCGCCGCCTCACGCGCGCGGTGCCCTTTACAAGAAGCAAACAGGAAAACGCATGACCCAACCGAAGATTCATCCTCGACTCGAAAAGGCGCTGACGCGTGGCGATCTCGCGATCCGCCAGGCCAATTCCGCGCGGGCGACTGCCGTGCTGAACGCGCTCGGCACGATGATCATCGAAGCCTCCGCCACGATCGGCGTCGAGGCCAGCATCGAGATTCCGCAGGGCGACCGCATCTACGATCCGGTAAACGGCCTGTGGCCGCAAAAGATGCTGGTGTCGTTCGACGGTCCGGTCGACGAAGCCGACGCCGAAGAATTGCGCGCGGTCTATCTGGTTGCCGACGATCCGGGTACGCAGTTCCGCGTCGAATGGCATCGCGCGGACGGCAAGCTCGGCCGCCACGAAGGCGGCCCACTGGCGACCGTCGCGTTCCTGACCGACGTCGAGATTCCGTGGAGCGACGACGACGAGTAACGCCGCCGCCGCTTCGTCGCCGCTTCGTCGCCACTTCGTCGCAGCGAGCCGGCGCGCCGTGCGCGCCGGACGTCAGCGCATCATGCGCCGCCGGAACAGCCATGCGGAGACGATGAATCCGCCGACCGCATAACCGGCGAGCACCGCGAGATGCAGGCCGGCGTCCGTCGCCGGCCGGCCGAGCATCGCGGGCCGGATCAGTTCGACCGCGTTGGCGAGCGGCAGCACGTGCGCGGCATGCTGCGCGATCGGCGGCAACTGCGTGATCGGGAAGAACACGCCCGACAGCAGCAGCATCGGCGTCAGCACGAGCGTCTGATAGAACATGAAGAAGTCGTAGGACGGCGCGAGCGCGGTGACGATCATCGCCGTGCTCGCGAACGCGAGGCCGGCGAGCACGATCACGGGTAGCGCCGCGAGCATCGACGGAAAGCGCGCATAGCCGAGCAGGCCCGCGACGAGCATGATCGCGACGCCCGACAACAGCGCCTTGCTCGCCGCCCAGACGATCTCCCCGAGCACGATGTCGCCCAGCGCGAGCGGCGTGTGCATGATCGCTTCCCAGGTGCGCTGCACGTGCATCCGCGAGAAGCCCGAATACATCGACTCGAAGCTCGCGGACATCATCACGCTCGAACCGACCGTGCCGGCCGCGAGGAACGCGATATACGACACGCCGTCGACGTGGCCGAGCATCAGGCCGAGCCCGAATCCCAGCCCGAACAGGTAGATCATCGGATCGGCGAGATTGCCGAACAGCGACGCGAGCGCGAGCTTGCGCCACACGAGGTAGTTGCGCCGCCACACGGCGATCCAGTTGGTGGCATTCGCGGGCAGCGCGACTGCGAAGCGGGATTCGCGTGGCGGTGCGGACGGCGCGGCGGCGGAATAGTTGCGTGCGTCCATGATCGATCAGTCCTGCATTTCGCGGCCCGTGAGCCGCAGGAACACGTCTTCCAGATTGGCCGGACGATGCAGATAGCGCAATCCCGTGCGACCCTTGAGCCGGGCGCTGAGCGGCTCGGGATCGCTCACGTAGCAGAACAGCGTCTCGCCGCTGATCTCGGTGCGTTTCGCGAACGGCGTCAACTCGTCGCGCAGCGCGACCGGGTCCGGCCCGTAGATCTCGATCACGTCGCAGCCGATCTCCGATTCGATCAGCGCGTGCGGCGCGCCTTCGGCGATCTTGCGGCCTTCCTCGATCACGCACAGCCGGTCGCACAGGCGCTCGGCTTCCTCCATGAAATGCGTGGTGATCAGGATCGTCTTGCCGCGCGCGAGCAGCGAACGCAAGCGCTCCCACATCAGGTGCCGCGCCTGCGGATCGAGCCCCGTCGTCGGCTCGTCGAGTACCAGCACGTCCGGATCGTTGACGAGCGCGCGCGCAAGCGTCAGGCGGCGCTTCATCCCGCCCGACAGCTCGCCGACCTTCGCATCGGCCTTGTTTTCCAGCTTCGCGAATTCGAGCAGCGGCTGCACCAGCGCGCGTGAAGCCTGCGCCGACATCCCGAAATAGCGGCTGAACACGAGCAGGTTTTCGCGGACCGTGAAGTCGGGGTCGAGGTTGTCGAACTGCGGGACGACGCCGACGCGCTGGCGCGCATGCCGTGCGCGCGACGGAACCGGCTCGCCGCACAGTGAAATGGTGCCGGCGTCGGGATACACGAGGCCGAGCAGCATCTTCAGCGTCGTGGTCTTGCCGGCGCCGTTCGGCCCGAGCAGGCCGTAGCATTCGCCGGCCTGCACGTGGAAGGACAGGCCGTTGACGACGAGCTTGTCGCCATAGCGTTTTTCGACGTTCCGGAAATCGATCGGTGCAACGGACATGGGCAGGTTGTCGTTGTAGGCAGGCGCGGACGCGTTTCGCGGCCGGCCGGATGGGCATGCCGCTCGGCGAACGGATCGGGCGAATGCGTGTCACATGGGCATGACCGGGGCGAACGCACGTCGAGGACACGAACGGGCCATTCTAGTGCATCGGCTGCGTCTCTTCAGGGCGCGCACGCGCGCGACGGTGCATGCGCGCACGGATCGTGCACCGCATCATCGCCGACGCGCCCCGCGTGGCGAATCAGCGTTTTCCATCCCTTGCGTCCGGAATTGCGGCGCACCATGATGAGTGCATAGGGCACGTTGTCGCGATAGGGAGGTCTCATGGCTAGCTACAACAAGATTCTGCTGTGCTACGACGGCACGCTCGAAGGGCGCAAGGCCTTGCGGTGCGGTGCGAATCTCGCGCTGGACCTGAAGGCGGAAACGCATTTGCTGTCGGTCGTCGACATGCGCTCGAGCATCGCGCAAAGCGCGGGGCTGCTGACCGACGTCGCCTGCGGCCGCTTCGAGGAAACCGCGCGCGAGATCCTGCAGGAAGGCGTGAACTGGCTGCGCGAGCGTGGCGTCCAGGCCGAAGGCCATTTTGCGTTCGGTTATCCGATCGACGAAATCGCGAATCTCGCAACCGAGTTGAAGGCCGACCTCGTCGTTGTCGGCCATCGGTGCCGCAGCGGATTGTCGAGATGGTGGATGGGGTCGGGCAATACGCAACTGCTCGATCGCGTGAACTGCAGCATTCTGGTCGCGTGTTCGTCAGCGGAAGAGCAAAAGGCCGAGATCGCGCGCGAACGCGAAGCGGCCACCGCGAGCGGCAAGTGACACTGTGATCGTGTGACCGGCCGGGTTGTCCTGCGATCCGCGCCGGTCGCTCGCCGTGCCGCCGCAGCGGCATCGATCCCGATCGCGACCGCTCACGCGTGCAGGTCGATCGCGGACAGCTTCCATGAAAACAGGCCGAAGCGGTGGAAGATCGCCGCATAGCGCGTGCCGTCGGCACTGCGCTGGTAGGTCACGACAAATTCATCGATATTCCGGTAGCCGGCGCTCGTTTGCTGCGGATGGCGCGTGTCGCCCGGGCCGGCTGGCGCGGATGCGGGGGCCGGCGCGGACGCGACCGAGGCATTGCTGCCCGGTACGGGTGTGCTCGCCGGATTGGCCGGCGGTGCGGCCGATGCGCTGCCAGGCGCACCGCCTGACGGCGGGCCCGACCATTCGGGTGGCCGCTCGCCCGGATTACCGCGCGGGGGAATGCCGCTCATCAGCGCCGCGACGCCTTCCGGTGTCGCATACGCATCGACGAGCGGGCCGATCAATGCAGAGCCGATCAGCGCGCCGATCACCGCGAACGGGTTGTCCTTCTTCACCGCGTCGATCCGGTGCATCAACTCTTCCGTGACCTGCTGCTTCAGGCTGATGCGCAGCGACGGAAAGTCGACATATTCGCTGACCGATTGCGCATCGCGCGCATCGATCGCCGATTTCAGGCGACCGAGCGCGACATACGGCGATGCGTACGCATAGCCGATCGCCACCAAAACGGCGATGGCCAGCACGACGATCAGCAGGGGCTTGAGCCGCCACGCGCGGCCCGAAGATCCAGTCACGATGCCTCCGGTGCGGACAGGTTCCGCAATCAGAGACCGCCGTGCGTGGCCGATCGTTCCTCGTCGATGCAGCGATCGATCATCCGGCACACGGCATCGATCGTCCCGACCATGATCAGGCGCGACCGGCCGTGATAAACGCGCACGGGCGCACGGCGCGCCGGTTCCGCGTGGTGCAGGCCGGCGTTCAGCGAGACCCGTGCGAAGGCGGGAAGCGCTGAGGGCAGCAGCGACGCCTGCCGTTCAACTGCGACTTCTTGGCTCACCACGGGCGCCGCGGCGGACAGCGGCGCGCAGGGCGTGCGGCCGCGCAGGTGACGCAGGCGACCGAATTGACGGAAAGGCAGCAAACGGGAAAGGCGTTCCATGATGTTCTCCTCAGCGAGACCGATTGTCAGAGTTCGCCCGAGCGGATCAGCCCGACGGCGATGCCTTCCAGCGCGAATTCCGCGCTGCCGGCCTTGACGAAGATGTTTTCGTAATCCGGGTTCTCCGCGATCAGCTCGAGGCCGCCTGGCCGGCGCATCAGGCGCTTGACCGTGACGTCGTCGCCAAGCCGCGCGACGATGATCTGGCCGTCCTTCGCTTCCGTGCGCTTCTGCACGGCGAGGAGGTCGCCGTCGAGAATGCCGGCGTCGCGCATCGACAGGCCGCGCACCTTCAGCAGGTAGTCGGGCTTGCTGGTGAACAGCGCGGGATCGCACGCGTAATGCTGCGAGATGTGCTCCTGCGCGAGGATCGGGCTACCGGCCGCCACCCGGCCGACGAGCGGCAGCGACAGTTGCATCAGGCCGGCATGCGGCAGCGTGAACTGATGGGGGGCGTCGTCGATGCCGAGCAGGCGGATGCCGCGCGACGCGCCGGCGGCCAGCTCGATCACCCCTTTGCGCGCCAGCGCACGGAGGTGTTCCTCGGCCGCATTCGGCGAGCTGAAGCCCAGCTCTGCCGCGATCTCGGCGCGCGTGGGCGGGAAACCGGAGCGCTCGATCGCGCGGCGGATCAAGTCGAACACTTGCTGCTGACGGGCGGTGAGTTTGGTCATGGCTGAACTGTATGGATAGACAGTGAGCTGTATTTTTATACAGTGCTTCGCGAATTTCAAGTGTTACTTGAAGTTCGACGCGATCGCGCCGGTTCCGACGTGATTTCGCGACGCCCGGACGCCGGTTCATCTGCCTCAACCGTCCATCCCGTCTGCGTTAGCACTTTTGAGTATTAAAAAATAAGGAACGATTATTTTTAATCATGTAACCCGTTCGCTAGACTGGCCCGACATCGCAATACCGACAACACTGGAGAACCAAGGATGGCGAAGCGCAATACGGGGCTGGTGGGCGGAGTGGGCCGCCTGATCGCAACACTCGCGCTGGGCGCGGCGGCGGCGCTGGGCGTCGCGACGCGTGCCCAGGCCGATACAACGTTCCTGAACGTGTCCTACGACCCGACGCGCGAGTTGTACCAGGACTTCAACCAGGCGTTCGGCAAGGCGTGGAAGGCGCAGACGGGCGAGACGGTCAACTTCAAGCAGTCGCACGGCGGCTCGGGCGCGCAGGCGCGCTCGGTGCTCGACGGCCTGCAGGCCGACGTCGTGACGCTGGCGCTCGCCTACGACATCGACGCGATCGCCAACAAGGGGCTCGTCAACAAGGACTGGCAGAAGCGCCTGCCCGACAACGCATCGCCGTACACGTCGACGATCGTGTTCCTGGTGCGCAAGGGCAACCCGAAAGGGATCAAGGACTGGGATGACCTGACCAAGCCGGGCATCTCGATCGTCACGCCGAACCCGAAGACGTCGGGCGGGGCGCGCTGGAACTACCTGGCCGCATGGTCATACGCGGTCCACAAGCCGGGCGGCAACGAGCAGAGCGCGAAGGAATTCGTGACGAAGCTCTACAAGAATGCGGGCGTGCTCGACTCGGGCGCGCGCGGTGCGACGACGAGCTTCGTGCAGCGCGGGATCGGCGACGTGCTGATCGCGTGGGAGAACGAGGCGTTCCTGTCGATCAAGGAATTCGGCACCGACAAGTTCGAGATCGTCGTGCCGTCGGTGAGCATCCTGGCCGAGCCGCCCGTTGCCGTGGTCGACAAGGTCGTCGACAAGAAGGGCACGCGCAAGCTGGCCGAGGCCTACCTGAATTTCCTGTACAGCCCGCAGGGCCAGGAAATCGCGGCGCGCAACTACTACCGTCCGCGTTCGAAGAACGTGCCGGCGGACCTGACGAAGCAGTTTCCGAAGCTGAAGCTGTACACGGTCGACGACACGTTCGGCGGCTGGACGAACGCGCAGAAGACGCATTTCGCGGACGGCGGCGTGTTCGACTCGATCTACAAGCCGCAGTAACACCAGGCAGCAAACCACAACGACAGCGGCGCGCCACGACAGCGCGCCGCATCCCCGACTGCCCGCCGGCGCGACTCCTCGCGCCGGCGTTTGCGTCGGACCCGTGAGCAGCAACGACCCAGCAAGAGCATCCGATGACGACGTACACCTTTCGCAAGCCGAGCGCGCTGCCCGGTTTCGGCGTGACGCTCGGCATCACGGTGGCCTATTTGAGCCTCGTGGTGCTGATCCCGCTCGCCGCCACGTTCCTGAAGACCGCGACGCTGTCGTGGGACCAGTTCGTCACCGCCGTCGCGTCGCCGCGCGTACTCGCGTCGTACCGGCTGACGTTTGCCTCCGCGCTCGGCGGTGCGGTGATCAATGCCGCGTTCGGCTTTCTCGTCGCGTGGGTGCTGGTGCGCTACACGTTCCCGTTCAAGCGGCTCGTCGACGCGATCGTCGACCTGCCGTTCGCGCTGCCGACGTCGGTCGCCGGCATCTCGCTGGCCGCCGTCTACGCGACCAACGGCTGGGTGGGCCAGTATCTCGCGCCGTTCGGCATCAAGATCGCGTTCACGCCGGTCGGCGTGCTGGTGGCGCTGACCTTCATCGGGCTGCCGTTCGTCGTGCGCACCGTGCAGCCCGTGCTCGAGGATTTCGAGCGCGAGCAGGAGGAGGCCGCCGCGTGCCTCGGCGCAACGCGCTGGCTGACGTTCCGCCGCGTCGTGCTGCCGGCCGTGCTGCCCGCGCTGCTCACCGGCTTCGCGCTGGCGTTCGCGCGCGCGCTCGGCGAGTACGGGTCGGTGATCTTCATCGCCGGCAACGTGCCGATGAAATCCGAGATCACGTCGCTGCTGATCATCACGAAGCTCGAGCAGTACGACTACGCGGGCGCGACCGCGCTGGCGGTCGTGATGCTGGTCGTGTCGTTCCTGATGCTGCTGCTCATCAACACGCTGCAGTGGTATCTGCAGCGCCGCACGAGCAAGGGCGCGAGCGGCCCCGCGCCCGCGACCGTCACCGTTGCCGCGACTGCCGCCGGAGGCCAGCAATGAGCCAGGAGTCCACCGCCGTGCTGAATAACCCGTCCGCCGCGCGCGTGCGCGCCGCGAAACAACCGGATCCCGTCAGCGAGCCGCGCGCCGTGCGCTGGCTGCTGATCGGCGTCGCGCTGGCGTTTCTCGCGTTCTTCCTCGTCGTGCCGCTCGCCGCGGTGTTCTTCGAGGCGCTGCGCAAGGGCGTCGGCTTCTATCTCGAATCGCTCGCGGATCCCGACGCATGGTCGGCGATCAAGCTGACGCTGACCGTCGCCGTGATCGCGGTGCCGCTGAACCTCGTGTTCGGCGTGTGCGCGTCGTGGGCGATCGCGAAGTTCGAATTCCGCGGCAAGGCGTTGCTGACGACGCTGATCGACCTGCCGTTCTCCGTGTCGCCGGTGATCTCGGGCCTCGTCTACGTGCTGCTGTTCGGTGCGCAGGGCTGGCTCGGACCGTGGCTGCAGGGCCACGACGTGCAGATCATTTTCGCGGTGCCGGGCATCGTGCTCGCGACGATCTTCGTCACGTTCCCGTTCGTCGCGCGTGAACTGATCCCGCTGATGCAGGCGCAGGGCACCGACGAGGAGGAGGCCGCGCGCGTGCTGGGCGCATCGGGCTGGCAGATCTTCCGGCGCGTGACGCTGCCGAACGTGAAGTGGGGCCTGCTGTACGGCGTGATCCTGTGCAATGCGCGCGCGATGGGCGAGTTCGGCGCGGTGTCGGTCGTGTCCGGCCACATCCGCGGCGTGACCGACACGATGCCGCTGCACGTCGAGATCCTGTACAACGAATACAACTTCGCGGCGGCGTTCGCGGTGGCGTCGGTGCTGGCGCTGCTCGCGCTCGTTACGCTCGCGCTGAAGCTGCTCGCCGAGCGTCACCTCGCCGCCGAACTGGCCGGCGCACGCGATGACGTTCCCGCTCATGCCGGCCCCGCCGCCGCCATTTCGTCGAAATCGTAAAGAGGCAACCAGAATGGGTATCACCGTCCGTCACCTTCAGAAGCGCTTCGGCGATTTCACCGCGCTCGACAACGTGTCGCTCGACTTTCCGCCGGGCGAGCTCGTCGCACTGCTCGGGCCGTCCGGTTGCGGCAAGACCACGCTGCTGCGCGTGATCGCGGGCCTCGAGCACGCGGACGCCGGCCAGGTCGTGCTGCAAGGGCTCGACGTCGCGTCGGTCGGCGCGCGCGAGCGCCAGGTCGGTTTCGTGTTCCAGCATTACGCGCTGTTCCGCCACATGACCGTGTTCGAGAACGTCGCGTTCGGGCTGCGCGTGAAGCCGCGCCGCGAGCGGCCGTCGGAAGCCGTGATCCGCGAGAAAGTGCACGAACTGCTGAAGCTCGTGCAGCTCGACTGGCTCGCGCAGCGCTACCCGTCCGAGCTGTCGGGCGGCCAGCGTCAGCGGATCGCGCTGGCCCGCGCGCTCGCGGTCGAGCCGAAGGTGCTGCTGCTCGACGAGCCGTTCGGCGCGCTCGACGCGAAGGTGCGCAAGGAACTGCGCGGCTGGTTGCGGCGCCTGCACGACGACCTGCACATCTCGACGATCTTCGTCACGCACGACCAGGAGGAGGCGCTGGAAGTGGCCGACCGGATCGTCGTGCTGAACCGCGGTCATGTGGAGCAGGTCGGCAGCCCGCAGGACGTCTACGATCATCCGCAAAGCGCGTTCGTCTACGAATTCCTCGGTGCGGCGAACCGGTTGCCGGGCACGGTCGCCGGCCGCGGCTTCGTGGCCGAGGGGGCGGCCGCGCCGATCGCGGTCGACGCCGATTTCGCGGGCCCCGCGAACGCATACGTGCGGCCGCACGACCTGCAGCTGTGGCCGGCCGGCGACGACCATCGCGACGGCATCGCGGTCGATGTGCGCCGCGTGATCCCGCTCGGCGGCTCGGTGCGGGTCGAACTCGAGGCGCGCACGGGCGGCGCACTCGAAGCGGAACTCGATCGCGACGCGTGGCGTGCGCTCGCGCTGCAGGTCGGCGACGGTGCGACGGCCGTGCCGCGCGCGGTCCGCGTGTTTCCCGCGCACTGACGCCCGGCCGCGGTAAAGAGAAGAGGGCGGATACCGCTCCGAATCGACATTCAAACAACGACAGCCTAAGAGGCATACCCATGAATTTTCAGCAATTGCGTTTCGTGCGCGAGGCCGTGCGCCAGAACATGAACCTGACGGAAGTCGCGAACGTGCTGTACACGTCGCAGTCGGGCGTGTCGAAGCAGATCAAGGATCTCGAGGATGAACTGGGCGTCGATATCTTCATCCGGCGCGGCAAGCGGCTCACGGGGCTCACGGAGCCCGGCAAGGCCGTGCACCAGCTGATCGAGCGGATGCTGCTGGATGCGGAAAACCTGCGCCGCGTCGCGCGCCAGTTCGCGGACCAGGACAGCGGCCACCTCGTCGTCGCGACGACCCACACGCAGGCGCGCTACGCGCTGCCGAAGGTGATCCGCCAGTTCACCGAGGTGTTTCCGAAGGTGCATCTCGCGCTGCGCCAGGGCAGCCCGCAGCAGATCGCGCAGATGATCCTGAACGGCGAAGCCGATCTCGGCATCTCGACCGAGGCGCTCGATCGCTATCCGGACATCGTCACGTTCCCGTGCTATTCGTGGCACCACACGGTCGTCGTGCCGAAGGGGCATCCGCTCGTCGGCCGCGAGAACCTGACGCTCGACGAAATCGCCGAGTACCCGATCATCACGTATGACCAGGACTTCACGGGCCGCTCGCACATCGACCAGGCATTCGCGCAGGCCGGCGCCGTGCCCGACGTCGTGCTGACTGCAATCGACGCGGACGTGATCAAGACCTACGTCGAGCTCGGCATGGGGATCGGCGTCGTCGCGGCGATGGCCTTCGATCCGCAGCGCGACACCGGGCTCGTCGCGCTCGACACGCAGCACCTGTTCGAGGCGAGCACGACGCGGGTCGGGTTGCGCAAGGGCGCATTCCTGCGCGCGTATGCGTACCGGCTGATCGAGATGTTCGCGCCGCATCTTAACGAAGCGGAAATCGCCGGGCTGCTGCGCGAAGCGGTCTGACGGCCGGACGATGTTCCGGGGGCGCGGCAGGCGCCCTTCGGACGCGTTGCATCGGGCGCCGATGCTGCATCCGCCATCTCAGGGCGTGCCGACGCGTCGGTCCTTCGATCGAAGCTGTCGCTCACAAGCCGGGTTGCCGTGAGCGGCGGCCGTCAACCAATCGCCGGTCAACAGAAAAACAAGAGGGCGCATGCGCGTACCTCGCTTCGATCATGTAACGCGCCGCAATCGGCACGTGCAACCGCGCGCTCCGAATAAACCCTTAAATATTGATCAGACGGGTTGCGCGTCGATCCGAAACGGTACAGCATAGCTTCCACTCCGCCGGCGTCCCGCCGGCGGTGGCGCGTCGACGACAGCACGCGCCAGGCAGTCGGCCGTCTGCCTCGCTTCCATTCCGTGGTACCGACAAGCAGCAACGATGGCCAATGCCCGGGAAGTGTAGCGCAAACGTTTGCTCACATTAAAACAACAGTCAAACAATAATCTGGCCCGTCGGGCCAGTCGCCAGGAGATGTGTATGAATGTCCTCTTTCGCCGTCGCTTCCTGACCGCCGCGCTTGCCGCCGTCGCGGTCGCTGCCGCACCGGCCGTCCATGCGCAGGCTGCGGCCAAGCCGAAGGTCGCGCTCGTGATGAAGTCGCTCGCCAACGAGTTCTTCCTGACGATGGAAAACGGCGCGAAGGAATACCAGAAGCACAACGCCGGCCAGTTCGACCTGATCACGAACGGCATCAAGGACGAGACCGACACCGCGAACCAGATCCGCATCGTCGAGCAGATGATCGTGTCGAAGGTCGATGCGATCGTGCTCGCGCCGGCCGATTCGAAGGCGCTCGTGCCGGTCGTGAAGAAGGCGGTCGACGCGGGCATCACCGTCGTGAACATCGACAACCGGCTCGACCCGGACGTGCTGAAGTCGAAGAACCTGAACGTGCCGTTCGTCGGCCCCGACAACCGCAAGGGCGCGCGCAAGATCGGCGACTACCTCGCGAAGCGGCTGAAGGCGGGCGACCAGGTCGGCATCCTCGAAGGCGTGTCGACGACGACCAACGCGCAGCAGCGCACGGCCGGCTTCGAGGACGCGATGAAGGCGGGCGGGATGAAGGTCGTGTCGGTGCAGTCGGGCGAATGGGAGATCGACAAGGGCAATGCGGTCGCGTCCGCGATGCTCAACGAATACCCGAACCTGCGCGCGTTGCTGTGCGGCAACGACAACATGGCGATCGGCGCCGTGTCCGCCGTGCGTGCGGCGGGCAAGCAGGGCAAGGTGTTCGTGGTCGGCTACGACAACATCAACGCGATCAGGCCGATGCTGAAGGACGGCCGCGTGCTCGCGACCGCCGACCAGTACGCGGCGAAGCAGGCCGTGTTCGGCATCGACACGGCGCTCAAGGCGATCGCCGAGCATCGCAAGCAGGCCGACATGTCCGGCGTGGTCGAGACGCCGGTGGATCTCGTGACGAAGTAACGCCGCCCCGTCGCGGCCGCCGGCCTCAAGAAGCGGGCCCGGCGGCCGTTATCCGGAGTGAGCGCGATCACGGCCACTGCATGCACATGCACTTGTGAGCGTCACACCCGCGCGCCGCGTGCGCGCGGCCGCAACCAGGATCGCGATGGAACCGACCTTCCAACCCTCCCGTTCAGCCGTTCCCGTGCTGTCCGTCTCCGGTGTGGGCAAGACCTACGCCGAACCGGTGCTCGCCGACGTCACGTTGACGCTCGTGCCGGGTGAAGCGCTCGCGCTGACGGGCGAGAACGGCGCCGGCAAGAGCACGCTGTCGAAGATCATCGGCGGCCTCGTCGACCCGACGACCGGCACGATGCAACTCGGCGGCCACGCCTACGCGCCGGCGAGCCGCACGCAGGCCGAGGCGCTCGGCGTGCGCATGGTGATGCAGGAGCTGAACCTGCTGCCGACGCTGACGGTCGCCGAGAACCTGTTCCTGAACCGTCTGCCGCGGCGCTTCGGCATCATCGATCGCGCGCGGCTGCGCGACGATGCGCGTGCCGCGATGGCGCAGGTCGGGCTCGACGCGGTCGATCCCGATACGCCGGTCGGCGCACTCGGCATCGGCCACCAGCAGATGGTCGAGATCGCGCGCAACCTGATCGGCGACTGCCGTGTGCTGATCCTCGACGAACCGACCGCGATGCTGACCGCGCGCGAGGTCGAACTGCTGTTCGAGCAGATCGACCGGCTGAAGGCGCGCGGCGTGGCGATCGTCTACATCTCGCACCGGCTCGAGGAACTCGCGCGGGTCGCCGAGCGTGTCGCGGTGCT
Source organism: Burkholderia sp. BCC1998 (assembly GCF_905339875.1). NCBI lineage: Bacteria > Pseudomonadati > Pseudomonadota > Betaproteobacteria > Burkholderiales > Burkholderiaceae > Burkholderia > Burkholderia sp. BCC1998. Next base: position 62,373 of record NZ_CAJPHE010000013.1, read on the forward strand.
GCGCGACGGCCGGCTCGTGCACGTCGGCGACATGGCTGCGACGACGTCCGACGGGCTCGTCACGCTGATGGTCGGGCGCGAGGTCGGCGAGCACATCGACCTCGGCGCGCGCCGCATCGGCGCGCCGCGCCTCGTCGTGTCGGGCATGACGCGCGGCACGGCCGTGCAGGACGTGTCGCTCGAAGTGCGCTCGGGCGAAATCTTCGGCATCTCGGGGCTGATCGGTGCCGGGCGCACCGAATTGCTGCGGCTGATCTACGGTGCGGACACGCCGGACGCCGGGATGATCGCGGTCGGCGATCCGCTGAAGCCGGCGCGCATCGGCTCGCCCGTCGACGCGGTGAAGCACGGCATCGCGCTGATCACCGAGGACCGCAAGGGCGAAGGGTTGCTGCTGTCGCAGTCGGTCACGTCGAACGTGTCGCTCGGCCAGCTTGACCGGCTCGCGCGCGGCGGCATCGTCGATACGGCGCGCGAGACGGCGCTCGCCGAGCAGCAGATCGACGCGCTGCGGATCCGCACCCACGGCGCCGCGCAGGCGGTCGGCGAACTGTCGGGCGGCAACCAGCAGAAGGTCGTGATCGGCCGCTGGCTCGCGCGCGACATGGGCGTGCTGCTGTTCGACGAGCCGACCCGCGGGATCGACGTCGGCGCCAAATTCGAGATCTACACGCTGATGGGCGCGCTCGCGCGCGAGGGCCGTGCGCTGGTGGTCGTCTCGAGCGACCTGCGCGAGCTGATGCTGATCTGCGACCGGATCGGCGTGATGTCGGCCGGCCGCATGACCGCCGTGTTCGAACGCGGCAACTGGACCCAGGATGCGCTGCTGGCCGCGGCGTTCGCCGGCTTCGGCCGCGCAGCGCTGCCGGACGGCGCACGCCATCCGGATGCGGAAAGCGCGCCGCGCGCGGCTTCCGCCTCTTCGACGACAGGACGACAGCAATGACCCAGCCTCCCGTATCCCCGAGCGACGCCGGCGCGCAGCAGGACGTGACCGGGCGCCGCGCGCGCACGCTGTCCGGCACGCGGCTCGGCGTGTCGAACTATCTCGGGCTCGCCGGCGCGCTCGCCGCGATGATCGTGCTGTTCTCGACGCTCAGCTCGCATTTCCTGACCTACGATACGTTCAGCACGATCGCGAACCAGATCCCCGATCTCGTCGTGATGTCGGTCGGGATGACGTTCGTGCTGATCATCGCCGGCATCGACCTGTCGGTCGGCTCGGTGCTCGCGCTGGCCGCGTCGATGGTCAGCGTGGCCGCGCTGAAATGGCATTGGGGGCCGCTGCCCGCCGCGCTGATCGGGATCGCGGTCGCGACCATGACCGGCTCGCTGACGGGCGCGATCACGGTGGGCTGGCGGATTCCGTCGTTCATCGTGTCGCTCGGCGTGCTCGAAGCCGCGCGCGGTGTCGCGTACCAGCTGACGAATTCGCGCACGGCCTACATCGGCGACGCGTTCGATTTCCTGTCGAACCCGATCGCGCTCGGCATCTCGCCGGCGTTCCTGATCGCGGTCGCGGTGATGATCGCGGCGCAGTTCGTGCTCACGCGCACCGTGTTCGGGCGCTATCTTGTCGGTATCGGCACGAATGAAGAAGCCGTCCGGCTTGCCGGGGTTAACCCGCGGCCGTATAAAATCCTCGTATTCGCACTGATGGGCGCGCTCGCGGGGCTCGCGTCGCTGTTCCAGATCTCGCGGCTCGAGGCCGCCGACCCGAACGCGGGCGTGGGCCTCGAACTGCAGGTGATCGCAGCCGTCGTGATCGGCGGCACGAGCCTGATGGGCGGGCGCGGCTCGGTGATCAGCACGTTCTTCGGCGTGTTGATCATTTCCGTGCTGGCCGCGGGGCTGGCGCAGATCGGCGCGAACGAGCCGACCAAACGGATCATCACCGGGGCGGTGATCGTGGTGGCGGTCGTGCTCGATACGTATCGCAGCCGGCGCGCGCGCGCCCGGTAAAACTACACAGAAAGCAGACCAGAGAGAAACGGGAAATGGCGACGATCAAGGATGTGGCGGCCATGGCGGGCGTGTCGTTTACGACCGTCTCGCACGTGGTGAACAATTCGCGGCCGGTGTCCGCGGATGTGCGTGCGAAGGTCGAAGGCGCGATCCGCGAGCTGAACTACGTGCCATCGGCCGTGGCGCGCTCGCTGAAGGCGCGCTCGACGGCGACCATCGGCCTCGTCGTGCCGAACAGCACGAATCCGTACTTCGCGGAGCTTGCGCGCGGCATCGAGGACCAGTGCGCGGCCAACGGCTATTGCGTGTTCTTCTGCAACTCGGACGACGATCCCGTGAAGCAGCGCAACTACCTGCGCGTGCTGCAGGAAAAGCGCATCGACGGGCTGATCGTCGCGTCGGCCGGCGAGGACGCGGTGCTCGCGCAGACGCTCGCCGACGCGCATGCGCCGCTCGTCGTCGTCGACCGCAACATCGAGGGGCTCGCGGCCGATCTCGTGCAGATCGACCACGAACGCGGCGCCTACCTGGCGACGCGTCATCTGCTCGAACTCGGGCACGCGAAGATCGGCTGCATCACCGGGCCGACCGACACGGCCGTCAGCGCGATGCGCGTGCACGGCTTCATCCGCGCGATGGCCGAGCGCGGGATCGACATCGTGCCGGGCGCGATCGCGGAAAGCGATTTTTCGTGCCTGGGCGGCTATCACGCGGCATCGCGGCTGTTCGAGTCGGTGCACCCGAGCGCGATTTTCGCGGGCAACGACCTGATGGGCGTCGGCGCGCTGCGCGCGGCGGCCGAGCGCGGCATGCGCGTGCCGGACGACTGCTCGATCATCGGCTTCGACGACATCGAATTCTCCCGTTATACCTATCCGGCGCTGTCGACGGTCGGCCAGTCGGTGCGCGCCCTCGGCGAAATGGCCGCGCAGACGCTGATCGAGCGGATCGGCGGCGGCTCGACGGCCGCGCCGAGCCGTCGCCGCGTCGTGTCGCCGCGGCTCGTGCTGCGCGAATCGACGGCGGTCTACCGCGAGCCGGCCGCGCCCGGTGCTCGCCCATGACGGCGCGTGCGGCAGGCGCCGGCCGCGTGACGGTGGTCGGCAGCCTCAACATGGATCTCGTCGTACGGGCGTCGCGGCTGCCGTTGCCGGGCGAAACGCTCGCCGGTCATGCGTATGCGCAGGCCGCGGGGGGCAAGGGCGGCAACCAGGCCGTCGCGGCCGCACGGCTCGGCGCGCAGGTCGCGATGATCGGCTGCGTCGGCGCGGATGCGCACGGCACCGCGCTGCGGGCCGGCCTCGAGACCGAAGGGATCGACTGCTCGCGGCTCGCGACGAGCAAGGCGGCGTCGACCGGCGTCGCCTTGATCGTCGTCGACGACGCCAGCCAGAACACGATCGTGATCGTCGCGGGCGGCAACGGCGAAGTCACGACGGATACGGTGGCGCGGCACGAGGCGGCGCTGGCCGCGACCGACGTGCTGATCTGCCAGCTCGAGACGCCGCCGGACGCCGTGTTCGCCGCGCTGTCGGCCGGGCGGCGGCTCGGCCGCACCGTGGTGCTCAATCCGGCGCCTGCCGTCGCGCCGCTGCCGGACGGCTGGCTGCCGCTGGTCGATTACCTGATCCCGAACGAAGTCGAGGCGGCCGCGCTGACCGGGCTGCCGGTGCGCAATCCGGCCGAGGCGGAAGCCGCGGCGCGTGCGTTGCGGGCAGCCGGCGCGCGCAATGTGCTGATCACGCTCGGCGCGCGCGGCGTGTTCGCGCTGACGGCCGACGGCGCGGCACGCCACTATCCGGCCCCCGTCGTCAAGGCGGTCGACACGACCGCGGCGGGCGACACCTTCATCGGCGGTTTCGCCGCACGGCTCGCGGCCGGCGCGGACGTCGATGCCGCCATCCGCTTCGCGCAACGCGCGGCGGCGCTGTCGGTCACGCGCGCAGGCGCGCAGCCGTCGATTCCCACGCTCGCCGAACTGGCCGAATAGGGCTGGATCGCGCATCCCGGCCGGCGCGTGCGACAGCACGCGGCCGGCCATCTTTCCCCACTTGTCTGACCTCGATTGCTTGCCGTGCGCGTTCGCGACGCGGGCCGGCGATGCTTCGCCCCTATTATTCTGGAATCTGTAATGAACTGGTGAATTGCTGAAAAAATTGATGTGAATACCATCAAGCTACGCAACATCCGGTCGTAAATACACCTGGGCGAAACACTGTTTCGAAAAACGGGCCTTGCCCGTTCACGACGACGCAATACAGGAAGAATGATGGTGATCGGAAACCTGACGATACGTGCGCGCATCGGTTTGACGATGGCGTTTCTCGCGGTACTGCTGGGCGTGATTGGCGTACTCGGCGTGTACGGGATGACGCGCTCGAACGATGCGACGCGCGAGATTTTCACGAACCAGATGCCGAGCGCGGTCGACGTGGCCGTTGCCGAAATGTACGCGGCGCGCGAGCGCCTGGCGCTCGATCGCGCCGCGCTGCTGGCGGGCACGCCCGACTCGGCTGCGGCCGTGGAACGCAGCCGCGCGATGCGCACGCAGTCCGACGCGTGGTGGCAAAAATACCTTGCACTGCCGCGCGGCCCGGAGGAAGACCGGCTCGCGCAGGACGTCGCCGCGAAGCGGCAGGCGCTGCAGCGCAGTTGCGACGCGTTCGTAGGGCTGGTCGCGGCGGGCGACCACGACCGGATCGGCGAGGGCGCCAAGCAGCTCTCGACGCTTTATAACGAGCTCTCGGTTGCGGGCGAAGCATTGCGCAATTTCCAGTTCACCGACGGGCAGGCGGGCTTCGACCGCGCGGAATCGTTGTACGAGACGCTGCGCGTGCTGTCGATCGTCCTGCTTGCGGCCGGTCTGGTTGCCGCCGCGTTTTCCTGGCTGACGCTCAGCCGTGCGATCGGCCGTCCGCTCGCGGACGCGCTCGCGCATTTCGACGCGATCGCCGCGGGCGACCTGCGCCGCTCGATCGTCGTGCATCGGCGCGACGAAATGGGCCAGCTCCTGGACGGTCTCGCGAGGATGCAGCGCGGCCTCGTCGACACGGTGCGTACCGTGCGCGGCGGCAGCGAGTCGATCGCGACCGCGGCGCGCCAGATCGCCGCCGGCAATATCGACCTGTCGTCGCGCACGGAAGAGCAGGCGTCCGCGCTGCAGGAAACCGCATCGAGCATGGAGCAGCTGACCGGCACCGTGAAGCAGAACGCGGACAATGCGCGGCAGGCAAGCTCGCTGGCCGCGAACGCGTCGGAGATTGCAAACAAGGGCAATACGGTGGTCGGCCAGGTGGTCGGCACGATGGGCGAGATCAACGACAGCTCCGCGAAGATCGCGGACATCATCGCGATCATCGAGGGAATCGCGTTCCAGACCAACATCCTGGCGCTGAACGCGGCGGTCGAGGCCGCGCGCGCCGGCGAGGAAGGCCGCGGCTTCGCGGTCGTGGCGGGCGAGGTGCGCAGTCTCGCGCAGCGTTCGTCGAGCGCGGCCAAGGAGATCAAGATGCTGATCGACGCGTCGGTGGAGCGCATCCGGACGGGGTCGACGCTGGTCGACGAAGCCGGCCGCACGATGAGCGACGTGATCGGCGCGGTGCAGCGCGTGACCGACATCATGGGCGAGATCGCGGCGGCGTCCGAGGAACAGAGCGGCGGCATCGACCAGGTCGCGCGCGCGGTCGCGCAGATGGACGAGGTCACCCAGCAGAACGCCGCGCTCGTCGAGGAAGCGGCGGCCGCCGCGCAATCGCTCGACGAACAGGCCGCGCGCCTGCGCGAGACGGCGGCGGTGTTCCGGATCGACGACGACGCGGTGCAGCCGGCGACCGCTGCCGCCGCACGTCAGGCGCCGCGCGCGGTGCCCGCACCGGCTGCGGTGCCGGTTTCGCCGCCCGCGCCGGCCGTGGCGCGCAACGATCGTGATGCAGCGCCGAAGCGCGCCGCGCCGGCGCGCAAGCCGGCGGCCGCGGCCGCCGCGCCCGCTCCGGTGGCTGCCGGCGCCGACGACTGGGAAACGTTCTGATTCGCGCGTGACGCGCATCTTTTCGCGGTAACGCTCCCCGGTATCTTTCCCGGTATCTCTCCCCATTTGGCAGCACACGACGCCCGCGACATGCGGGCGTCGTCGTTTCGACCGATGGAATGTGACAGCGCACGTGAACGTTCGTGCGTCGCCGCGCGCTGCGTGTTCGCATCCGCACTACGGGTATCTCCGGACGATGCGAAAAAAATTTGTAACGGCGCGCGCAGCGTGTCGTCGTAAACGTCCGCTCGAACGTATAGGGATGAAGGGGGAAGTGAAGGGTGCCGCGACGACGACGGAGGTGTCCAACGCACGAGACGTTCCGATGCTCGACGAGACGTCGCGGATGCCGTTTCTGCGACACGGGAGATCGATTGTAAAGCGTCGAAATGCGTTGTCCAAGCGGTGTTGTCGAGAATGACGAACTTCATACGAAGAGTTCGTGAAAAAAAATAAGAAAGGGTTTAGGATGAATTCGAACGCGCTTGCTTCTGCGCAGTCATAGAAGGCAGGCACGTCTTCAGACTCAGGCGAGGGAGGTAGCATGGATATTTACAGCAGCTTCGCGAACCGCTTCGAAAAAACGCGAGAGGAAGAGTTCTCGCTGGAGGAGTACCTCGCGCTCTGCAAGAACGATCCGTCAGCGTACGCCACGGCTGGCGAACGCATGCTGGCTGCAATCGGGGAACCCGAACAAATCGATACCCGCATCGACCCGCGCCTGTCGCGGATCTTCGCGAACAAGGTTATCAAGGTCTATCCCGCGTTCCGTGAATTCTACGGAATGGAGGAAGTGATCGAGCAGGTGGTCGCGTACTTCCGCCACGCTGCGCAAGGGCTCGAAGAGAAGAAGCAGATTCTCTACCTGCTCGGCCCGGTGGGCGGCGGCAAGTCGTCGATCGCCGAGCGCCTGAAGCAGCTGATGGAGCGTGTGCCGTTCTATGCGCTGAAGGGTTCGCCCGTCAACGAATCGCCGCTCGGGCTGTTCGACTACGACGAAGACGGCCCGATCCTCGAAGAGCAGTACGGCATTCCGCGCCGCTACCTGAAGAGCATCCTGAGTCCGTGGGCCGTCAAGCGCCTGCACGAATACAACGGCGATATCCGCCAGTTCCGCGTGGTACGCCGCTTTCCGTCGATCCTGCGGCAGATCGGCATCGCGAAGACGGAACCTGGCGACGAGAACAACCAGGACATCTCGTCGCTCGTCGGCAAGGTCGACATCCGCAAGCTCGAACAGTATGCGCAGGACGACGCCGATGCGTACAGCTACTCGGGCGGCCTGTGCCTGGCGAACCAGGGCCTGCTCGAATTCGTCGAAATGTTCAAGGCGCCGATCAAGGTGCTGCACCCGTTGCTGACCGCGACGCAGGAAGGCAACTTCAAGGGCACCGAAGGATTCGGCGCGATTCCGTTCGACGGCGTGATCCTCGCGCACTCGAACGAATCGGAGTGGAAGGCCTTCCGCAACAACCGCAACAACGAGGCACTGCTCGACCGGATCTTCGTCGTGAAGGTGCCGTACTGCCTGCGCGTGTCGGAAGAGATCAAGATCTACGAGAAGCTGATCCGCAACTCGTCGCTGGCCGAGGCCGTGTGCGCGCCGGGCACGCTGAAGATGATGTCGCAGTTCTCGGTGCTGTCGCGCCTGCACGAGCCGGAGAATTCGAGCCTGTTCTCGAAGATGCAGGTGTACGACGGCGAAAACCTGAAGGACACCGATCCGAAAGCGAAGTCGTACCAGGAGTATCGCGACTACGCGGGCGTGGACGAAGGGATGACCGGCGTGTCGACGCGCTTCGCGTTCAAGATCCTGTCGCGCGTGTTCAACTTCGACTCGAGCGAGGTCGCGGCCAACCCCGTGCACCTGATGTACGTGCTCGAACAGCAGATCGAACGCGAGCAGTTCCCGCCGGAGACCGAGCAGAAGTACCTGTCGTTCGTGAAGGACGTGCTCGCGTCGCGCTACGCGGAGTTCATCGGCAAGGAGATCCAGACGGCTTACCTCGAGTCGTATTCGGAGTACGGGCAGAACATCTTCGACCGCTACGTCACGTATGCGGACTTCTGGATCCAGGACCAGGAATTCCGCGATCACGACACGGGCGAGAGCTTCGACCGCGCCGCGCTGAATGCGGAACTGGAGAAGATCGAGAAGCCGGCCGGGATCAGCAATCCGAAGGATTTCCGCAACGAGATCGTGAACTTCGTGTTGCGTGCACGGGCGGCGAACGCCGGGAAGAACCCCGTGTGGACGAGCTACGAGAAGTTGCGCGTCGTGATCGAGAAGAAGATGTTCTCGAACACCGAGGAACTGTTGCCGGTGATTTCGTTCAACGCCAAGGGTTCGGCGGAGGAGCAGCGCAAGCATGAGGACTTTGTGAACCGCATGGTCGCGAAGGGCTATACGCCGAAGCAGGTGAGGCTGCTTTGCGACTGGTACCTGCGCGTGCGCAAGTCGTCATGACGCGCGCGGTACCGCGCCCGTGCGGCGAGTCCGTACGGGCGCTTTCAGAGGCGCCGCCCGCATGACGGCAGACGGCATGCGCGGCGAGTGCCCCGGCAGATCGACTTTCGAGCGGGAGACCGGGAGTGCTTCATCAAATCATCGACCGCAGGCTGGCCGGCAAGAACAAGAGCATCGCCAACCGCGAACGCTTTCTGCGTCGCGTCAAGAACTACATTCGTCGTGCCGTGTCCGACGCGGTGCGCGACCGTAGCATCAAGGATATCCAGAGCACGCAAAGCATCACGATTCCGCGCAAGGACATCGCCGAGCCGAATTTCCGGCACGCGCCGGGCGGGCGTCGCGAATACGTGCACCCGGGCAACGAGGACTACGTGCGCGGCGACAAGATTCCGCGTCCGCAGGGCGGCTCGGGCGGCGGCGGCAGTCAGGCGAGCAACGAAGGCGAAGGGCAGGACGACTTCGTGTTCGAGTTGTCCCGCGACGAATTCATGCAGTACTTCTTCGACGACCTCGAACTGCCGCGCCTCGTGAAGACGCACCTGCTGACGGTGCCGAGCTGGAAGAACGTGCGCGCGGGCTGGTCGGCGGAAGGCACGCCGAACAACATCGACGTCGTGCGCTCGCTGCGCAGCGCGCTCGGGCGACGCATCGCGCTCGGTTCGCCGCTCGTCAACGAGCTGCGCGAACTCGAAGCGCGGCTCGAGGTGATGAAGCTCGATCCGGAAGACCGTCGCGAGGATATCGCGACGCTCGAGGCCGAGATCCATCACCTGAAGGGGCGCATCTGGCGGATCCCGTTCATCGATCCGTTCGACCTGCGCTACATCAACCGCGTGAAGCAGCCGCAACCGTCCAGCCAGGCCGTGATGTTCTGCCTGATGGACGTGTCGGGCTCGATGGACGAGCAGCGCAAGGATCTCGCGAAACGCTTCTTCATCCTGCTGTACCTGTTCCTGAAGCGCAACTACGAGCGCATCGAGGTCGTGTTCATCCGTCACCACACGCGCGCCGAGGAGGTCGACGAGGACACCTTCTTCCATTCGACCGAAAGCGGCGGCACCGTCGTGTCGAGCGCGCTCGAACTGATGCGCAAGGTGCAGAACGAGCGCTACTCGCCGACCGAATGGAACATCTACGGCGCACAGGCGTCCGACGGCGACAACTGGACTGACGATTCGCCGAAGTGTCGCAAAATCCTGGAAGAGGATATCCTCACCAAGACGCGTTACTTCGCGTATATCCAGGTCGCCCCGGAAGAGCAGAACCTGTGGCTGGAGTACGCGCAGCTGGCGCTGTCGCAACCGCACCTCGCGATGAAGAAAGTCGAATCGGCTGCCGATATTTACCCGGTATTTCGCGAATTGTTCGAAAAGCAGGTGGAAATGTCATGACGACCCGCCATCTGCACAACGAGTCGCGCGGCTACGCGCCGCGCCCTTCCGGCGACGACACGGCCGGCCCTGCCGCATCGCAGCAAAGCGGCCGGACCGAACCGGCGGCGCCGGCCGCCGACTTGCCCGGTGCCGGGCAGAAGGAAGCGCGTATGAACGTTGCCGAACGCAAGCCGCTGCCGTGCCCGTCCGACTGGACGTTCGAGCTGCTCGAGGAATACGACACGCACATCTCGCAGGTCGCCGAGCAATACGAACTCGACATCTATCCGATCCAGCTCGAGCTGATCAGCGCCGAGCAGATGATGGATGCGTACGCGTCGGTCGGGATGCCGGTCAACTATCGCCACTGGTCGTTCGGCAAGCACTTCCTCGCGACCGAGAAAAGCTATCGCCGCGGCCAGATGGGCCTCGCGTACGAAATCGTCATCAACTCGAATCCCTGCATCGCGTATCTGATGGAAGAGAACACGATGACGATGCAGGCGCTCGTCATCGCGCACGCGGCGTACGGGCACAACTCGTTCTTCAAGGGCAACTACCTGTTCCGGCTGTGGACCGACGCGCACGCGATCATCGACTATCTCGTGTACGCGAAGAACTACGTCGCCGAATGCGAGGAGCGCTACGGCCTCGATCGCGTCGAGGAACTGCTCGATTCGTGCCATGCGCTGATGAACTACGGCGTCGACCGCTACAAGCGGCCGCAGAAGCCGTCGTTGTCGAAGGAGGCCGCGCTGCGGCGCGAGCGCGAGGCGTATCTGCAGTCGCAGGTCAACGAGCTGTGGCGCACGCTGCCGGGCAAGAAGCCCGAGCAGATGGAGGAGCAGGAAGGACGCTATCCGCCTGAGCCGCAGGAGAACCTGCTGTATTTCGCGGAGAAGAACGCGCCGCTGCTCGAGCCGTGGGAGCGGGAAGTGATCCGCATCGTGCGCAAGATCGGCCAGTACTTCTATCCGCAGCGGCAGACGCAGGTGATGAACGAAGGCTGGGCGACGTTCTGGCACTACACGCTGCTGAATACGCTGTACAACCAGGGCAAGCTGGAAGACGGCTTCATGATGGAGTTCCTGCACTCGCACAGCAACGTGGTCTACCAGCCGCCCGTCACGAAGCCGTACTACAGCGGGATCAATCCGTATGCGCTCGGCTTCTCGATGATGAGCGACATCCGCCGGATCTGCGAGGCGCCGACGGAAGAGGACTACAAGTGGTTTCCGGAGATCGCGGGCACCCCGTGGCTGCCGGCGATGCACTACGCGATGCGCAACTTCAAGGACGAGAGCTTCATCGCGCAGTACCTGTCGCCGAACCTGATCCGCGAGATGCGGCTGTTCTCGGTGCTCGACGACGACATGCGCGATTCGCTCGAGGTGTCGGCGATCCACGACGAGTCCGGCTACCAGTACGTGCGGCAGGCGTTGTCGCGGCAGTACGACATCCATCACCGCGAGCCGAACATCCAGGTGTGGGCCGTGAACACACGCGGCGACCGCAGCCTCACGCTGCGCCATTTCATGACCGACAACCGCCATCTGTCGAACGACAGCGAGGAAGTGCTCAAGCACATGGCGCGGCTCTGGCAGTTCGACGTGTTCCTGGAAAGCGTCGACGAGGCCGGGACCGTGCGCAAGCGCTACGAGTGCCGCTACGTGCCGCCGGAGGTGCGCGTCTGACGATCGCCCGAGAACAGTTTGCACCGGACGCCAGCCTGAGGGCTGGCGTTTTCATATGACGAACGCGTACCGGGAGAAAAATTTTCTACATCCGGACGAACCCGGAAAGCCCGTTACTTTACATTTCGCTAAAATCCCGTAGCGCCGTGCCGCCGGAACCGGTGCCACGTGCGACCGTACGCGACGGCCCGCGAGCCGTCTCGCCCAGAAAGCACTAAAAGGAACAGACCAACCCATGGACGTCCAGACCGACCAAGCTGCGCTGTCCGCGCATGACACCCGGCGGCGCGTGTTCGCCATCGTCGGCGCCTCGTCGGGCAACCTCGTCGAGTGGTTCGACTTCTACATCTACTCGTTCTGCGCGCTGTACTTCGCACCGGCGTTCTTCCCGAGCGGCAACACGACCACGCAGCTGCTGAACACGGCCGGCGTGTTCGCGGCCGGCTTCCTGATGCGTCCGATCGGCGGCTGGCTGTTCGGCCGCATCGCCGACCGTCACGGCCGTCGCACGGCGATGATGATCTCGGTGCTGATGATGTGCGGCGGCTCGCTCGTGATCGCGGTGCTGCCGACCTATGCGCAGATCGGCGCGCTGGCGCCGGCGCTGCTGCTGGTCGCGCGCCTGTTCCAGGGGCTGTCGGTGGGCGGCGAATACGGGACGAGCGCAACCTACATGAGCGAGGTCGCGCTGAAGGGGCGGCGCGGCTTCTTCGCGTCGTTCCAGTACGTGACGCTGATCGGCGGCCAGCTGTGCGCGCTGCTGGTGCTCGTGATCCTGCAGCAGGCGTTGTCGAACGACGAGCTGAAGGCGTGGGGCTGGCGCATTCCGTTCGTCTGCGGGGCGGCGGCCGCGCTGATCTCGCTGTACCTGCGCAAATCGCTCGACGAGACGTCCACGAGCGCATCGCGTGACAAGAAGGACGCGGGCACGATCCGCGGCGTGTGGCAGCACAAGGACGCCTTCTTCACGGTGGTCGGTTTCACGGCCGGCGGCTCGCTGATCTTCTACACCTTCACGACGTACATGCAGAAATACCTCGTGAACACGGCCGGCATGCATGCGAAGACGGCCAGCAACGTGATGACCGTCGCGCTGCTCGTCTACATGCTGATCCAGCCGGTGTTCGGCGCGCTGTCCGACAAGATCGGCCGCCGCACGTCGATGATCCTGTTCGGCACGTTCGCGGTGATCGGCACGGTGCCGCTGATGCACGCGCTGAAGACCGTCACGAGCCCGACGGCCGCGTTCGTGCTGATCACGATCGCGCTGGCGATCGTCAGCTTCTACACGTCGATCAGCGGCCTCATCAAGGCCGAGATGTTCCCGCCCGAAGTGCGCGCGATGGGCGTCGGCCTGTCGTATGCGGTCGCGAACGCGATCTTCGGCGGCTCGGCCGAGTACGTCGCGCTGTGGTTCAAGTCGATCGGCAGCGAGGAAACCTTCTACTGGTACGTGACGGTGCTGTGCGCGATCTCGCTGATCGTGTCGTGGCGGATGCGCGATCCGAGCAAGGAAGGGTACCTGCGTCACGAACCGTGATCGGCAGGGCAGCCCGCCGGGTTGCCCGCATCGACCGGCAACGTGCAACAGGACGGCGCTCCGCCATGCAGGCGGAGCGCCGTTTTTTATGCATGGCGTTTTCGCATGCGCGCGTGCAAGCTCATCGCGGGGCGCACGATATCGATATCGGAATCGCTTCGTTGTCCGCAGCGGACGATGCGCTTATTCTGAACGCGTAGTTCGTGTGACACCTCCTTGACTGGGATTCGCGCCCGCTGCGTGCAGCGGGCGTTTTTTTGTGCGCATGCGCCGCATGCAGCCGCTGCAAGCCTCATCACGAAACCCGCAGAGCAAAGCACCATTTGTTGGTTCGGAATCGCCGCACGCGCTGATACGTTAGCGGCTTCGCGACGACACACAGCGTCGCGATGTTCCTCGAACCGGCCGCCGCGCGATCCGCGCCGGCCTTCATAACAAATCAGGTCGTGCTCATGAAATTCCACACTCTCGCTACGTGGCTCGTCGGGGCCGCACTCGTTACGGCCGGCACGGTCGCGCACGCGGACCGCCTCGACGACATCAGGAAGGCCGGCGTGTTGCGCGTCGCGACCTTCGACAGCAATCCGCCGTTCGGCTATGTCGACGGCAAGAGCAATCACATCGTCGGCCTCGACGTCGACTATGCGAAGGCGCTGGCCGACAAGCTCGGCGTGAAGCTGCAGCTGCAGCCGACCAATCCCGCGAACCGCATTCCGTTCCTGACCTCCGGCAAGGTCGACCTGGTGCTCGCGAACTTCACGATCACCGACGAGCGCGCGAAGCAGGTCGACTTCAGCATCCCGTATTTCTCGTCGGGCCAGCAGTTTCTCGCGAAGAAGGGCGTGCTGAAATCGGCCGACCAGCTGAACGGCTTGCGCGTCGGCGCGGACAAGGGCACGACGAACGAGATCACGCTGCGCGAGAAATTCCCGAAGGCGACGATCGTCGCGTACGACGACACGCCGTTCGCGTTCGCCGCGCTGCGCGCCGGCAACGTGCAGGCGATCACGCAGGACGGCCCGAAGCTGATCGGCCTGCTCGCGAACGTGCCCGACAAGCAGAACTACGAGATCCCGGCATTCACGATCTCGAACGACTACATGGGCGTCGGCGTGCCGAAGGGCGAGACGCGCCTGCTCGGCTTCGTGAACGACACGCTGAAGGGGCTCGAGGCGAATGGCCGCGCGGGCCAGATCTACGACGCGTGGTTCGGTCCGACGACGAAGACGCCGCTCACGCGCATCTTCCGCATCGGCGACAAGACCTGAGTCGCATGCAGGACGCGCCGCGTTCCGCCATCGGTCGTGCCGGTGCGCGGGAATCGCGGCGTTTTCCGTTTCTCTTGATCGCTTGCTTCGCGCCCGCACCACCATGCTCGGCTTGGCTCCCAAATATCTGTCCTGGCTCTGGCAGGGCTTCCTGCTGACGCTCGGCCTCGCGGCCGCGTCGGCGCTCGCAGCGACGGTCGGCGGACTGCTGCTCGCCGTCATGCGGCATGCGCGCGGCACGGCGCCGCGCACGCTCGCGGCCGGCTATGTCGTCGCATTCCGCAACACGCCGTTGCTCGTGCAGTTGCTGTTCTGGTATTTCGGCGTCGCGTCGTTGCTGCCCGACACATGGGTCGCGTGGCTGAACGCGCGTCATCAGCTGAGCGCGGGCCCGTTCACGCTCGCATGGCCGTCGTTCGAGTTCGTCGCGGGCTGGTTCGGGTTGAGCGCGTACACGGCCGCGTTCGTCGCCGAGGAATGCGAAGCCGGGCTGCGCGGCGTGCGCCGTGCGCAGCACGATGCGGCCGCGGCGCTCGGCCTCACGCCGATGCAGTCGCTGCGCTACGTCGTGCTGCCGCAGGCCGTGCGCATCGCGCTGCCGCCATTGTTCGGCCAATACATGAATCTCGTGAAGAACTCGTCGCTCGCGATGGCGATCGGTGTCGCCGAGCTGTCGTACGCGTCGCGGCAGGTCGAGACGGAGACGTTCAAGACCTTTGCCGCCTTCGGTGTCGCGACCGTGCTGTACATCGCCGCGGTGGCCGCGATCGAGGCCGGTGCCTACGCGGCCACGCAATGGCGCGACCGGCTCGGGGCGGGGCGTTGACGATGGATCTCTCGCTGCTGCTCGACAACCTGCCGTACCTGCTCGTCGGCGCATTCCCGGATGGCCCGCTCGGCGGCGCCGCGCTGTCGCTCGTGCTGGCGATCGCGTCGGCCATCGCATCGGCGGTGCTGGGCGTGGCGCTCGGCGTCGCGATGGCGCTCGCGCGCGGCCCGCTGCGCGTGCTGCTGCTCGCGTTCATCGGCTTCTTTCGCGCGATTCCGGTGCTGATGCTGATCTTCTGGACGTACTTCCTGATGCCGATGCTGCTGCACATGGACGTGCCGGGACTCGCGACGGTCGTGTGCGCGCTGGCGCTGATCGGCGGCGCGTATCTCGCGCATGCGGTGCATGCGGGCATCGTCGCGGCCGGCGACGGGCAGTGGCAGGCGGGGCTGTCGCTCGGGCTCACGCGCTGGCAGACCGTGCGCTACGTGCTGCTGCCGCAGGCGATCCGGATCATGACGCCGTCGTTCGTCAACCAGTGGGTCGCGCTCGTGAAGGACACGTCGCTCGCGTATATCGTCGGCGTGCCGGAACTGTCGTTCGTCGCGACGCAGGTGAACAACCGGCTGATGGTGTATCCGGCGCCGATCTTCCTGTTCGTCGCGGCGATCTATCTGGTGCTGTGCACGTCGCTCGACGGTGCGGCGCGCTGGTTGCTGTCGCGTCGTCCTCGCGCGGAGCGCATCGCGCGGGCTGCGGCTGAACGCACGGAACCGGTGCGGTGACGGCGTGCGCGCCGCGTGCGATGCATGCGGCGCGTTTCCGGTGATGAAAGTGAGAGCGTGCGGCTATCCGCAGCGGGCCGCGTCGTCGCCGAGCGAGCGGCGACGGGCGTGAAGGTGCTTCAGAACTTCGGTGCTTGAGAACTTCGGCACTACAGCGCGTCACGTCAGCGTCAGGACGCGCTGTAGTGCGTATCGAACACCGAACGCAGCGTCGACGGACCGGTCGCGAAGTCGCCCCACAGCGGGCCGTCGCTCTGCGCGAATGCAAACGGCGTCGTACTGATCGACGCGAGGCGGAAGCGCCATTGCGCCGCTTCCTGGCGGAACGCGGTGAGCTGCATGTCGGACAGCCCTGTCTGCGCGCTCGCGAGCGTGACGAGCGGATCGACCGGGTCGTTCGCGACGCGCACTTCGAAATGCAGGTGCGGACCGGTGGCCGCGCCGGTCATCCCGACCGAGCCGATGCGCTGGCCCTGCTTGACGGTTTCGCCGGTCTTCAGCCCGCGCGCGAACGCGGACAAATGCGCGTAGTAGGTCGAATAACCGTCCGCGTGATCGACGATCACGTAGTGGCCGTAGCCGCCCGGATCGGTGCCGACGAACGACACGACGCCGTCGGCCGCCGCATTGACGGGCGTGCCGGACGGTGCGGCGAGGTCGACGCCGGTATGGAATGCCATCGCCTGCGACAGCGGGTGGACGCGTTCGCCGAAGAACGAGCTGATGCGCGTCCACTTGACCGGCATCGTGAACGC
Organism: Burkholderia sp. BCC1998; assembly: GCF_905339875.1. NCBI lineage: Bacteria > Pseudomonadati > Pseudomonadota > Betaproteobacteria > Burkholderiales > Burkholderiaceae > Burkholderia > Burkholderia sp. BCC1998. The sequence continues at coordinate 79,019 of NZ_CAJPHE010000013.1, forward strand.
GGCCGCTTCGAGCGGCGCGCCGTCGAGCGTGTAGTACGCGCCGTGGTCGGCGCCCGGCGCGCGGAACCAGATCGCCCCGAACGTGCGGCCCGCGACGCGCAGCTCGAGCGCGGTGAGGTGCGGCGTGCCGTTGTTGGTGTCGTACGCGATGCGGTAGTAGTCGCCGCGCTGCGCGCCGGCGCGCAGCGCGACCTTGCCGGTGACGAGATCGCCGAGCTGGATGCGCACTTCGGGCGGCACGTCGAGACGGTTCAGCGTATCGGACAGCGTGAGTTCGATGTCGCCCGCGCGCATTCCGTGCTGCTGCTCGGGCGGCGCGAGCTGGAACAGGCTCGTATAGCCGAGCATGTCGTTGCGGTGCGCGCTGAGCGGCGCGAACAGGCCCGGCTGCAGGTTGCGGTCGGTGCGTTCATCGCGTTCGTTGCGCTCGCCGATCGTGCGCGCGAGTTCGCTCGTCACGAAATGCTGCGCGGTGGGAAACGGCGTGTCGGACAGCACGCGCTGCGGCAGCGCGGCCGTGCCCGAATCGACGGCGCCCGGCAGTTGCGAGACGGCCGGCAGCGCGGCGGCGAGACCGAAGGCGGCGAGGGCGCCGAGCACGGCGGCCGGCACGAGCGCGCGCACGAGGCGCTGCGCGCGCCCGGGCGCGAAAGCATCAGGAATTGCGGCAGGCTTGACCAAAGGTGTCCACATCCAGGAAAAGCGGTTCAAAGAGGTGTGGGCGTGAACCATCGGCGGCAGATCCGTCGGGTGACGACGGGGCGGGCGACGGGCGTGCAACAAAACAGGCCCCGCCAGGGGCCTGTGTCGTTTCCGTTCGACCCAACTCGCGGGCAGGCCCGCTTCGAACGGCGGCGTGACCTTTCCGGGTCGAACCCGGTTTATCACGAAGACGCTAAAGAAAGATGACAGCGTCAGTCTACCGATGTTCCGCGAAACGTTAAAAATTTTAAAGAGGGTCGGCTCATTCGTTTCGCACTGCGGTAAATCGGGTTAACTCAGCATTTATTGCGCGGCTTTTCGTCAGACAGGAAATTTTTGCGCGCGCACGCGCAGCGCGGCGGATGTCCTGACTGCGTCGAAGCCGGCGTCGAGCATCGCTTCCGCGTCGTTCCACCGATTGCCGCGCAAGCGGTTGGTCCAGATCATCGAGGCGAACACGCCTTCGAGCAGCGACACGAGATGGACGGCCGCGAGATGCACGTCGAGATCGGCGGCCAGTTCGCCGGCCGCGATCGCGCGGCGCAGCAGCGCCTTGGTGATGCGCAGCATCTGCAGCTCGAGCAGCATGCGGCGGCGCTGCAACGCGCCGTTCTCCTCGCTCTGCTCGCATTTCGTATAGAGGATCACGAGCACGCGCTGCATCGCGCCCGGCTCGCCGCATTGCCGCAGGTAATGCGACGCCGCGCGGCGCAGCGTGGCGAACGCGGGCAGGCTGTCCACCGCGTCGAACCCTTCCGACGTACGCGCGAATGCGCGGTCGCACATCGCGAGACACACTTCCATCTTGTTGCGGTAATGGCCGTACACGGCGCCCCGCGACATTCCGGCGGCCTCGGCGAGGTCCGCCATCGCGGTTTGCGCGACGCCTTTTTCGAGCAGCACGAGCTCGGCGGCGTCGAGGATCCGGTGCTTGATGGCGAGCGATTCTTCCCGGGTCTTGCGGGCCATGTCGTGAATTTCCTTACAGTTCGCTGTCGTTTTATTGAGACAGTATGGCGGCCGGATTGCAACCGCCTGTATTTAATCAGTCGTGACTGATTATAATCGGCCACCCTGAGCCGCCGCATTGTATGGCGGCGAACGATCCGAGGTCAGCACATGAATAACAAACGCTCCCTGGGGCGCCGCCTGCGGCTGGCGTCGTTCGCGCTCGCGGCCGCGCTGGCCGCGAGCGGCTGCGGAAAGGGCGAACGGGACAAGGCGCCGGAGGCCATTCAGGACGCGACGGTCGTGACGGTGCGTCCGACGGCCGTACCGATGACCGTCGAATTGCCGGGCCGGCTCGACGCATATCGGCAGGCGGAAGTGCGCGCGCGGGTCGCGGGCATCGTCACCGCGCGGACTTACGAGGAAGGCCAGGAAGTGAAGCAGGGCGCGGTGCTGTTCCGCATCGACCCCGCACCGCTGAAGGCCGCGCGCGACGCCGCGAGAGGGGCGCTCGCGAAGGCGCAGGCCGCCGCGCTCGCGGCGAGCGACAAGCGCCGCCGTTACGACGACCTGGTGCGCGACCGCGCGGTCAGCGAGCGCGATCACACCGAGGCCGTCGCGGGCGACACGCAGGCGAAGGCCGACGTCGCGTCCGCGCAGGCCGAGCTCGCCCGCGCGCAACTGCAGCTCGACTATGCGACCGTCACCGCGCCGATTTCGGGCCGCGCCCGGCGCGCGCTCGTGACCGAAGGCGCGCTCGTCGGCCAGGACCAGGCGACGCCGCTCACGACCGTCGAGCAGCTCGACCCGATCTACGTGAATTTCTCGCAGCCGGCGGCCGACGTCGACGCACTGCGCCGCGCGGTGAAGAGCGGGCGCGCGACGGGCATCGCGCAGCACGACGTCACGGTGACGCTGCTGCGCGCCGACGGCACCGCGTATCCGCTGAAGGGCAAGCTGCTGTTCAGCGATCTCGCGGTCGATCCGACCACCGACACCGTCGCGATGCGCGCGCTGTTCCCGAATCCCGAGCGCGAACTGCTGCCGGGCGCGTATGTGCGGATCGCGCTCGACGCGGCCGTCGACCAGCGCGCGATCCTCGTGCCGCGCGATGCGCTGCTGCGCACGGCCGATCGCACGTCGGTGCGCGTGGTCGGCGAGAACGGCAAGGTGAGGGACGTCGAGGTCGTCGCCGACCGGATGAGCGGCCGCGACTGGCGCATCACGCGCGGCCTCGCGGGCGGCGAGCGCGTGATCGTCGACAACGCCGCGCAGTTCGCGCCCGACACCGCCGTCAAGCCCGTCGAGCAGGCCTCGCCGAAGGCCGCATCACCGGCGGCCGCCCGTCAAACCTGACCGGTTCACATAGACCAACATGGCACGTTTCTTCATCGATCGCCCCGTCTTCGCGTGGGTGATCGCACTCTTCATCATGCTCGGCGGCGTGTTCGCGATTCGCGCGCTGCCCGTCGCGCAGTATCCGGACATCGCGCCGCCCGTCGTCAGCATCTATGCGACGTATCCGGGTGCGTCCGCGCAGGTCGTCGAGGAATCGGTGACCGCGCTGATCGAGCGCGAGATGAACGGCGCGCCGGGGCTGCTGTATACGTCCGCGACGAGCAGCGCCGGGATGGCGTCGCTCTATCTGACGTTCAAGCAGGGCGTCAACGCCGATCTCGCGGCCGTCGAAGTGCAGAACCGGCTGAAGACGGTCGAGGCGCGGCTGCCCGAACCCGTGCGGCGCGACGGCATCCAGGTCGAGAAGGCCGCGGACAACATCCAGCTCGTCGTGTCGCTGACCTCCGACGACGGCCGGATGAGCGACGTGCAGCTCGGCGAATACGCGTCGGCGAACGTCGTGCAGGCGCTGCGCCGCGTCGACGGCGTCGGCCGGGTGCAGTTCTGGGGCGCCGAATATGCGATGCGGATCTGGCCCGACCCGGTGAAGCTGGCCGGGCACGGCCTCACCGCGTCGGACATCGCGTCGGCCGTGCGCGCGCACAACGCGCGCGTGACGGTCGGCGACATCGGCCGCAGCGCGGTGCCGGACAGCGCACCGATCGCGGCGACGGTGTTTGCCGACGCGCCGCTGAAGACGCCGGCCGACTTCGGCGCGATCGCGCTGCGCACGCAGCCGGACGGCGCCGCGCTCTACCTGCGCGACGTCGCGCGCATCGAGTTCGGCGGCAACGACTACAACTATCCGTCGTACGTGAACGGCAAGGTCGCCACGGGCATGGGCATCAAGCTCGCGCCGGGCTCGAACGCGGTGGCCACCGAGCAGCGCGTGCGCGCGGCGATGGACACGCTGTCCGCCTACTTCCCGCCGGGCGTGAAATACCAGATCCCGTACGAGACGTCGTCGTTCGTGCGCGTGTCGATGAACAAGGTCGTCACGACGCTCGTCGAGGCCGGCGTGCTGGTGTTCCTCGTGATGTTCCTGTTCATGCAGAACCTGCGCGCGACGCTGATCCCCACGCTCGTCGTGCCGGTCGCGCTCGCGGGCACGTTCGGCGTGATGCATGCGGCCGGCTTCTCGATCAACGTGCTGACGATGTTCGGGATGGTGCTCGCGATCGGCATCCTCGTCGACGATGCGATCGTCGTCGTCGAGAACGTCGAGCGGCTGATGGTCGAGGAAGGGCTCGGCCCCTACGACGCGACCGTCAAGGCGATGCAGCAGATCAGCGGCGCGATCGTCGGCATCACGGTCGTGCTGACGTCGGTGTTCGTGCCGATGGCGTTCTTCGGCGGCGCGGTGGGCAACATCTACCGCCAGTTCGCGCTGGCGCTCGCGGTCTCGATCGGTTTCTCGGCGTTTCTCGCGCTGTCGCTGACGCCCGCGTTGTGCGCGACGCTGCTCAAGCCGGTGTCCGGCGACCATCACGAGAAGCGCGGTTTCTTCGGCGGCTTCAACCGCTTCGTCGCGCGCTCGACGCAGCGCTATGCGACGCGCGTCGGCGCGATGCTGAACAAGCCGCTGCGCTGGCTGGTCGTGTACGGTGCGCTGACCGCGGCGGCCGCGCTGATGCTCACGCAACTGCCGAGCGCGTTCCTGCCCGACGAGGACCAGGGCAACTTCATGGTGATGGTGATCCGCCCGCAGGGCACGCCGCTCGCGGAAACGATGCAGAGCGTGCGCGAGGTCGAGTCGTACATTCGTCGCGACGAGCCGGCCGCGTACACGTTCGCGCTCGGCGGCTTCAACCTGTACGGCGAGGGGCCGAACGGCGGGATGATCTTCGTCACGCTGAAGAACTGGAAGGAGCGCAAGGCCGGGCGCGATCACGTTCAGGCGATCGTCGCGCGCATCAACGCGCGCTTCGCGGGCACGGCGAACACCACGGTGTTCGCGATGAACTCGCCGGCGCTGCCCGATCTCGGTTCGACGGGCGGCTTCGACTTCCGGCTGCAGAACCGCGGCGGGCTCGACCATGCGGCGTTCAGCGCCGCGCGCGAGCAACTGCTCGCGGCGGGCGGCAAGGATCCGGCGCTCACCGACCTGATGTTCGCCGGCACCCAGGACGCGCCGCAGCTCAAGCTCGACATCGATCGTGCCAAGGCGTCGGCGCTCGGCGTGTCGATGGACGAGATCAACACGACGCTCGCGGTGATGTTCGGCTCCGACTATATCGGCGACTTCATGCACGGCACGCAGGTGCGCCGCGTGATCGTGCAGGCCGACGGGCGGCACCGGCTCGATCCGGACGATGTGCAGAAGCTGCGCGTGCGCAACGCGCGCGGCGAGATGGTGCCGCTCGCGGCGTTCGCGACGCTGCACTGGACGCTCGGGCCGCCGCAGCTCACGCGCTACAACGGCTATCCGTCGTTCACGATCAACGGCTCGGCCGCGCCGGGGCACAGCAGCGGCGAAGCGATGGCCGCGATCGAGCGGCTCGCCGCGAAACTGCCGGCCGGCATCGGCTACGCGTGGTCGGGGCAGTCGTTCGAGGAGCGGCTGTCGGGCGCACAGGCGCCGATGCTGTTCGCGCTGTCGGTGCTCGTCGTGTTTCTCGCGCTCGCGGCGCTGTACGAGAGCTGGTCGATCCCGTTCGCGGTGATGCTGGTCGTGCCGCTCGGCGTGATCGGCGCGGTGCTCGGCGTCACGCTGCGCGCGATGCCGAACGACATCTACTTCAAGGTGGGGCTGATCGCGACGATCGGGTTGTCCGCGAAGAACGCGATCCTGATCGTCGAAGTCGCGAAGGACCTGGTCGCGCAGCGCATGTCGCTCGTCGACGCGGCGCTCGAGGCCGCGCGCCTGCGGCTGCGGCCGATCGTGATGACGTCGCTCGCATTCGGCGTCGGCGTGCTGCCGCTCGCGTTCGCATCGGGCGCCGCGTCCGGCGCGCAGATGGCGATCGGCACCGGTGTGCTCGGCGGCGTGATCACGGCGACGGTGCTCGCGGTATTCCTCGTCCCGCTGTTTTTCGTGATCGTCGGCCGCCTGTTCGACGTCGGCCCGCGCCGGCGCGGCGGGTCGCGGCCGGCGACGATGGAGGGTGCGCAATGACGTTTCACCTGAAGGCGCGCGCGACGTCGCGGGCCCCGGTCGCGCTGGCCGCTGCACTCGCGTTCGCGCTCGCCGGCTGCTCGCTCGCGCCGCGCTACGAGCGGCCGGCGGCGCCGGTGCCGGCCAGCTATGCGCCGGTCGACGGCGGCACGCAGCCGGCGTCGGTCGCGGCGCCTGTCGATGCCGCGCTGCTCGACGACTGGCGCGCATATTTCACCGACCCGGCGCTGCAGGCCTGGATCGACGCGGCGCTCGCGAACAATCGCGACCTGCGGATCGCGGCCGGCCGGCTCGACGAAGCGCGCGCGCTGTACGGCGTGCAGCGCGCGGACCGGATGCCGTCGCTCGACGCGAACCTCGGCTACGAGCGCACGCGCCAGTACGACCCGGTCGTGCGCGAGAGCGCGGTGAGCGGGCTGTATCGCGCGGGCGTGGGTATCAGCGCGTACGAGCTCGACCTGTTCGGCCGCGTGCGCAACCTGTCCGATGCGGCGCTCGCCGAGTATTTCGCGACGGCCGACGCGCAGCGCACGGTGCGCATCGGCGTGATTGCCGAAGTCGCCGGCGCGTACGTTTCCGAACGGTCGTTGCACGCGCAACTGGCGCTGGCGCGGCACACCCTCGACGCGCGCGAGCGCATCGCCGCGCTCACGCAGCGCCGCTATGCGGCCGGCACGAGCGATGCGATCGAGCTGCGCTCGGCCGAGATGCTGGTCGCGTCCGCACGTGCGTCGCAGGCCGCGCTGCAGCGCGAACACGCGCAGTCGGTGCGCGCGCTGCAATTGCTTGCCGGCGATTTCGCGCGCACGGTGCCGGCCGACGGCACCGCGCTCGACGCGCTCGCGATCGCGCCGGTGGCACCCGGCGCGCCGAGCGCGCTGCTCGAGCGGCGGCCGGACATCCGGCAGGCCGAGTCGCGGCTCAAGGCCGCGAACGCGCAGATCGGCGCCGCGCGCGCCGCATTCTTCCCGCGCGTCGCGCTGACGACCGACTACGGCTCGGTCAGCGACGCGTTCTCGAGCCTGTTCGCGGGCGGCACGAGCGTGTGGACGTTCGCGCCGCGCATCACGCTGCCGATCTTCGCGGGCGGCCGCAATCGCGCGAATCTCGACGTCGCGACCGCGCGCAAGCACATCGCGGTCGCCGAATACGAGAAGACCGTGCAGACCGCGTTTCGCGAAGTGGCCGACGCGTTCGCCGCGCGCGACTGGATCGATCGCCAGCTTGCCGCGCAGCAGGACGTGTACGCGGCCGACGGCGCGCGGCTGAAGCTCGCCGAGCGTCGTTATGCGGGCGGCGTCGCGACGTATCTCGAACTGCTCGACGCGCAGCGCAGCACGTACGAGTCGGGACAGGAACTGATCCGGCTCAAGGAACTGAGGCTCGCGAATGCGATTGCGCTGTATCGCGCACTGGGCGGCGGGTGGACGCCGGCTTCAGCCGGGGAGGCCGCCGCGTGATTCGCTAGCTGTGCGGGTGGCGATCGCGCATTGCGATGTGTCGTCGCCACCCCGGCCGGTGTGGCTTCCATCCGGCCATCGGCACGGATCGACGATGAACGCATCCGCGCGTCGTCGTCATCCACGTAGTTTCTCCCCGCTGTCGAGCTGAAGCGCGCCTTCAACCCGCAACGCATCCTGGCGACCGATCGCGTCGTCACACGGCCTCGAGCGTGCCGGACTTCCTCCTGTTTCGATTCCATCCAGGGCGCCGAAACGTCGCGTGCGCGTTGTCGCGCAGGTACGCCGAATGTCGTGACGGCGCACGGCATTACATGCGGCTTTTAATCGCGGCTTGACGATTCAATTGATTCTTGTATCGGGAATAATGACGGGTGACGAAATGTCGCGGTAAAACGTTTGTGCGGATTGCGCAATCGTTTGCGCGAGAAATCCGCAGCACCGAAAATCGGCCGTTAATTTCCTCTCAGTTGAAAATCGATGAATGCATTCGTTGCGGTCGGGCAACGATGGCAGGATCGGACAGAATTTTGGCCTTTTTGATTGGTAATCCGGCGAAGCCATATCCAGCAAGGAAAGGCGGGGAATAAGCGATCCCGAAAAGAAAATGTCTTTAATTTTCAGTCGGTTCTAGAAAATCAAAAAGGACTGCGGATGAAAATATCTGGATTGAGAATTTCAAGGAAACAGTGGGTTTGAAAGTACGCAAGGCGAAGATTGTCATTTGCGATTTGACAATGCTTTACAGAATTCTTTCATTCATATCTCGATAATGCCGCCTCGTGACGGACGGGAGCCAACCACACGCTGCCTTTTGTATCCGCCACGTCGTCCATTCCCTTTGCAATTCTCACGGAAAACGTCATGAAAAAATCCCTCCTGGCCGCTGTCGCACTCGCAGCCCTGTCCACCTCGGCCTTCGCAGCCGGCACCGGCACGATCAACTTCACGGGCGAGATCGTCGCGGGCGCGTGCGGTATCGATTCGGGTTCGGTCAACCAGACCGTGAACCTCGGCAAGGTGCCGACCCACACGTTCAAGAAGGCCGGTGACAAGTCCGAGCCGGTCAAGTTCGACATCGTCCTGACCGACTGCGACACCAGCATCTCGAAGAACGCGTTCTTCACGTTCACGGGTACGTCGAACGCGGCCCAGCCGAAGCTGCTCGCCACGATCGGCTCGGCAACTAACGTCGGCATCCGCGTACAGGGCGCAACGGGCGAAGACCTCGACAACGGCGTCGAACAGGCCGCTGCAACCCTGCTGCAGAACGGCAACAACACCGTGCGCTTCGCTGCACGCTACGAAGCGACGGCAGCCGACGTGACGCCGGGTACGGCCGACGGCGTCGCGAACTTCACGGTTCGCTACCAGTAAGCGGCCGTCACGGAGGAGGGGTGCGCGCACCCTTTCTCCGGCTTGTCCTCCTGCCCAGTTTTTCTCGGACTTCCGGTAGCGCCGCGTGCGAATCAGACATTCCTTCCTTTGCGTCTCCGTGCTGGTGGTCGGCAGCCAGAGCCATGCGACGGAATTCAATTCGTCGTTCCTCGACATCGACGGCTCGAACAACGTCGACCTGTCGCAGTTCGCGCAGGCCGACTTCACGCTGCCGGGCGAATACATGCTCGACGTGCAGGTCAACGACCTGTTCTACGGGCTGCAGGCGATCCAGTTCATCGCGCTCGACCCGTCCGGCGCAGGCAAGCCGTGCCTGCCTCCGGAACTCGTCGCGCAGTTCGGGCTGAAGCCGTCGCTCGCGAAGGACCTGCCGCGCTTCCAGGGCGGTCGCTGCGTCGATCTCGGCGCGATCGAGGGCGCCACCGTGCGTTACCTGAAGAGCGACGGTCGGCTCAAGATCACGATTCCGCAGGCCGCGCTCGAATTCACCGATTCGAACTACCTGCCGCCGGAGCGCTGGTCCGAAGGGATTCCGGGCGCGATGCTCGACTATCGCGTGATCGCGAACACGAACCGCAACTTCGGTTCGGGCGGCGAGCAGACGAATTCGATCCAGGCCTACGGAACGATCGGGGCGAACTGGGACGCGTGGCGCTTTCGCGGCGACTACCAGGCGCAGTCGAACGCGGGCAGCAGCGCGTACGCGGATCGCACGTTCCGCTTCAGCCGGCTTTACGCATTTCGTGCGCTGCCGTCGATCCAGTCGACGGTGACGTTCGGCGACGACTACCTGAGTTCGGACATTTTCGACACGTTCGCGCTGACCGGCGCGTCGATCCGCAGCGACGACCGCATGCTGCCGCCTTCGCTGCGCGGCTATGCGCCGCTGATCGCGGGCGTCGCGCGCACCAATGCGACCGTGACCGTCTCGCAGGCGGGCCGCGTGCTGTACGTGACGCGCGTGTCGCCGGGCGCATTCGCGCTGCAGAACATCAACACGAGCGTGCAGGGCACGCTCGACGTCGCGGTCGAGGAAGAAGACGGCAGCGTGCAGCGCTTCCAGGTGACGACGGCCGCCGTGCCGTTTCTCGCGCGCACCGGACAGCTGCGCTACAAGGCCGCGGTCGGCAAGCCGCGGCAGTTCGGGGGCGCCGGCATCACGCCGTTCTTCGGTTTCGGTGAAGCGGCGTACGGCCTGCCGCTGGATTTCACCGTGTACGGCGGCTTCATCGCCGCGTCGGGCTATACGTCGATCGCGCTCGGTGTCGGGCGCGATTTCGGCACGTTCGGCGCAGTCTCGGCCGACGTCACGCATGCGCGTGCGCGCCTGTGGTGGAACGGCGCGACGCGCAACGGCAACTCGTACCGGATCAACTATTCGAAGCATTTCGACACGCTCGATGCCGACGTGCGCTTTTTCGGCTACCGCTTTTCCGAGCGCGAATACACGAACTTCGCGCAGTTCTCGGGCGACCCGACCGCATACGGCCTCGCCAACAGCAAGCAGCGCTATTCGGCGACGCTGTCGAAGCGCTTCGGCGACACGTCGACCTATTTTTCGTACGACCAGACGACTTACTGGGCGCGCTCGTCGGAGCAGCGCATCGGCCTCACGTTGACGCGTGCGTTCTCGATCGGTGCGCTGCGCAACCTGAACGTCAGCCTGTCGGCGTTCCGGACGCAAAGCGCGGGCACGAGCGGCAACCAGTTCTCGGTGACCGCGACGCTGCCGATCGGCGGTCGTCACACGGTCACGTCGAACCTGACGACAGGCAACGGCAGCACGAGCGCGAACGCAGGCTATATCTACGACGATCCGGACGGCCGCACCTACCAGGTCAACGCGGGCGCGACCGATGGCCGCGCATCGGCGAACGCGAGTTTCCGCCAGCGCACGTCGACCTACCAGTTGAGCGCACAGGCGTCGACGGTCGCGAACGCGTATGCGGCCGCGTCGCTCGAGGTCGACGGCTCGCTCGTCGCGACGCAGTACGGGCTGGCTGCACACGCGAACGGCAACGCGGGCGATACGCGCCTCCTGGTCTCGACCGACGGCGTGCGCGACGTGCCGCTGTCCGGCACGCTCACGCACACCGACTCGCGCGGCTATGCAGTGCTCGACGGGATCTCGCCGTACAACGTGTACGACGCGACCGTCAACGTCGAGAAGCTGCCGCTCGAAGTGCAGGTGTCGAACCCGATCCAGCGCATGGTGCTGACCGACGGCGCGATCGGCTTCGTCAGGTTTTCGGCGGCACGCGGCAGCAACCTGTACCTGACGCTGACCGACGCGGCCGGCAAGCCGCTGCCGTTCGGCGCGTCGGTGCAGGACGCGGCGAACGGCAAGGAGCTCGGCATCGTCGGCGAGGGCGGGGCCGCGTTCCTGACCCAGGTTCAGCCGAAATCCGCGCTCGCGGTGCGCGCGGGCGAACGCACGCTGTGCACGGTGGACGTGCTGCCGAACCAGCTTCAACTCGAAGGCACGCCGATTCCGGTGACGTGCCAGGCATCCGGCGAGTCGCACGCAGCGGCCGCACGGATCGAACGATGATTTCACGGATCCAGCGATGAACCACGTTTTCTCCCTTTCCTTCCTGCGACGCGCGTCGTGCATGCTGAGCGCGGCGAGCGCGCTGCTCGCCGGTGTCGCGCACGCGGCGATCGTCCCGGACCGCACCCGCGTGATCTTCAACGAAGGCGAACAGGCCGCGATCGTCACGATCACGAACAAGAGCACGACGTATCCGTATCTCGTGCAGTCGTGGCTCGAGGACGCGAAGGGCAACAAGATCGCGTCGCCGCTGATGGTCGTGCCGCCGCTGCAGCGCATCGAGGCGAACGAGCGCAACGTGCTGCGGATCGCGAAGCTGCCCGGTGCCGCGCTGCCGGCCGATCGCGAATCGGTGTTCTACCTGAACATCCGCGAAGTGCCGCCGAAGTCCGATATACCGAACACGTTGCAGATCGCGCTGCATACGCAGATGAAGCTGTTCTACCGGCCGAAGGCCGTGCAGCCCGCGCGCGACGAGGACTGGACGCTGCCGATGACGCTGCGGCTGGACCCGGCCGCGCACACGCTCGTGTTCGACAATCCGACGCCGTACCACGTGACGGTGGTCGAGGTGACGGCAGGCGCGCAGAAGACGCCGGTGCCGATCGAGCCGGTGATGGTGAGCCCGATGAGCACGGCCGGCGTGCCGTTCAAGGCCGCGACGCCGTCGACGCTGTTCGTCACGCATATCGACGATTACGGCGGCCAGGTGGCGGTCGAATACGCGTGCGACGCCGGTGCGTGCAAGAGCGTGAAGCGATGAGCGGCGGGATGCGCGAACGGCAACGGCCGGCAGCATGGCTGCGCTGGCTCGTGCTTGCGTTGCTGGTCGCGGCGGCGCAGCCGGCGTGGGCGCTGCGATGCCTGACGAACAGCGGCGCGACCTCGCTGACCGAGCCGATCGGTGGCGTGGCGTCGTATCCGACCGACGCGCCGGACGGCTACGTGATCTGGGTGTCGCCGGTCCGCACGACATCGGGGTATTGCTACAAGGATCTCGGCGATGCCGACAGCCTGAAAGTCGTCGACAACATTTACTTCTACGCGAATCCGAACCGCACGAACCCGGCGGCGTGGGGGCTGGAGATCGGCATCCGCTACCAGGGCGTCGACTACTTCGACAAGACGAGCAATCGCGGCGGCGGGGTGTTTACCGGCTATGCGGTGCCGCCGTGCAGCAGGGAAGACTTCGATCGCAGGCGTTGCGAGCAGACCCGCATCAGCATCGACTACCAGGTCGTCGTGCGCAAGAAGGGCAACTGGGTCCAGCCGCCGAGCGATATCTATACGGTGTTCCAGTTCGACGGCGAGTTCGGGCTGAATGCATTCGGCACGAGCTTCCAGTACCGCCTGAGCGGCCTGCGCAACCTCAAGCCGACGCCGTGCTTCGTCGACGTGCTCGTGACGCCCGAACCGGGCATCGTCAACTTCGGTCAGGTGCAGGCGGTGGGTAACGGCTTCCTGCCCGCGGTGCCGCGCAAGCCGTTCTCGTTGTCGTTGTCCAAGAAGTGCAACGTCGCGGTGCGCGTCGACGGTTATTTCGAAACGAGCTATCCGCTGCAGAACGGCCTGCTGGTGCCGGCGAAGGACAGCAATTTCGGGATCGGCATCGAGGACAGCAAGGGCAACGCGATTCCGTTCAACCAGCAGTTCACGCTCGCGCAGTTTCCGTCGAACGTGATGAATCAAAGCGTGCGGATGGACGCGGTGCTGAAGTCGTTCGGGCCGCCGAAGATCGGGCGGTTCGATGCGACCGCAACGATCCGGCTGTTCATCTACTGACGCGCGCTGCGTGCGCGGCCGGACGCGCCGCGCGCGCCATGAAAGAAGCGCCGGCATGCCGGCGCTTCTTTGCGGCGCTCCCGACGCCGTGCCACACCCACCAGGCGCCGCGGGCCGTTTACGGTGCCATGCCAATTCCTTCCCGCGGAAAGCTTTCCCCACGCCACCGCTCCGCGGCAGCCATCCCGTCCGACAAAAACACGGATCCCGTCAATTAATCAGACAAATCCTGACGATCTGAAGGGGCATTTCGTAATCGTATTGAGAATGATTTGCGTTTACGTTAAATTGCGCTATCTCGAAATCTGACGGAGCAGATCGATGGCAATGGCGGAAGTGCTCGAACGGCCGGCAGCCGCAGCGGCGAACCCGTTCCTCGGCAGTTGTCCGGACCTCCCGTCACGTCCCGCACCGCGGGCGCATCGCGGCGCGCAGCCGCGTGCGCAGGGCGCGCTGCTCGACGTGCTGATCGCCCATCGCGCGATGCTCGTCAACGTCGCGCGCGGCTTCGTCGGTTGTGCGAGCCGGGCCGAGGACGTCGTGCACGACGTGTTCGTGAAGCTCGTCGAGTTCCCGAACCAGGACGCCGTGCGCCAGCCGGTCGCGTACGTGACGCGGATGGTGCGCAACGCGTCGATCGACGCGTGCCGCCGGCAAAGCCTCGAGAACGTCTATCACACGGAAGAGGACGACGGCTTCGACGTGCCGTCGCCGGAACCGACGCCCGAGGCCGCGCTGCTGACGCGCGACACGCTGCGCCGCGTATGGGCCGCGCTCGACGACCTGCCGGCGCGCAGCCGCGCGGCGTTCGAGATGGTGCGGCTGCGCGAGGAGACGCTGCAGACCGCGGCGCGCGCGCTGAACGTGTCGCAAACCCTCGTGCATTTCATGGTGCGCGACGCGGAGCGGCACTGCGCGGAATGCCTCGACGCATGCCATCGCGGCGTCGCGTGCCCGGTGTTTCTCGGCGGGCGCGCGCGGCGACGGTAAAAAAACGCGCCGGCCAATCGTCTTCAAGACAGGAGCGGCCGATTCAACGGTCCAACGATCCGACGGTCCGGTCACTTGCCGCTTCGCATCCTTCAACCGCTTCCCGTTTTTTCGATCATGACGCAAGCCACGACGCCTTCCGCCGATACCGACGACCTCGTCTACACGGTCGTCATCAACGACGAAGAACAGTATTCGATCTGGCCGACGTTCCGGCCCGTGCCGGCCGGCTGGCGCGAGGTCGGCGTGCGCGGCCCGAAAGCCGACTGCCTCGCGCACATCGAGACCGTCTGGACCGACATGCGCCCCGCGAGCCTGCGCCGCGCGATGGACGGCGAGCGCGCGACGCGCACGTCGTGACCCGCCGCGCCGCGATCCGGCGCGTCACCTGAAGAGGACGTTGCATGACCCTGCTTTCGTTGCCGACGCTCGACGACCTGCGTATCGAGCCCGGGCTGCCCACCGTCGTGTCGCCGCGCAGCGCCGACGGCATTTCGATCGACGAGATCGCGCCGCTCGCGCAGGCGATCGCGGCCGACACGCTCGAACGGGCGGGCGGTGTGCTGTTCACGGGCTTTCACGTGCCGTCGATCGATGCGTTCCAGCGGTTCGCGGCATCGTTCGGCGATCCGCTAATCGGCTATGAATACGCGTCGACGCCGCGCAGCCAGGTCGAGGGCGCCGTCTACACGTCGACCGAATACCCGCCGCACCGCGCGATTCCGCTGCACAACGAACAGTCGTACACGCGCGAGTGGCCGCTGCGGATCTGGTTTCATTGCGCGCTCGCGGCGCCGAAGGGCGGGGCGACGCCGATCGCGGACAGCCGCGCCGTTTATCGCGCGCTCGATCCGGCGCTCATCGCGCGCTTCGAGCAGCGCGAACTGCTGTACGTGCGCAATTTCGGCCAGGGGCTCGACCTGCCGTGGCAGCAATCGTTCGGCACCGACGCGCCGGCCGAGGTCGAGCGGATGTGCGCGGCGCGCGGGATCGAATGCGCATGGCGCACCGACGACGACGGCGAACTGCTGCTGCGCACGCGCGAACGCTGCCAGGCCGTCGCGCGCCATCCGCGCACGGGTGAGCGCGTGTGGTTCAACCAGGCGAACCTGTTTCACCTGTCCGCGCTCGACGACGACATGCAGGAAGCGCTCGTCGACGCGGTCGGGCTCGAGAACGTGCCGCGCAACGTGTACTACGGCGATGGCGCGCCGCTCGAGGCCGACGCGCTCGCCGAGATCCGCGGCGTGCTCGACCGCCAGCGCATCGTGTTCCCGTGGCGGACCGGCGACGTGCTGATGCTCGACAACATGCTGACCGCGCACGCACGTGACCCGTTCGAGGGGCCGCGCAAGGTGGTCGTCGCGATGGCGCAGAGTTACACGGTCCCGCGCGCGACCGAACGGAGGACCGATGACGCGTAGTACCGCCGCGCTGGCCGCGCGCGGGCTGAGCGTGGGTTATCGCGACCATGTCGTGATCGACCGGCTGGACCTGTCGATCGCGGCCGGCCGCGTCACGGCTCTGTGCGGCCCGAACGGCTGCGGCAAGAGCACGCTGCTGCGCACGCTCGCGGGCCTGCAGCCCGCGCGTGCGGGCCAGGTCGACGTGAACGGCAAGCCGCTCGCGTCGTTTCGCCGCCGCGCGCTCGCGCGCGAGCTCACGATGCTCGCGCAGTTCAACCAGATTCCGTCGGGCCTGACGGTGCGCGAGCTCGTCGCGTACGGGCGCTACGCGTACGGCGGCTTCCTGCGCGGGCTGTCGCGCGCCGATCATGCGGCGATCGACGAGGCGCTCGACACGAGCGGTCTCGCCGGCGACGCCGGGCGCGACGTCGGCGCGCTGTCGGGCGGCGAGCGGCAACGCGCATGGATCGCGATGGCGCTTGCGCAGCAGGCGCCGATCGTGCTGCTCGACGAGCCGACGACCTATCTCGACATCCATCACCAGCTCGACATCCTCGACGCGCTGCGCGCGCTGAACCGCGCGCGCGGGCTGACGATCGTGTGGGTCCTGCACGACCTGAACCAGGCGGCGGCGTACAGCGACGACATCGTGCTGATGCGTGCCGGCCGCCTCGTCGCGCAGGGCTCGCCCGACGCGATGCTGGAGCCGGCGCGGCTGCGCGCGGCGTTCGGCGTCGACATGCTGAAGCTCGCGCATCCGCAGACTGGCGCGCCGATGTGCGTGCCGGCCTACGGGCCGCCGGCATCGGGCACGGCGGGCGCGTTCGATCGCACAGTCCAGCGGGATATCGCCGTATGACGACGTTCGCGATGCGCAAGCGGCTCGCCGCGAGCGGGCAGGGCGCCCACGGTGCGATAGCCGGCCGCCGCGCCGGCGCGCTCGCGCTCGGCCTCGTTGCACTGATCGCCGTGCTGGCGGTGCTGCGCGTCGCACCCGACCTGCGCGTGTGGTGGAACGCCGTGCCGGGCAGCGACGCGGCCGCGCTCGCGGCCGTGTTCCTGTTCGATCTCAACCTGCCGCGCGTCGCGGCCGCGCTCGCGGCGGGCGGCTGCCTCGGCATCGCGGGCGCGCTGTTCCAGTCGCTCACGCGCAACCCGCTCGCGTCCCCCGACCTGCTCGGCGTGACGGGCGGCGCCCAGCTCGGCCTGCTCGCGGCGATGCTGGTGCCGGCGCTCGCCGGGGTCGCATCGGTGCCGCTGCTGTTCGTCTGCGGGCTGGTCGCCGCCGCGTGCGCGATCGCCGCGGCCGGCGGCTGGCGCGCGACGCCGCTGCGGCTCGTGCTCGCGGGCAGCGTCTGCATGCTGCTGTTCGCGGCGCTGTCGACGCTCGTGCTCGCGTTCTTCGAGCAGAACATCGCGGGCGCCGCGCTGTGGACCAACGGCAGTCTCTATCAGCCGGGCGCGACCGGGCTCGCGCTCGCCGCACGCTGGCTCGTCGTGCCGCTGCTGGCGCTGCCGTTCGTGATCCGGCCGCTGAATCCGCTCGCGCTCGGTGACGAGGCGGCGGCCGCGGCCGGCGTGCGTGTCGACGCGACGCGGCTCGCGGCGACGATCGTCGCCGTCGCGTTCACCAGCGTGGCCGTCAGCATCGCGGGCCCGCTGTCGTATGTCGGGCTGGTCGCGCCGAACCTGCTGCGCCAGGTGCGCGGCGCACGCGCGGCGCGGCTCGGCGTGCTGGTGCCGCTGTCGGCGCTCGCGGGCGGTGCGCTCGTGCTCGTCACCGACAGTGCGGTGATCGCGTCGGGCCTCGACGCGACGCTGTCGACCGGCGTCGCGATCGCGCTCGTCGGCACGCCGCTGATGCTCGCGATGATCCGGCGCGGCGCCGCGTGGTCGGGCGTGCTGCACGCACAAGCCGAACGCGCGGCCGGCGGCGGGGCGACGCGCATGGTCGGCTGGCTCGAACGGCTCGGCTGGCCGCTGCGCTCCGCGCTGTTCGTCGTGGCCGGCGCGCTCGTCGTGTTCGTCGGCGTGTCGGCCGGCCCCGAATGGCTGTCGCCGGCACGCTGGTCCGCCGCGCTGTCGGGTCACGATTCCGTCGCGCGGATGCTGATCGACCTGCGCATGCCGCGGCTGCTGTGCGCGCTCCTCTCGGGTGCGCTGCTGGCGGTGAGCGGGGTCGCGATGCAGAGCGTCGTGCGCAACCCGCTCGCCGGCCCCGAAGTGCTCGGCGTCACGCAGGGCGCAGGGCTCGTCACGCTGTTCGCGTTGTCGACGTGGCCGCTGATGGGGCACGTGACGCTCGCGGCGGCCGCGTTGAGCGGCGGTGCGGCGTCGCTCGCGATCACGCTCGTGCTGAATCACCGGCATCGTTACGCACCGCTCGCGGTCGCGCTGACCGGCATCGTGACCGGCGCGCTCTGGACCACGCTCGCGCAATGGCTGATCACGCAGCAAAGCGTGCAGCCCGCGCGCTTCGTCGTCTGGCTCGTCGGCGGCACCTACGGCCGCAGCTGGGGCGAGGTGTCGATGCTGCTGCCGTGGTGCGTGCTGGCGCTGCCGGTATTCGCATGGCTCGCGCGGCCGCTCGACATGCTCGCGCTCGGCGACGACCAGGCGGCCGCGCTCGGCCTGCCGGTCGCCGCGCTGCGGCCGCTCGCGCTGACGATCGCGACGCTCGCCGCCTGCGCGGCCGTCGCGGCGGTCGGCCCGGTCGGCTTCATCGGGCTGATGGCGCCGCACGTCGCGACGATGCTCGGCGCGCGCCGGCATCGCACGCGGCTGTGGCTCGCGGCCGCATGCGGCGCGCTGATTCTCGGCCTCGCCGATCTGGCCGCCCGCACGGTCGTCGCGCCGCGCGAAGTGCCGGCCGGCGTGCTGACCGCGCTGATCGGCGCGCCTTACCTGCTCGGGTTGCTGATCCTCGAGGGGCGCCGCGCCCGGCGCGCGGGGCGATGACGCCGGCGCTCGACGGCGCACGCGCCAAGCGATTCTCCGCGTTCGCGCCCGAACCGTTCGCCGCGCATCTCGACGCCGTGTGGCTCGGGACGCCCGACGACACGCACGCGCCGGGCCGGATCGTCGTGCCGGTCAGCGCGCTGCCCGAGCATCGCGATGCGGTGCTCGACGCGATGGTCCGCCACTACGGCGGCGATCCGGCGCTGCATGCGCGCGCGCTGGTGTCGCAATGGAGCAAGTACTACTTCGGCCGCGCGGCGCCCGCCGGCGTGGTCGCCGCGCTGACGCTCGGCCGGCCGCTCGACATGGCGCCGGAGCGCACCTTCGTCGCGCTCGACGACGGCATGCCGGCCGCGCTGTACGTCGCGCCGGACGCGCTCGGCGCGCCGTGCGACGAACCTGCGCCGCGCTATGCGGGGCTCGTCGCGCATCTCGGCGCGGTGATCGACGTGCTCGCGGCGATGGGCCGCGTCACGCCGCGCGTGCTGTGGAGCAACGCGGGCAACCTGCTCGACTATCTGCTCGACACGTACCGCGCGCTGCCGTGCGCGGCCGATCCCGTTCGCGATGCCGACTGGCTGTTCGGCGCGTCGTGCGTCGCCGGCGAGCCGAATCCGCTGCGCATGCCGGTGCGCGACGCCGTGCCGCGCTCGCCGCTGCTGCCGACGCCGTTTCGCGCGCGCCGCGTGTGCTGCCTGCGCTATGAAATTCCTGGAGAAACGCAACTGTGTGGAAGCTGCCCGCTGCTATTGACGATGGACGACGCGGCGCTGGCCGGGCAGGACGCGATCCGGTGATGCCGGTACCGCATGCCGGCCGCCGCCATGCGCTCGCGGCACTGGCTGCGCTCGGCGCCGCGTGCTGCGGTGCGCCGGCCGCCGCGATCGCGGACGGCGCACGCGGCGGGCAGGGCGGCATGCCGTCGCAACCGGGCCGCTCGCTCGCCGCCAACCCCGTCGTGTCGCAGGCGAGCGCGACGATGCCCGTGCGGCCGCAGCGCGTGGTCGCGCTCGACTTCATGTTCGCGGAAAGTGTGATCGCGCTCGACCTCGTGCCGGTCGGCATGGCCGATACCGCGTTTTATCCCGGCTGGCTCGGCTACCAGAGCGACCGGCTCGCGCACGTGACCGACATCGGTTCGCGGCAGGAGCCGGGGCTCGAGGCGATTGCCGCGGTGAAGCCCGACCTGATCATCGGCGTCGGCTTCCGGCATGCGCCGATCTTCGCCGCGCTCGACCGGATCGCGCCGACGATCCTGTTCCAGTTCAGCCCGAACGTGTCGGAAGACGGCGTGCCCGTCACGCAGCTCGACTGGATGCGCCAGATCTTCCGGACGATCGGTCGCGTGACCGGGCGCGAGGCGCGCGCGCAGGCGGTCGAAGCGCAACTCGACGCAGGGATCGCGCGCAATGCGGCTCGGCTCGCGGCCGCGGGCCGCGGCGGCGAACGCATCGCACTACTGCAGGATCTCGGGCTGCCCGACCGCTACTGGGCCTATACGGGCAACAGCACGTCGGCCGGCCTCGCGCGCGCGCTCGGGCTCGATCCGTGGCCGAAGAAGCCGACGCGGGAAGGCACGCTCTACGTGACGTCCGCCGATCTGCTTCGGCAACGCGATCTCGCCGTGCTGTTCGTCACCGCGACGGGGATGGACGTGCCGCTCGCGTCGAAACTCGATTCGCCGGTGTGGCGTTTCGTGCCCGCGCTGCGCGAGCGCAGGATCGCGCTCGTCGAGCGGAACATCTGGGGATTCGGCGGCCCGATGTCGGCGCTGAAGCTGGCCGACGTGATGACCGATACGATGCTGAAGCTGCCGGCCGTGCGCTGAACGCGCGGCGGGTCGTCGGCGGGTGGGGCGGCGTGGTCGCGAATTGCATTGTCTCGCGCGTGTGGCGCGAATGCCTATTTCGCTGCATTACGTCGGCGTCGTAAACAACTACGTACACCGAACGATATATTTCCGGTGCTTCCGGTGCTTCCGGTGCTTCCGGTGCTTCCGGTGCTTCCGGTGCTTCCGGTGCTTCCGGTGCTTCCGGTGCTTCCCGACGCTCACCATCCTTCGAACCTGAAACCGCCTGCGTGCAGCATCCGCTGCGCGCAGGCGGCCGGTGTTTGACGATACTTACGCGCTCAGCGCATCCGCACCATCGCGTACGCGTGACCGCGCGGGCGTCGTGTCGCTGACGATCTGCCCGTTGTCGAGCTTCAGCAGGCGATCGGCGAGACCGAAATAGCGGTCGTCGTGCGTGATCACGATCACGGCCTTGCCGCGCGCGCGCAGCTCGGGTAGCAACTGTTCGTAGAACACCGCCTTGAACGACGGATCCTGGTCGGCCGCCCATTCGTCGAACAGGTAGAACGGCCGGTCCTCCAGGTACGCGACGACGAGCGCGAGCCGCTTGCGCTGCCCGGTCGACAGCGCGCGGTTCGAGAACGCGCCGTCGACGACCTTCACCTTGTGATCGAGCGCGAGCTTCGCGACCAGCGCGTTCGCGCGCGCATCGGCCTGCGCCCGCGCCGGATCGTCGGGATCGACGATGCCGAGCAGCGCATCGAACAGGTGGAAGTCGTTGAACACCGCGCTGAAACGCTGCCGGTACGCGGCGCGCTCGCGCCAGCCGATCGGGCGGCCGTCGACCTCGATCGTGCCTTCCTCCGGCTCGTAGAGCCCCGTCAGCACCTTCGCGAGCGTCGTCTTGCCGCTGCCGTTGCCGCCGACGATGAACACGAGCTCGCCCGGCCGGATCGTCAGGTCGATCGGCCCGATGCGGAACATCCGTTCGTCGCGCTCGTGGAAATACGCGTGCGTGACGCCGCGCAGCGTGACGGCGCCTGCCGGCGGCACGTCGGGTGCGTCGCTGGCGGGCGGCACCGTCCGCAGCGCGCCGAATTCGGCCATCACGCCTTCGATGCGCCCGAGCGACACGCGCGCCGCGTTGACGGTCGGCAGGTTGTTCAGCAGACCGTCGAGCGGCACCAGCATGAACAGGAACACGACGACGTAGCCGGCCGCCGTGCCCGCATCGGCATGCACGCCGAGCTGCGGCCAGAACGCGGCCGCGCCGAGGAACACGTAGAACAGGAAGATGATCCAGCCGACGCCGACCGCATACGCGCTGAACGCGCGGCGGCGGTGGTCGCGCACCTCGCCGATCGCGGCGCCGAGCTGGCCGTCGACGAACTGGCGCGCGCGCGCGTCGTGCAGCTTCAGCTCCTTCGCGCCGGAGAACAGCGAGCCGAGATAGCCGAACAGGCGGTCCTGCGCGTGGCCGGCCGCCTCCAGCGACGCGATCGCGCGGCGATCGCCGGTGTGGTAGCCGAGCGAGCCGGCGACGATCGCGGTCAGCGCGAGCACGCACACGGGCCACGACAGCCACGCGAGATAGCCGAGGCAGCCGAACACGATCGAGCCGTGCATCACCAGGTTCGGCAGCGCGAAGAACAGCATCGACACGTTGGTCGCGTCGTCGGTCAGCACCGACTGCACGGGCGCCGCGCCGATCCGCTCGATGTCGCGCAGCTCGGCCGCGCCGACGCGCCGCGCGAGATGCACGCGCAGCCGCGCCATCGTGTCCTGCGACAGCCGGGCGAACAGCGTGCCCGACACGATCCGCGTGACGAGCGCGATCACCGCGCACAGCGCGAAGCGCCACGCGAGCGCCGCGTCGGCCGCGCCGGGCGTCGCGAGCGCGCGGTTCAGCGTCGCGACGAGCAGCACGCTCGCGACGCCGTTGAGCACGCAGGCGACGAGCGCCAGCGCGAGCGACGCGCGGCTTTCGCGCAGCAACGCGAGGATCAGGCGGGCCGCGGGGCGGCCGGGGGAGGCGTCGAGGGACGGCGGGGAAGAAGGCTCGTGGGCAGCGGTCATCGGCAACGTCGGTAAATGAAGGGCAGGCAAACCCTGCGGAAACGGCAAGACTGATGCGAAAGCGGCGCGCGGGGCGGGCCCGGTTGCGACTTTCCTCCCTGATAGACGAACGGGCCGCGCAAATATTTAGCCCTGCCTTCAAAAAATGCATCCGTGCCGGCTTTGCGCGCAAAACGGTAAAAAATCGGCCGCGCCGTTCGTCACACCAGTGAAGCCGCCCCATGCGGCCCCGAGACTTGGCCGAAGCGGCCGGACCGAAGGACTTCACGCACATGACGAGTTTCCCGACTGCGTTGCATCACCGAATCCGCGAACTGGCGCGCCGCGCGCCCGACGCCCCGGCGCTCGCCGCGCCTTTTCAGAACGACCTGCGCCTGTCGCGCGGCGCGCTCGACGCGCGTGCGTCGCACCTTGCCCGCCAACTGCGCGCGGCCGGTGTCGGCGCGGAAGTGCGGGTGGGTGTCTGCGTCGAGCGCTCGTGCGAGCTGTTCGTCGCGCTGCTCGCCGTGCTGAAGGCGGGCGGCGTATTCGTGCCGCTCGATCCGCGTCATCCGGCCGCGCGCCTCGACTGGATCGTCCGCGATGCGCAACTGCGGCACGGCGTCGTCGATGCGGCCGGCCGCGCGGCGCTCGGCGCGTCGTTCGAACACGCATTCGACGCAAGCTCCGCGGAGGCCGCCGCCGGCGTCGACGACGAGGACGTGCCGGTGCATCCGCGCTCGGCCGCCTACATGATCTATACGTCGGGCTCGACCGGCACGCCGAAGGCGGTGGTCGTCGAGCACGGGCCGCTCGCCGCGCATTGCGATGCGCTCGCGGCCGCGCTGCCGATCGCGGGCGGCGACCGCCTGCTGCATTTCGCGTCGGTCAATTTCGATGCCGCGCACGAGTGCTGGCTCGCGCCGCTCGCGGTTGGCGCGAGCGTGACGATCGCGCCGCCGCAACCGTTCGCGCCGGACGCCGCGCATGCGCTGATGGTGCGCGAAGCGGTCAGCGTCGCCGCATTTCCGCCGGCCTACCTGCGCGAATTCGCGGCCGTCGCCGCGCGCGACGGCGTGCCGCCGGCCTTGCGCGTGCTCGCGTTCGGCGGCGAAGCGCTGCCGCAACAGGCATTCGAATTCGTGCGCCGCACGTTCCCGTCGGTACGCCTGATCAACGGCTACGGGCCGACCGAGGCCGTGATCTCACCGATGCTGTGGCCGGTCGAGCCGGGTGAAATGCCCGCGCTGGCAGCGGACGATGCGTATGCGTCGCTGCCGATCGGTCGCGCGATCGGCCCGCGTGTCGCGCGCATCGACGGCGACGCGGCCGGCGAGCCGAATGACGCGGGCGAGGGCGGCGAGCTGCTGCTCGGCGGCGTGTGTCTCGCGCGCGGCTATCACGGCCGCCCGGCGCTGACGGCCGAACGCTTCATTCCCGATGCGCACGGCGAGCCCGGTGCCCGCGTCTATCGCACCGGCGATCTTGCGCGCCTGCGCGCCGACGGTGCGTTCGATTATCTCGGCCGCCTCGACGATCAGGTCCAGGTGCGCGGCGTGCGTGTGGAGCCCGCGGAAATCGCCGCGTGCCTGCGCACGCATCCGGCAGTGGCCGACGCGGCCGTGATCGCCGAAACCGGCAACGGGCCGACGCGGCTGATCGCGTGCGTCGCGCTGCGCGCGGCCGCCGACGACGCGGCGCTGAAGGCGCACGTGGGCGCGCAATTGCCCGCCGCGTGGCAGCCGCACCGCTTCGTGCGCTGCGATGCGCTGCCGTACACGCTGAACGGCAAGCTCGACCGTGCCGCGCTGCGCGAGCGCAGCGCGGCCGCGCGCGACGCCGAAGCACCCGCCGGCGCCGCGCCGCGCACGCCGACCGAAGCGCAGATCGCCGGCTTCTGGCAGACGCTGCTCGGCCTCGACGCGACGCCGTCGCGCGACGATCGCTTCTTCGCGCTGGGCGCCGATTCGCTCGCCGCGATGCAACTGCAGGCCGCGATCCGCGCCGCGTTGCGCGTGAACCTGCGGCTCGACACGCTGTTCGCCGATCCGGCACTGGCCGAGCTGGCCGCGCGCGTCGATCGCGCGGAGCGCGAAACGGGCGAGCCGCTCGCCGCGATTGCCGCACGCCGTGCACCGGCCGAAGCCGCCGCATCGGGTGCCCCGCATGTCGATCGTGCCGCATCGCTCGCACAGCAACGCTTCTGGGTGCTCGCGCAAACGCGCGATGCCAGCGCCGCGTATCACATCGCCGCGCACTGGACGATCGACGGCGCGCTCGACCGCGCTGCGCTGCAGCGTGCGCTCGATCACGTGATCGGGCGGCACGACGCGTGGCGCACGACACTCGTCGACAACGACGACGGCATCGTGATGCAGCGCATCCATGCCCGTCTGCCGGTTACGATCGCGACGCTCGACTTGCGCGACCAGCCGCCGGCCGCTCGCGACGCGCAAGCCGCGCGTATCGCCGAGCGCGACGCGGGCGCACCGTTCGATCTGTCGAACGGGCCGCTGCTGCGCGCGACGCTCGTCGTGCTCGCCGACGATCGCCACCGGCTGCTGCTGACTGCGCACCACGCGATCACCGACGGCTGGAGCTCGCGCTGCGCATTCGACGAATTGTCGGCCGCGTACCGTGCGTATGCGGAAGGGCGCGAACCGTCGTTGCCGCCACTGCCGATCCAGTACGCCGACTATGCGGACTGGCAGCGCGACATGCTCGCCGGCGGCGAAGGCGAGCGCCAGCTCGATTACTGGCGCGACACCTTGCGCGACGTGCCGGGCTCGCTCGCGCTGCCGGTCGATCGGAAGCCAGGTGCGACGCGCACGCTGCAGGGCGCACGCGTGTCGGTTCGCCTGCCCGACGCGGTTGCGGCAGACGTCCGGCGTCTCGCGCGCGATGCACAGGCCACGGTCTTCACGGTACTGCTGGCCGCGCTCGACGCATGGCTGTCGCGCCTGACCGGCGAGACCGACGTGGTCGTCGCGGTGCCGGTCGCGCATCGGCAGCGCCCGGAAACCCGCGCGCTGCTCGGCCTGTTCCTGAACACGGTCGCGCTGCGCGTGCAGGTGGCGCCGACGCTGCCGTTCCGCGCGCTGGTCGACGCGGCGCGTACGGCGGCACTCGATGCGGTCGCGCACCAGGACGTGCCGTTCGAGCGCGTCGTCGATGCGGTGAAACCGCCCGTCAGGCGCGGCGACGAATGGCTGCGCGTGAAATTCGCGCAGCAGTTCGACGCGCGGCACGACAGCGTGCTGCCGGGCGCGACCGCCGTTGCGACGCCGGGGCCCGATCTCGCCGCGCGCTTCGACTTCGCGCTTGATTTCACCGACGACGCGCACGGGATCGAACTCGTCGCCGCCTATGCGACCGACTGCATCGAAGCCGACACCGCGCGCGCATGGCTCGACAGCTATGCGGCGCTCGTCGCGTCCGCCGCACATGAACCGCACCGCGCGACGGCCGCGCTGCCATGCGATGCGTCGCCGGCATCGCGCCAGCCGCGCGACGGCCGTGCGTTGCGGATCGAACACGCCGACATCGTCGCCGCGTTCGCGCGGCAGGCCGCCGCGTATCCGCATCGCGTCGCACTCGCCGATGCGTCGGCGTCGCTGACGTTCGCCGAACTCGACGATGCGTCGAACCGTATCGCACATGCGCTGAAACTGCGCGGCGCGACGGCCGAAGCACCGGTCATCGTCTGCATCGAGCGCTCGGCCCGCTTCGTCGTCGGCCTGCTCGGCGCACTGAAGGCCGGCGCGCTGGCCGTGCTGCTCGACCCGGCCCAGCCGGCCGCGCGCCTCGCGGCCGCGGCCGCCGATTGCGGCGCACGCTGGGCGTTCGTCGCGCAGCAGCCGGACGGGGCCGCGTGGCCGGCCGGCAGCGCCGCCCAGCCGCTCGACGTCGACACGCTTGCGCAGGACGCGACGCTCGCGCATGCGGCCGGCATCCGCGTCGCGCCGCATCCGGAACAGGGCGCGTACCTGATCTATACGTCGGGTTCGACCGGCACGCCGAAGGGTGTCGTCGTGTCGCACGGCGCACTGGCCGACTACGTGCAGGGGATGCTCGACGAACTCGCATTCGCACCGGACGCGTCGTTCGCGATGGTGTCGACGGTTGCCGCCGACCTCGGCCACACGACGCTGTTCGGCGCGCTGTGCGCGGGCCGCACGCTGCACCTGCTGCCGGCCGCGTGCGCGTTCGATCCGGACCTGTTCGCCGACGAGATGCGCCGCCGCGACGTCGGCGTGCTGAAGATCGTGCCGAGCCACCTGCAGGCGCTGCTCGACGCGCGCGTGCCGGCCGACGTGCTGCCGCGCCATGCGCTCGTGACCGGCGGCGAAACGCTGACGTGGGCGCTCGTCGCGCGAATCGCCGCGCTCGCGCCGGCCTGCCGCGTGATCAACCATTACGGGCCGACCGAGGCGACCGTCGGCGCGATCGCGTGCGACACCGCGTCGATCGCCGCCGATGCGCGCGATCCCGCGAGCGGCGTGCCGCTCGGCGGCCCGCTGCCGAATGCGCGCGCGCTCGTGCTCAACGCATTCGGCGCGTGCGTGCCGGCCGGCGCGGCGGGCGAACTGTATCTGGGCGGGCCGGGCGTGGCGCGCGGCTACCTGAACCGGCCCGCGCAGACCGCCGAGCGCTTCGTGCCCGATCCGTTCGCGGCCGGTGCGCGCCTGTATCGAACCGGCGACCGCGTGCGCCTGCGCGCGGACGGCCGTCTCGCGTTCCTCGGCCGCATCGACGACCAGGTGAAGATTCGCGGCTATCGCGTCGAGCCGGGCGAGGTGAGCGCGGCGGTACGCGCGGCCGGCCCGATCGCGCAGGCCGAAACGCTCGCGATCGAGCACGACGCCCGCCTGCGGCTCGCCACGTTCGTCGTGATGCGCGACGGCGCGGCATTCGACGAAGCGGCCGTGCGCGTGGCGCTCGGCGCGACGTTGCCCGACTATATGGTGCCCGCGCAGTTCGTCGTGCTCGCACGCCTGCCGGTGACCGCGAACGGCAAGCTCGATCGCGCGGCGCTGCGCGAACTGGCCGCCGCGCCGGTGGCGGTGGCCGCCGGCGATGCGCCGCAGGGGCCCGTCGAAACGGCGCTCGCCGAAGTCTGGCAAGCGGTGCTGAAGGCGCCGCACGTCGGCCGCGACGATAATTTCTTCGAGCTCGGCGGCGATTCGATCCTCGTGCTGCAGGTGATCGCACGCGCCCGCAAGCGCGGCGTGCGCTTCACGCCGAAGCAGCTGTTCGACGGCCCGACGGTCGCCGAACTCGCGCGCATCGCGAAGATCGAGGACGTTGCCGCCGCAACGACATCGACCGTGCCGGCTCGGTCCGCAACGGTTTCCGCAGCGGTCCTGACGCCTGCACAGCAGCGCTTTTTCGCGCTCGACGTGCCGCATCCGGGCCACTGGAACCAGTCGGTCGCGTTCGACGTGCGCGGTCCGTTCGACGCCGACGCATTCGCGCGTGCATTCGATACGTTGCTCACCCATCACGACGCATTCCGCCAGCGCTTCGCGCGTGGCGCGGACGGCAAGTGGCGCGCGAGCGATGCGCTGAAACCCTACGACGCGCTGCCGTTCGTCGAAGTCGCCGCGCGCGACGAAGCAGACGCACTGGCGCGCTTCGACGCGTTGCAGCGTCGCCTCGACCTCGGCCGCGGGCCGCTCGCGTGCGCATGCGCGGCGCGGCTGCCGGACGGCGCGGCGCGGCTGTATCTGGCGATTCACCACGCGATCGTCGACGGCGTGTCGTGGCGCATCCTGCTCGACGACCTCGACGCCGCGTATCGCGCCGCATGCGAGCGCACGCCCGTTCGCCTGTCGCAGCCGGGCCTGCGCGCGGATGTGTGGGCCGCGCGCCTCGCGCGTGCCGCGACGGAGCCGGCATCGCCGTTCGCCGCTGAAGCGGCTTACTGGGCCGGCATGGCACAGGGCGACGACCTGGTGCCCGATCATCCCGACGCACCGGCGACGAACGCCGACGCGGCCGTCGTCGTGCAGACCATCGACGCGGCATTGACCCGCGCCGCGCTGACCGACGCGCACGCCGCGTATCGCACGCAGACGATCGAACTGCTGGGCGCGGCGCTCGCGTTGGCGCTGGCCGGTGCCGACGGCGCCGCGTCGTGCCGCGTCGAACTCGAAGGGCATGGCCGCGAGGCGCTGTTCGACGATGCGGACGCGAGCCGCACGATCGGCTGGCTGACGAGCCACTATCCGGTCACGCTGCCGGTCGAAGCCACCGCGCGCGACACGCTGTGCGCGGTCAAGGACACGCTGCGCGCGGTGCCGCACAAGGGGCTCGGCTTCGGCGTGCTCGCGCATTACGGCGACGCGGCGACGCGTGCGGCGCTGGCCGCCGTGCCGCGTCCGCGCGTCACGTTCAACTATCTCGGCCAGTTCGACGCGCCGCGCGACGCAGCGCTCGTGCCGCGCTTCGGCGGCACCGGCATCGAGCGCGACCCGCAAGGGCCGCTCGGCAACACGCTCGCGATCCATGCGTACCTCGATACCGACCGCGACGGCGCGCGCACGCTGAAGGTTCACTGGGTATACGGCGCGCCGCAGTTCGAGCGCGCGACGATCGATGCGCTCGCGGAACGCTTTGCGGCCGCACTGCGCGAACTCGCCGACGCATGCGCATCGCGTGTCGCGCATCGCGGCGGCGGCGCGACGCCAGGCGACTTCCCGCTCGCGCAGGCCGCCGGCCTCACGCAGGCCGCGATCGAGCGCGCGCCGCTCGACTGGCGCACGATCGACGACGTGTATCCGTTGTCGCCGATGCAGCAGGGGATCCTGTTCCATGCGCTGTTCGCGCCCGGTCATGCGAGCTACGTGAACCAGCTCGTCGCGACCGCGACTGCGCTCGATACCGACCGGCTCGCGGCCGCGTTCGCCGCCTCGGTCGCACGTCACGACATCCTGCGCACCAGCGTGATGCCCGACGAGGCCGCACCGCTGCAATGCGTGCATCGCCATGCGCGGATGCCGGTCGAGCAACTCGACTGGCGTACGCGCGGCGACACGCTCGACGCCGACTTCGACGCGTGGCTCGCGGTCGATCGCGCACGCGGCTTCGATTGGCGCGAGCCGCCGCTGATGCGGCTCACGGTGATCCGCGTAACGGACGACGCGTGGCGCGTCGTGTGGACGCGCCACCATGTGCTGCTCGACGGCTGGAGCACCGCGCGCCTGCTCGCGGACGTGCTGCGCGACTATCGCGACCCCGACGCGGTGTCGCCGTTCGCGAGCCGCCCGGCGCTGCGCTATCGCGACTTCATCGCGTGGCTCGGCACGCGCGACCGCGACGCCGACGAGCGTTTCTGGACCCGGCGGCTCGCGCGCCTCGACGCGCCGACGCTGATCGCCGAGCGTGTGGCCGACCGCGCGGACGCCGAGATGGTCACGTGGCGCGCGACGATCGACGCGGCCGCGACGACGCGTATCGCGCACACGGCGCGCGCGCTGAAGCTGACCGTCAACACGCTGGTGCAGGGCGCGTGGGCGCTCGCGCTGCAGCGCATGACGCACCAGCCGGCCGTCGCGTTCGGCGCGACCGTCGCGGGCCGTCCCGATGCGCTCGCGGACGTCGATACGGTGCTCGGCCTCTTCATCAACACGCTGCCGGTGATCACGGCGCCCGCGCCGCAACAACGCGCGGCCGACTGGCTGCAAGGATTGCAGCGCGAGAACGCGGCGGCCGCCGAGCATGCGCATACGCCGCTCGCCGACATCCAGCGCTGGGCGCGCGGCGCCGGCGGCGCGCTGTTCGACACGCTGGTCGTGTTCGAGAACTACCCGGTCGACGACACGGCGCGCGATGCCGATCCGCGTGCGCTCGCGCTGCGCGGCGTGCGCAGCATCGAGTCGACCGATTTCGCGCTGACGCTCGTGATCGAAAGCGGCGCCGAGCTCACGATCGACTACGGCTACGACACCGCGCGCGTCGATGCGCACCAGGTCGAGACCTGGCACCGCGCGTTCGCGTGCGCGCTCGATGCGCTGGCCCGCACGCCCGACGCGCTGCTCGGCACGCTGTCGATCGCCGACGACGCGACGCGCGACGCGCTGGCCAGCGCGCAAGACACCGCACGGAGCTGGCCGGACGCGCAGCGGCAACCGCTGCATCTGCAATTCGCGGACGCCGCACGCGCAACGCCCGATGCGATCGCACTCGAATACACGGATGCCCAGGGCCACGTGCAACGCGCGACCTATCGCGAACTCGACCGGAACACGACGCGCGTCGCCGCCGCGTTGCGCCGGCGCGGCGTGCAGCCCGACACGCCGGTCGCGCTGTGCGTCGAGCGTTCGTTCGACATGGTGACGGCGCTCGTCGGCGTGCTGAAGGCCGGCGCCGCGTACCTGCCGGTCGACCCCGACTATCCGGCCGAGCGCATCGCGTACCTGCTGCGCGACGCGCGGCCCGCGGTCGCGATCACCCAGGCCCATCTGAGCGCGCGAGTCGAGGCCGCGCTCGGCGACGACGCGACGACGCAGTTGCTGACGGTCGCCGATCTGCTCGCCGATGAAGCGAACGATGGCGGCGAGCACGGCGAAGCGGGCGATGCCGCCGAGATCGCGACCGACATCGACGCCGCCCAGCTCGCGTACCTGATCTACACGTCCGGCTCGACCGGCAAGCCGAAGGGCGCCGGCAACTCGCACGGCGCGCTCGCGAACCGGATCGCGTGGATGCAGCACGCGTACCGGCTCACGCGCGACGACGTCGTGCTGCACAAGACGCCGTTCGGCTTCGACGTGTCGGTGTGGGAATTCGTGTGGCCGCTCGCGACCGGCGCGAAGCTCGCGATCGCCGCGCCCGGCGACCACCGCGATCCGGCCCGCCTCGCGGCCGCGATCCATGCGCACGGCGTGACGGTGCTGCACTTCGTGCCGTCGATGCTGGCCGCGTTCGCCGCGTATCTCGACGATTTCCACGCCGCCGCGCAATGCGACAGCGTGCGCCTGATCGTCGCGAGCGGCGAGGCGCTCGCGCCGGAACTCGTCGTGAAGGTCGCGCGGCTCGTGCCGAACGCGACGCTCGTGAACCTGTACGGGCCGACGGAAGCCGCGATCGACGTGTCGCACTGGACCTGCGGCCCCGACGACGCCAACGCATTCGCGGTGCCGATCGGCCATCCGATCGCGAACCTGCAGCTGCACGTGCTCGACGCGGCCTGGCAGCCGGTGCCGGCCGGTGCGACCGGCGAACTGTATCTGGCCGGCGCGGGGCTCGCGCGCGGCTATCTCGGCCGCCCGGGGCTGACCGCCGAGCGTTTCGTGCCCGATCCGTTCGTGCCGGGCGCGCGCATGTATCGCACCGGCGACCTCGCACGGCGTCGCGCCGACGGCGCGCTCGACTACCTCGGCCGCGTCGACACGCAGGTGAAGCTGCGCGGCCAGCGGATCGAGCCGGGTGAAATCGAGGCGCTGCTGCGCACGGCGCCGGGCGTGCACGACGCGGTCGTGATCGTGCGCGACGAGCAACTGATCGGCTATGTCGCACGCGGCGACGCAGGGCCGCTCGATCGTGCGGCCCTGCTGGATTCGCTGCGCGCGCAGTTGCCGGCCTACATGGTGCCGTCGCAGCTGATCGAACTCGACGCGCTGCCGGTCACGCCGAACGGCAAGTGCGACCGCCATGCGTTGCCCGCACCGGTGCGCGAGGCGGCCGCGGCCAGCGAACTCGTGACCGACACGGAGCGCGCGCTCGCGGCGATCTGGCAACGCGTGCTGCACGTCGACGCGATCGGCCGCGACGACGATTTCTTCCTGCTCGGCGGCCACTCGCTGCTCGCGACGCAAGCCCATGCGCAGGCGAACCTGCACTGGGGCCTCGCGCTGCCGCTGCGCACGCTGTTCGACACCCGCACGCTCGCACGCTGCGCGGACGCGATCGATGCGGCCTGCGCGGCACGCGGCGCGACCGACGCGGCGAGCGCGATCGACGCGCTGCTCGGCGAACTGGAAACCCAATAAGGACGACGGATGACGAGGATGCAACCCGACTGGCTCGCACTCGCGACGCGTTTCGCGCAATTGCCCGACGCGCAGCGCGCGGTGTTCATCGACAAGCTCGGCGCGGCCGGCATCGACTTTCGCATGCTGCCGATCCCGCCGCGCACGCCGCGCGGCGACCGTGTGCCGGCATCGTTCGCGCAGACGCGGCTGTGGCTGCACGCGCGGCTGATCGACGCGCCGGACGCGTATCACATCACCGAGCGGCTCGCGCTGACGGGCCCGCTCGACGCGCACGCGCTGCGGCTCGCGTGCGATGCGCTGATCGCGCGCCATGAAGCGCTGCGCACGACCTTCGACGAAGCGGAGGACGGCGTCGCGCAGACGATCCATCCGCCGCTGCGCTGCCCGTGGCGCGAGACCGGTCTCGAAGCGCTGCCCGACGCGCAGCGCATGGCACGCGCCGAAAGCATCGCGACGGCCGACGAAGCCGCCGCGTTCGATCTCGGCGCGGCGCCGCTCATGCGCGCACACCTGATCCGTCTCGACGCGACGCATCACTGGCTCGCGCTGACCGTTCACCACATCGTGTCGGACGGCTGGTCGTCGGACGTGATGCGGTTCGAACTCGCGGCGTTCTATCGCGCGTATGCGTCGGGCGCGCCGGTGCCGCTCGCGCCGCTGCCGATCCAGTATGCGGACTATGCGCTGTGGCAACGCCGCTGGCTCGATGCCGGCGAGCGCGATCGCCAGCTGGCGTTCTGGCGCGAGCGCCTCGACCCGCAACGCGGCGTGCTGACGCTGCCCGGCGCCGCAGCGCGGCCGGCGCGCCGCAGCGCACGCGGTGCGCGTCACGTGTTTTCCCTCGACGCACACACCGGCGCGCGGCTGCGCGCGTTCGCGGCCGCGTCGGGCGCGACGCCGTTCGCGGTGCTGCTCGCGGCGCTTGACGCGCTGCTCGCGCGCGCGACCGGCGATGCGCGGATCTGCGTCGGCGTGCCGGCCGCGAACCGCGAGCGCGCGGAAACGGCCGGCCTGATCGGCTTTTTCGTCAACACGCTCGCGATCGATGTCGACGTGCCCGCGCACGGCGATTTCGCGTCGCTGGTCGCGCGCACGCAGCGCGCGCTCGTCGATGCGCAGATGCACCAGGACGTGCCGTTCGAGCAGGTCGTCGACGCGCTCGGCGTGCCGCGCAGCGCCAGCCACCATCCGCTGTTCCAGGTGATGGCCGCGTACGGCGAGCGCCGCGCGCTGCCGGCGCTGGGCGCAGCATCGGCGACCTTGCTGCCGTCCGGCACGCCTGCCGCGAAATTCGACCTGACGCTTGCCGTCGAGGCGACGCCCGACGGCACGTTCGACGCCGCATTCATCTATGCGCTCGACCTGTTCGACGGCGACGCGATCGCGCGGCTGGCCGCGCGCTTCGTCACGCTGCTCGGCGATGCGCTCGCGCGCCCCGACATGCTGATCGGCGATCTCGACTGGCTGCCGGCCGACGAACTCGCACAACTCTTCGCGTGGAACGCACCGGCGGGCGCGGCCGAAGCCGAACCGTTCGTGCCGGTGCACGCGCGGATCGCAGCGCACGCGCACGCACGGCCCGACGCACGCGGTGTCGCCGACATCGATCGCGCGCTGACGCGCGGCGAGGTCGACGCGCGCGCGGTCCGCATCGCACGCAATCTCGTCGCGGCCGGCGTGCGGCCCGAGATGCGCGTCGGCGTCGCGCTGCAGCGCTCGGTCGACCTGCTGGTCGCGCTGATCGCGGTGCTGAAGTCGGGCGCCGCGTTCGTGCCGCTCGATCCGGCGCATCCGCGCGAACGGCTCGCGCAGATCGTCGGCGACGCGGGCATCGCGCACGTGCTGACCGACGCCGCGAGCGCCGCCTCGCTGCCCGAGCTGCCGGCGCTGCGCGTCTGGCGCGCGGACGAAGTCGACGCGCTCGACGAAGCCGCGGACGTCGCGCTGCCGGACGTGCTGCCCGGCCATGCGGCGTACGCGATCTACACGTCCGGCTCGACCGGCAAGCCGAAGGGCGTGATCGTCGATCACGCGGCGTTCGCGCGGCATTGCGTGGCGATCGCCGAGCGCTACGGCGCGGGCGAGCACGACGTGTTCCTGCTGTTCCAGTCGGTCAACTTCGACGGCGCGCACGAAGGCTGGTTTTCGCAGTACCTGTCGGGCGCCGCCGTGTCGGTGACGGCCGACGTGCTGTGGCCGCCCGCGCAGACCTGCGCGATGATGATTCGCGACGGCGTGACGATGACCTACGTGCCGCCCGGCTGCGCCGCACAGCTTGCCGAATGGGCGCTCGTGCATGGCGCGCCGCCGACGCTGCGCTCGCTGACCGTCGGCGGCGAGGCGACGTCGCGCGAAGCGTTCGCGATGTTGCGCCGCGCGATGCCGAAAGTACGCGTGGTCAACGGCTACGGCCCGACCGAGACCGTGATCACGCCGACGCTGTGGATGTTCCGTCCCGGCGACGATCTCGCGACGCTCGGCGACGCCGCGTACCTGCCGATCGGCACGCTGGTCGGCGCGCGCACCGCGCACGTGCTCGACGCGCGGCTGCATCCGCTGCCGGTCGGCGTGATCGGCGAGCTGTACCTCGGCGGCGAGGGGATCGGCGTCGCGCGCGGCTATCTCGACCGTCCCGCGCTGACGGCCGAGCGCTTCGTGCCCGATCCGTACGGCGCGCCGGGCGCACGCCTGTATCGCACGGGCGACCTCGTGCGGCGGCGCGCGGACGGCGTATTCGACTTCATCGGCCGCGTCGATCACCAGGTGAAGCTGCGCGGGCTGCGCATCGAACTCGGCGAGATCGAGGCGCAACTGGCCGCGCACGATGCGGTGCGCGAAGCGTGCGCGGTCGTGCACGGGCAGGGCGCGCAGGCGCAGCTCGTCGCGTACGTCGAACTGACCGCCGACGCGCAGGCGGCCGCGCAACCGGTGGAGGCCGCGACGCTCGACGCGCATCTGCGCCGCATGCTGCCCGACTACATGGTGCCCGCGCAGCTGATCGTGCTCGACGCGCTGCCGCGCAACGCGAACAGCAAGGTCGATCGGGCGCAGCTGCCGGCGCCGATGCGCGTCGAACGCGCTTACGAGGCGCCGCATGACGGCGACGAAACCGCGCTCGCGGCGATCTGGCGCGACGTGCTGAACGTCGAGCGCGTCGGCCGCGGCGATCACTTCTTCGAACTCGGCGGCCATTCGCTGGCGGCGGTGCGCGTCGCGACGCGCGTTGCCGAGCGGCTCGGCCGCGACGTGCCGGTGCGCGCGCTGTTCGAAGCGCCGGTGCTCGCGCAATACGCGCGCCAGGTGGCTGAGGCGCCGCGCGCCGCGCACGCCGGCGCCGCGGCGCCGGGCGTCGCGATGGCGAAGCCCGATGCGCACGGCGTGTGGCCGCTGTCGCCCGCGCAACTCGGCCTGTGGTTCCTGTGGCGCGCGCAGCCGGACAGCGCCGCATACAACATTCCGGTCGCGCTGCGCGTGCGCGGCCCGCTCGACGTCGATGCGCTGCGCGCGGCGTTTTCGGCGGTCGCGGCCGCGCATCCGGCGCTGCGCACGCGGCTCGTCGCGCGCGACGGCATGCTGCTGGGCCAGCGGATCGACGCCGCGGCGAGCGTCGCGCTGCCGGTCGTCGACTTGTCCGCGCAGCCCGACGCGCTCGCGCGCGCGGCGGCGCTGACCGGCGCCGATGCGCTCGCACCGTTCGATCTCGCGGCCGACGCGCCGCTGTGGCGCGCCCGCGTGCTGCGGCTCGGCGCGGACGATCACGTGCTGTCGGTGACGATCCATCACATCGTGTCGGACGGCGAATCGATCGAGCTGTGGCTCGACGCGGTGCGCGCGCGCTATGTCGCGCTCGTGCGCGGCGAAGCGGCCCGGGCCTCTTCGACGACGACGACGCCAGAAAACACGCCGCTCGTGCTGCCCGCGCCGTGCCAGCCGGCCCGTGTCGCGTACTGGCGCGACGCGCTGGCCGATCTGCCGCCGCCCATGCTGCCGCAGCGCGCCGACGCGCCGGCCGTGCCGCAATGGCGTGCGGCGCGCATCGCGTTCGAGTTCGACGCGTCGCTGATCCGTGCCGCGCGCGATGCCGCGTCGGCGTCGCACGCGACGTTGCCGATGCTGCTGCATGCGGCGCTCAATACCGCGCTGTTCCGCGTGACCGGCGCGGCCGACCAGCCGGTCGGCGTGCTGGCATCGACGCGCGAACTCACGGGTGAAGCCGCACGCGACGCGCTCGGCCTCTTCATCAATTCGGTGGTCGTACGCACGCGGCTCGATTCCACGGCCCGCCGCGCGGACGTGCTCGCTCAGGTGCGCGATACGGCGCTTGCCGCCTATGCGCATGCGGACGTGCCGTTCGCCGACGTCGTCGCGGCGCTGCGCGCGCCGCGTGCCGCGCGGGCCAATCCGCTGTTCCAGGTGATGTTCAACTACCTGCGCCCGACCGGCGCGGCCGCACGCGACTGGGCCGGCCTGTCGCTCGCCGGCTTCGACGACGTGCGTCATCGCGTCGTGTTCACGCTGGAGCTGGACGTCGTCGAACATCCGGACGGCCGCGTGAGCGCCGCGTTCTCCTATGCGGACGAACTGCTCGACGGCCGCTTCGTCGACGCGCTCGTCGATCTTTACCACGACGAAGTCGCGCGTTTCGCCGGTGCGGCGCAAGCGCCGCTCGGCGTGCCCGATGCGCTGTTTGCCGCGCCGGCAGCGGTCGCGGTCGCACCGGCCGGCAACGCGACCCATGCGGCGGCGTCATCGCGCGTGCCGAACACGGCTGCCGCGCTCGCCGCGCTGTGGTCGGACACGTTCGCGACGGCCGCGCCCGCGCCCGATGCCGATCTGTTCGAGGCCGGCGCGACGTCGTTCGACGTCGTGCGTTTCGTCGATGCGGCGAGCCGCGACGGGCACGCGCTGACGGTCGCCGACGTGTTCGCGGCGCCGACGCTCGCGGCGCTCGGCACGCATCTCGACGCAGCGGCGCACTCG
The DNA here is from genome assembly GCF_905339875.1 of Burkholderia sp. BCC1998. Classification (NCBI taxonomy): domain Bacteria; kingdom Pseudomonadati; phylum Pseudomonadota; class Betaproteobacteria; order Burkholderiales; family Burkholderiaceae; genus Burkholderia; species Burkholderia sp. BCC1998. The sequence goes on from NZ_CAJPHE010000013.1 coordinate 116,549, forward strand.
CGGCTGGAGGTGCGCGATGCTGGCTGAAGTGCGCCCGGACGGATTCACGCTGCTCGATACGTACCGCCTCGCGTTCGCGGACGGCTTGTTCGCGGTGCGCGACGGCACGGAGATCCGCGTCGCACAGGGCGACGGCATCGGCGCGCAGCTGCTGCGTGCGCAACTCGGCGACGACGGCGCGCTGCGCCTCGTCGCCTACAACCATCGCGCGGCGCCGGCCGACCAGCGCCGCGCGCTGCTGGCCGCGCTCGCCGCGGCGTTTTCGGACAGCGCGCGCCACGCGGCGATCCGGCTCGACCCGGCCGCATGGCCGGCGGTCGCGCTCGATGCGCTGCGCGCGAGCGGCGTGCTGGCCGACGGCGGCCGGTGCATGCGCGAGGGCTGGGCCCAGCAGGCCGATCTGTGGCGCGTCGGCGCGCATCTGCCGTGCGCGACGCTGCCGATGCTGACCGACGGCCGGCGTCATCCGCGCCGGCCGCCCGCGCCGCGCGGCGACGTGTATGCGCGCGACCTGCCGGCGCTCGGCGTGCGCTTCACGCTGCGCGGCTGGCAGCCGGGCGAGGATGCCGCGCGCCTTGCGCACTGGTTCGACGAGCCGCGCGTGCGCGACGGCTGGCCGGGCACGCAGCCCGGCGCGCACGACACGGCGCCCGATGCCGATCCGCACGTGAGCCCGCTCGTCGGCTGCTTCGACGGCGAACCGTTCGCGTACGTCGAGGCGTACTGGCTGAAGGAAGACCCGCTCGCGCCGCACGTCGGCGCGCGCGACTACGACCGCGGGCTGCGGATGCTGGTCGGCGCATCGCGCTGGCGCGGCCCGCATTGCGTGGCGGGCTGGCTGTCGTCCGTCGTGCATTACCTGTTTCTCGACGACCCGCGCACCGAAGCGGTCGGCTGCGCGGTCCCGGCCGGCCGCGCGCGGGTCGTCGATACCCTCGCGCGGCACGGCTTCGCGCGGCAGCGCCGCCTGGCGCTCGCCGACGGGCAGCCGCTGTGGATGCGCACGCTGCGCGAGACCTTCTTCTCCGGCCGTCACGTCTGACGGGCCGGTTTCACCGACAAGGGAGCTGAGAGACATGCAGAGAGAAACCGTATTCGACCTGATCGGCGTCGGCTTCGGGCCGTCGAACCTGGCGCTGGCCGTGCGCCTCGCGGAACGCCGCGGCACGCGTCCGTTCGCGCATTGCTTCGTCGAACGCCAGCCGGAATTCGGCTGGCACCGCGGCATGCTGCTCGACGACTGCCGGATGCAGATCTCGTTTCTGAAGGATCTCGTCACGATGCGCGATCCGAAGAGCCGCTACACGTTCATCAACTATCTGTTCGAACGCGGCCGGCTGAACGAATTCGTCAACCTGAAGAACTTCTATCCGACCCGCGTCGAATTCCACGACTACCTGAGCTGGGTCGCCGGCGCGTTCGACGAGCACGTCCACTACAGCGAAACCGTCACGGCGATCGAGCCCGTTCACGGCGACGGCGCGCGCGTCGATGCGCTGCGCGTGTTGTCGCGCGATGCGGCCGGCCGCGAACGCCAGCGCGTGACGCGTGCGCTGTCGGTCGGCGTCGGCGGCACGCCGGCGGTGCCGGACGCGTTCGCCGCGCTCGGCCGCGACCGCGTGATCCATTCGTCGTCCTACCTGACCGACATCGACCGGCTGGTCGCGTCGCCGGACGGCGAGCGCCGTCGCGTCGCGGTAATCGGCGCGGGGCAGAGCGCGGCCGAGGTGTTCATCGACCTCGCGCGCCGCTTCCCGCACGTCGACGCGAGCCTCGTGATGCGCGCGGGCGCACTGAAACCGGCCGACGACAGCCCGTTCGTCAACGAGATCTTCAGTCCCGCGTTCACCGACGTCGTCTACGCGCAGCCGCACGATGCGCGCCGCGCGCTGCTCGAGCGCTATCGCGACACCAACTACGCGGTGGTCGACCGGCCGCTGATCGAGCAGATCTACGAAATGCTGTACCTGCAGCGCATCGACGGCACGCCGCGTCACGCGCTGCGCGCGAACAGCGCGATCGAGGCCGCGGTGCGCACCGCCGACGGCCGCATCGAGCTGACGCTGCGCGACCGGATGAACGGCGCGACGCACGTCGAACGCTTCGACGCGCTGGTGCTGGCGACCGGCTACCGGCGCGACACGCATTCGGCGCTGCTCGAAGGACTCGCGCCGCACCTGGGCGATGCGCTCACGCGCGGCGACGTCACGCGCGACTACCTGCTCGCGACGCCCGAGCACTTCGCGCCGCGCATCTACCTGCAAGGCTGCTGCGAAGACAGCCACGGCCTGTCCGACACGCTGCTGTCGGTCCTCGCGCGCCGTGCGGACGAGATCTGTGCGTCGCTCGAGGAAGGGATCGCACCTGACCATGACGACGGGGCGGTCCGGGCGCTGCATGAACAACGACACCAAAACGGGGCGAGCGCGGGCCGCATGGCTTTCGCTCTTTGACAAAGGCGCGGTCGGAGACCGCATCAAAAAAGTGGAGCAGAGAAAGATGGAGTGGGCAACAGGCACGCGTGTGCGTGCGATCGCAGCCGCGGCGAGCGTGGCGTTCGGGATGGCGGCAGGGCATGCATACGCCCAGACGGCGCCGGCCGTGAACGCAGGTGCCGCGGTGTCGGCCGGCAGTGCGCAGAACGGTGCGGCGGCTAGTGCGGTGGCAAGCACGTCGACCGGCGCGCAGAATGGCTCGACGACCGGCACGCTGCCGGCGATCAACGTCAACGCGGGCTCGCAAGGCGACGGCACGGTCGGGCTCGTCGCGAAGCGCAGCCGGACCGGCACCAAGACCGATACGTCAATCAACGAAATCCCGCAGACGATCAACATCGTCACCGCGCAGCAGATCGAGATGACCGGCGCGACCGACGTGAACGCGGCGCTGCGCTACGTGCCGGGTTTCTCGTCGTACGGCTCGGACAACCGTTCCGACTGGTACGCGGCGCTGCGCGGCTTCACGCCGACCGCGTACGTGAACGGCCTGCAGGTGCCGAACACGCTGAACCTGTCGAGCTGGCGCGTCGATCCGTACATGATCGACAGCATCACCGTGCTGCGCGGGCCGACGTCGGTGCTGTACGGCGCCGGCGACCCGGGCGCGATCATCGACGTGCAGACCAAGACGGCCGACGGCGAGCGCGTTCGCGAAGCCGGCGTGCAGTTCGGCAACTATGCGCGCAAGCAGTTCATGATCGATGTCGGCGACAAGCTCGATGCGGACGGCAAGTATGCGTACCGGTTCGTCGGCGTCGCGCGCGACGGCAACGCGCTGACCGGCCCGAACAACGACCAGCGCGTCGCGCTCGCGCCGTCGTTCCGCTGGCGCCCGGACGCGGATACGTCGCTGACGCTGTCCGCCACGTACCTGCAGGACTGGGGCGACATCTCGTCGAACTTCCTGCCGGCCGAGGGCACGGTGTTGCCGAACCCGAACGGGCAGCTCGACAAGGACGTCTACGGCGGCGACCCAGATTTCAACTACTACCGCAAGAAGCAGTGGTCGCTCGGCTACCAGTTCGAGCGGAATCTGAACTCGATGTGGACGTTCCGCCAGAACGTGCGCTGGATGCACCTGTCGCTCGACAACGGCTCGGTGTTCGGCGCGGGCTTCGCGGACGGCAGCCTGACCGACATCAACCGCTGGGCCGGCGTGTTCCAGACGAACTACAGCCGCTTCGACATCGACAACAACCTGCAGGGCCGCTTCGGCACGGGGCCGCTCGAGCACACGCTGCTGCTCGGCTTCCAGTACAACCGGCAGACCGCGACCGACAGCGAATGGCTGGCCGCCGCGCCGACGCTGAACATCTACAACCCGGTCTACACGCCCGTCACGCTGTCCGTGTTCTCGCCGCCGAACACCACGTACCGCACCAACACGTACACGACGATGAACACGTTCGGGCTGTACGTGCAGGACCAGGTCAAGTGGAACCGCTGGACGCTGACGCTCGGCGGCCGCGAGGACTGGGTCAACCAGCGGATGGACGACCGCGAGGGCGGCACGCAGTCGAAGGCCGACATCAGTGCGTTCACCGGCCGCGTGGGCCTGACCTACCAGGGCGACTACGGGCTGTCGCCGTACGTCAGCTACGCGACGTCGTTCAACCCGCTGATCGGCGTGAACCTGTACGGCGGCGGCCTGCCGCAGCCGACCCGCGGCAAGCAGATCGAGGCCGGCCTGCGCTGGCAGCCGCCCGGCAAGAACCTGATGCTGAGCGCGGCGATCTACCAGATCAACCAGACCAACGTGCTCACGTCGACGCCGCTCAATCTCGATTCGTCCGGCACGACGTCGGTCCAGACGGGCGAAGTGCGCTCGCGCGGGATCGAGCTGAACGCGACCGGCAAGCTCACGCGCAACCTGTCGCTGATCGCGTCCTACGTCTACCAGGACGTGAAGAACGTGAAGGCGAACGACGCATCGCTGAACAACTGGCCGGTCGACATTCCGCGACCGCGCCAGATGGCGTCGCTGTGGGCCGACTGGACGTGGCACACGGGGCCGCTCACGGGCTTCGGCCTGGGCGGCGGCGTGCGTTACCAGAGCGCGTCGGCCGGTGCGGCCGACAACTCGCTGACGGTCGCGAGCTACACGCTGTTCGACGCGGGCGTGCACTACGACACGCGCAACTGGCGCTTCGCCGTGAACGGGACGAACCTGTTCAACCGCCACTACATCAGCGGTTGCCAGTCGACGAGCGTCTGCATTTTCGGGACCGACCGCACGGTGCTCGCCACCGCGAAATACAACTGGTGACGCCGCGCGCCGCGGCGCGCCGGCCGGCCTTCGGGCCGGCGCGGGCGGGCCGCGGCGCCGTCGTCCGTTTTTTCCACGACGCCTCCATGCCGAAGAAAAATCTCGTCTACATCCAGTCGCTGCGCAACGGCGCGGCCGATCGCGCCGGCCAGCCGGTCGCCTACCGGGGCGGCACGCGCTACATGAAGGCGCCGCTCGAATTCCTCGTCGAACGCCTGAACGACTCGCCGCTCGGCGAACGCTATGCGCTCAAGGGCGTGATCGTCGACGACGACGCAGGCTCGCCGGCCGACCGCGCGAAGGTCGCCGACTACGGCTTCGCGCGCACGCCGGGCCGCCCGTGGATCCTGCCCGACGGGCTGACGGTGCAGGGCCGGCCGGTCGACGAACTGTTCTGCACGATTGCATCGACGTACCGCCGGCTGCCGCGCGCTGCGCGCGAGCGCGTGACGGGCAAGCAGGCGTTCGAGCGCCGCCTGCTCGAACGCCTGCTCGAACTCGATGCCGACGTGGTCGTGCTCGACGGGCTGCTCGTGATCCTCGACGAGCTCGTGCGTCCCGGCGCGCGCTTTCACCGCCGCATCGCGAACATCCATCCCGGCATTACGGCCGACGCTTCACCGTACCAGCGGCGCGGTGCGTGGGCGACGCTCGACGCGCTGCACGGCGCGCGCGGCGAACGGGTCGACTGGGCGAGCGGCGCGACCTCGCGCGTCGAACCGGTGACGATGACGGGCGCCTCGTTCCACTACGTCGACAACGGCATCGATTCCGGCGAGGTGATCTGCGACGTGCTCGACACGCCGATCGCGCCGGACGACACGATTCTCGAACTGCGCTGGAACAACTTCCAGCGCAGCCTGTTTCCGGCGCTCGAGCAGGGGCTGCACATCCTCGCCGACCGCCACGACGCGGGAGCACTGTGATGGAAGACACGCTGACGAAGCCGGCCAACGCGGCAGACGCGGTCGAAGGCGAGGTGGCCGCGGCACTCGACGGCGCCGTGCACGGGCACGAGCCGCCCGCCGTCGAGCGCACGCTCGCCGCGTGGCGGCCCGGCGATCCGCCGGCGGCGCTGCTCGCGGAATTCGTCGCGCTGTTCAACACGGACACGCGGCACGACGCGGCGACGGTGTCGGTGCCGCTCGGCGGCGCCGATCCGGCGGCCGTCGCGTCGTACGTCGCGCGCGCGGTGCGCGAAGGCGTGATCGACGGCGCGCGGATCGCGGGCGACCGGCTGCGCGTCACCGCATCGCGCGCGACGTTCTGGCAGAACCCGCGGCCGTGGCTGAAGGCCCCCGCGTCGGGCGGGATGCCGCTGCGCTACACGATCACGAACGGCCACCGGCACCCGGTGCGGCCGCCGTCGCCGGCCGGCGAGATCTATGCGCGCTACATGCCGCAGGTCGGGATGACGTTCAGCCTGCGCACCGTCGACATCGCTGCACATGCGCAGCTGTTCAGCGACTGGATGAACCTCGATCGCGTCGCGCATTTCTGGGATCAGCGCGGCACGCTCGACGAGCACGCCGCGTATCTCGCGGAGCGGCTCGCCGATCCGCACATGCATCCGATGATCGGCTATTTCGACGACACGCCGTTCGGCTATTTCGAGTTCTACTGGGCGAAGGAGGACCGCCTCGCGCCGTTCTACGACGCGCACGATTACGATCGCGGGCTGCACCTGCTGATCGGCGACTCGCGCTTCCAGAGCGCGGGCAAGCTGCATGCATGGTGGAGCGGGGTGCTGCACTACATGTTCGTCGACGAACCGCGCACGCAGCGGCTCGTCGGCGAGCCGCGCGTCGATCACGTGCGGCATATCGCGTACATGCACCGGCTCGGGTTCCATACGTTGAAGGAGTTCGATTTCCCGCACAAGCGCGCGGCGCTTACCGTGATGGAGCGCGAAACATTCTTCGACACTTTCCGGTTGCCGTGACGGGACGGGGGCGCGAAGTGTCGATTCGTCGAAACGTCGATTCGCAAGCGTCGACGTTTCGCGCGGCTTGCAGGGGGCGCGCATCGGCCGTTCGGGATATGGATCGGGTGGGCGGCATGAGGAAGAATGGTCGCTCCCTCATCGCAGACAGGTCGTGACGACATGGCAAGCACACCCGCGACAGCATCAGGCGCGATCCCGCATCCGCGCCGCCCGATATTGACATATGCCAGCATATGCCTAGAATGGACGCATCGTACTCCCTTGGAGTGGCTCATGCGCACCGTTTCCATTTTCAAGAACGCCCGTAACCAGGCAATCCGCATCCCGAAGGACATGGAATTCGAGGGGGTGACGGAACTCGAGATCCGCCGCGAGGGCGACACGTTGTTGCTGCGGCCGGTGCGGCCGACGTGGCTGTCGCTCGCGAGTGAACCGCTGGCCGATGCCGACTTCCTCGTCGAGCGCCCGGCTGTCGTCGAATCCGGCCGTTTCGACTTGTCCGGCGCCGATGACGCCGCACCGACGGAGTCGGGCCGGTGACCACGCTCTACATGCTCGATACGAACATCTGTTCGTTCATCATGCGCGAGCGCCCACCGGTGGTGTTGTCCCGGCTGCAGTCGTGCGTCAATGCGCAGCACCGGATCGTCGTGTCGGCGATTACCTATGCGGAAATGCGGTTCGGCGCGGTCGGCAGAAAGGCATCGCCGAAGCATGCGGAACTCGTGACGGCCTTTGTCGCTCGGCTGGACGGCGTGCTGTCGTGGGATACCGCGGCGGTCGATGCAACGGCGGCGATTCGCGCCGACCTCGCCGCGCGCGGCACGCCGATCGGCGCAAACGATGCGTCGATCGCCGGTCACGCGATCGCGGCCGGTGCCGTGCTCGTCACGAACAATCGTCGCGAGTTCGGCCGCGTCGCGGGGTTGTCGCTCGAAGACTGGGCGGCCTCGGCCTGAGGTCGTGAACGCGCGATGGCGTGGCGCCCGCGCGGTCGCACGTCACGCGCGAGGAACAGGCGGATCCGCGAGGAAGGCGCTGCGGAACGCGTCGAGATACCGGTCGGCGTCCGCGCTGAATTCCCCCGGCAGCAGCGCGAACGCGCGGGCCTGCAGATCCTGCCCGAGCGTCGCGTAGATTGCTTCGTCGGACAACAGCGCGCGGATCGCATCGTACGTCGGCGGCGAAGCAATCCGCTGCGCATCGCGCGCCAGCAGCGCAGCCGCCGCCACCTCAGGCTGGAAACCGTGCTGCTCGAGCAGGTCGGGCGCCACCTCCCAGATGCGCTCGCGATTGCCTGCGTCGTGGAAATGCGTGAGCAGGAACAACAGGTCGTACGCGTCGCTGTTCTGGCGCGCGCGCCGGTCCTTCCACGCGAGCAACTTCAACAGCGCAAGGGCCGGCAGGCTCGCCACCGGCACCGCGACGTCGGCCGCGATCGACACGACCAGCGCCGTATCGATCGCCTCCTGAAAGCCAAGCACGTTCAACACGAAATCGCCGCCGGGCGGCCACGCGATTTCGCCGGGCGGCGTTTCGAGCGGCCCGAACGGCACGAGATCGAGTTCCGTGCGAAAGCCTTGCGTCCCGCTGTCGAACAGCAGTTTCTGCTGATGCTTCGGCGCACGCGCGAATTGCCCGGTCGCGACGAGCGCGTCGACGAGCCGTTCGTGAAACGGCCAGCTCACCGCGCACACCGCGACGTCGACGTCCCGCGTCGCCCGCACCGGGCGGATGCCGTGCACATGCCACATCAGGATGTCGCGCGCGGTCGCACCGGCGACGACGAATGCCGCGTCGAGCTGCGCGCAGGCCGCGCGGACCGCCTGCAGCAGCGCGACCGCCGCCGGCTCGAGCGGCCGGCGCGCGTCGACTTCAAGCGGGCGGGCGGGCGAGGTATCGGTCATGGATGTGTTCGGCGGCGGCGAGATTGCGACTGTCCCCGGACGAGACGAGATCCGCGTAGATCAGCAGCGGCGGCACGAGCGGCACGTCCTGCTCGCGCCAGTCGAGTGCCGGCGACGGCGGCCAGAAGGCTTCGAGCAGCTCGACGTCGCCACGCTCGTCCGGGCGCAGGCGTGCCTGGAGCAGCAGGCGGTTCGACACGGCGCCATGCGTATAGACGGTGATCGCGGCCGGCTTCAGGTCGTGCGTCAGCAAGTCGGCCGCGGGTTCGCCGCCCAGCCGCGCGTCGAATGCCGCGAAATCGAAGCCGCGCCACCAGTCGGGCGCGAGCGCGGCAAACCGCCGGGCGGGCAGTTTCGCGCGCAGGCGGCTCGGATACAGCGCGACCCATTCCTGCATGAAGCGCGGCCAGTCGGGCATCAGCCGTTCGCCGTTGCGCCGCTGTGCGACAAGGCCGCGCGCGAGCAGGTCGTCCATCGCGAGATTGACCGTGCCGAGCGCGACGCCCGACGCGGCAGCGATCGCCCGGTACGGTTGCGCGACGAGGCCCGGCTGCGTCGCGAGCGCGAACATCACGGCCAGCCCCTTGGGCGTCGTCGCGCGCGATGTCTGCCGGCGCGGCGTGCGGGCGGGTTTCGGCCGGCCGGAAATCATCACGGTCGCTTCCGGCTGGATCAGGCACGCATTGCCGGCCGTATCGAGAAACGGGATGCCTTGATCGGTCAGGCGGGCGGCCAGCTCGACCGATACGTACGGCGCAACCAGCATCAGCGGCCGCTCGCCGGGCAGCGGGGCGCCGCCGCGCCGGCGCAGCGCCGCGCGTGCGTCCTGCATCGATTCGACCCCGACGCTCACTGCCGCCGGCATCTCGAAGGCCTGCCCGGCAATGGCGAAACGGATCATCGCGTCGGCATGCGCGTCATAGGCGGCCGGCACGCGCACGGGTCGCGCACGGAAGCGCCGGGTCGCGCGTTCGAACGCGGCGCAGGCTTCGTCGAGCACGTGCTGTTCCGCTATCGGCAGGGTGGCGTTCTCGGGCATCGGGGTGGATTGCTTGTTCACTTTTCTGCCAGCGTACACAAAAAATGTACAACCGTCAAAAAATGAACAAGAACGCTCAACCCTTTGATAGGACGGGATTATTCCGGAATGACGAACGGAACTCAACGTGCACTCCCACCCGAGAAATCAAGACGAACTCGCAGTGTCCCGCATCCCGATGCGTGGCCGGCAGTCGCCCGAATGGCCGGTTTCCTCCCGCCGTGCGATTCGTCTTGTGCCGGAGGATAGACCGGCAACTCAAGGTTGTCTCAGCGACGACTTTCTGTCTGTCCGGTTGCCGCTCAACCGACTATCCTTGCCTGCACATTCCCCACGGAACCCAGGAGACGACACCGTGACGCACAGCGTGATCCCCGCAGGCCTCGCCGACGAAATGATCGAGATCCGGCACCGCATTCATGCCCACCCCGAACTGGGCTTCGAGGAATTCGCGACGAGCGATCTCGTCGCCGGGCAGTTGCAGGCGTGGGGCTACACGGTGCAGCGCGGGCTCGGCGGCACGGGCGTCGTCGCGCAGCTGAAGGTGGGCAATGGCACGCAGCGCCTCGGCCTGCGTGCCGACATGGACGCGCTGCCGATCCACGAGTCGACCGGCCTGCCGTACCAGAGCACGATCCCCGGCAAGATGCACGCGTGCGGTCACGACGGCCACACGGCGATGCTGCTCGCGGCCGCGAAGCACCTGGCGCGCGAGCGCCGCTTTTCCGGCACGCTGAACCTGATTTTCCAGCCGGCCGAGGAAGGGCTCGGCGGCGCGAAGAAAATGCTCGACGACGGGCTGTTCGAGCAGTTCCCGTGCGACGCGATCTTCGCGATGCACAACATGCCGGGCTTCCCGACGGGCAAGTTCGGCTTCCTGCCCGGGCCGTTCATGGCGTCGTCCGATACCGTGACCATCGACGTGCAGGGGCGCGGCGGCCACGGCGCGGTGCCGCACAAGGCGATCGACCCGGTCGTCGTGTGCGCGCAGATCGTCATCGCGCTGCAGACGATCGTCTCGCGCAACGTATCGCCGCTCGACATGGCGATCGTCACGGTCGGTGCGATCCACGCGGGCGAGGCGCCGAACGTGATTCCCGACCGTGCGCAGATGCGCCTGTCCGTGCGCGCGCTGAAGCCCGAGGTGCGCGACCTGCTCGAGACACGCATCAAGGAAGTCGTTCATGCGCAGGCGGCCGTGTTCGGCGCGACCGCGACGATCGATTACCAGCGTCGCTATCCGGTGCTCGTCAACGATGCGGAGATGACCGCGTTCGCACGCGGCGTCGCGCGCGGGTGGGTCGGCGAAGCGAACCTGATCGACGGGATGGTGCCGCTCACCGGCAGCGAGGATTTCGCGTTCCTGCTCGAGAAGCGGCCGGGCTGCTACCTGATCATCGGCAATGGCGACGGGGAGGGCGGCTGCATGGTGCACAACCCCGGCTACGACTTCAACGACGCGGCGCTGCCGATCGGCGCATCGTACTGGGTCAAGCTGGCGGAGACCTTCCTGGTGTGACGCCGCGGCGCATCGACGTGGGCACCGCCACCCGGTGCGCGCCCGCGCGGCCATGACACCGGCCGCGCGGGACGCATTGGAAACGCGCCAAAGGCGCTACACAAGAGCTACCGCAAACCCTCGCCCAGGCTCCTGTTCCATTGGAAAGCGCTCACGCGCTGAATTTGACGCTCCTTGACATCGACGGCACGGGCCGCGTGCTACGCTGCGCGCGACGCCGGATCGGCTCGATGAATACAGGTGTGGACGACATGCGAAAACAGTTTCTGACCGTGCTGACGGCTTGCGCGGTCGGCGTTCTGGCGGCCGGATGCGACGACCAGAAGGTGGCTGACGCGGTGAACGCGATCAAGCCCGATCCGATGGCGTTCGGCAATCTGCAGCCGGGCGTCTCGACGACCGAGGACGTGCTGCGCCAGGCGGGCAAGCCCGAGATGGTCCGGCAGGGCGACGACGGCTCGCAGCGTTTCGAGTATCCGCGCGGCCCGTACGGCACGCGCACGTACATGCTCGATTTCGGGCCCGACGGCCGGCTCGTGTCGATCACGCAGGCGCTGACGGCGGCGAACATCGCGAAGGTCGTGCCGGGGATGTCGAAGGACGACGTACGGCAACTGCTCGGCAAGCCGACCGAGGTCGCGCAATACGCGTTGAGCCATGAGGAAGTGTGGAGCTGGCACTGGGCCGAGGGCGGCGTATCGGGCGACGCGATGTTCAACGCGCATTTCTCCCCCGACGGCACCGTGATCCGGACTTCGCGCTCGGAAGCGCCGGGCCGCGAAAAACCCTGACCGCGCAGCCGCGCGGTGTCCCGGGGTATTTTTCGTCAGAATGCCGTGCCGCCGAACAGCGCGGCCGCCATCTCCGGATTCGACGGCCAGTACATGTGCATGTAGGTCGCGACGATCGGGCCCGCGCGATACACGGCTTCGCCGCTTCCGGGCACGCCGTCGGGCCGCGCCGCCGTCGCCGCCGGCGCCAGCGGCGTATCGAGCCGCGAATAATGAAACGTATGACCGCGCATCGGCCCGGTGCGCGTGTCCAGCTGCTGCATCCCGAGCGCCGCGAACCGACGCTGCATCGTCGCCTGGCCTGACAACAGTCCGAGCATCGGCGTCGTCGCGCCGTCCACGTCGGTCAGCGATTCGCACAGATACACCATCCCCCCGCATTCCGCGACGATCGGCAGGCCGGCCGCCGCATGCGCGCGAATCGTCCGCGCGGTCACGGCATTCGCCGCGAGCGTCGCCGCGTGCAGTTCCGGATAGCCGCCCGGTACGAACAGCGCGTCGCAATCGTCGGGCACGGGTTCGTCCGCAAGCGGCGAAAAGAACCGCAGCTGCGCACCGAGCGCGTCGAGCAGCGCGAGATTGGCCGGATAGATGAACGAGAACGCGGCATCGCGCGCGATCGCGATCCGCTTGCCGGCGAGCACGCGCGGCAGCGCGGCGTGAACGTCCGGCTCCGCGAACGCGACGGCCGGCGGCAATTCGGCGAGCGCCGTCTGCGCGAGCACGTCGGCCGCACGCTCGAGCCGCGCATCGAGATCGCCGATGTCGGCCGGCTGGTGCAGGCCGAGATGCCGTTCCGGCAGCGCGATGCCCGCATCGGCCGGCACGTGCCCGAGCCAGCGCAGGTCGTCCGGCAGCGCCTGCCGCAGCAGTTCCGCGTGTCGCGGCGACCCGACACGATTGCCCAGCACGCCGTGAAACGGCACCTCCGGCCGGAACCGCGCGAGCCCGAACGCGATCGCCGCGAACGTCTGCGCCATCGACTTCGCGGCAATCACCGCGACGACCGGCACGCCGAACGCGACCGCGAGATCGGCGCTGCTCGGCGTGCCGTCGAACAACCCCATCACGCCTTCGATCAGGATCAGGTCCGCGTCGCGCGCCGCATCGGCGAGCAGCGCGCGGCAGCCGGCTTCGCCGACCATGCCGAGGTCGAGCGCGTGCACGGGCGCCCCGCTCGCGCGTTCGAGCAGCATCGGATCGAGAAAATCCGGCCCGGTCTTGAACACGCGCACGCGCCGGCCGAGCCGCCGGTGCAGCCGCGCGAGGCCGGCCGTCACCGACGTCTTGCCCTGGCCGGACGCGGGCGCGCTGACGAACAGCGCGGGGCAGGCCGGCATCGCTCAGAACTCCACGCCGGGCTGCGCCTTCACGCCTTGCTCCTTGTACGGATGCTTGACGAGCCGCATTTCGGTGACGAGGTCGGCCGCGTCGATCAGCGCATCGGGCGCATGCCGCCCGGTGACGACGACGTGCACCGATTCCGGGCGCGCGACGAGCGTCGCGAGCACTTCGTCGAGCGGCAGGTATTCGTACTTCAGCACGGTGTTCAGCTCGTCGAGGATCACCATCCGGTACTCGCCGCTTTCGATCATCCGGCGCGCCTCGTCCCAGCCCTTGCGCGCGGTTGCGATGTCGGCGTCGCGGTTCTGCGTGTTCCACGTATAGCCGTCGCCCATCGTCACGAAGTCGCATTGCGCGACCGCGGCGAGGAAGTCGCGCTCGGACGTGTGCAGCGCGCCCTTGATGAACTGCACGACACCGAGCCGCATGCCATGGCCGAGCACGCGCACGGCCATGCCGAACGCGGCCGTGCTCTTGCCCTTGCCGTTGCCGGTATTGACGATCAGCAGGCCCTTTTCCTGGGTAGCGGCAGCCTGCTTCTTTTCATGGCCGGCGCGGCGGCGTTCGGTCATCCGCTGATGGGATTCGGCATCGGTCTTCATCGGGAATCGTCCTGTCGAAAGCGAAACAAAAGGTTCAGAGCGGGCCGGCGAGCGCGACCGTCACGCCGTCCCGGATGGATTTGGGGCCGAGCAGCCGGCCATCGGGCGCCGCGAGCCGCGCGCACGGCTCGGCCACGCCCGCGACGCCGAAACGCGCGAGCGCGGCAGCCGACGGGCCGCTCAAGGCCGGTTCGGAGCACCGCGCGAGCTGCGCCGCGTCGAACGCGACGAGCGGCCAGCCGCGGCGTGCGCACAGCGTGCGCAGCGGCCGGGCACGCGCCTTGTCGGCGAGCGTCGCGACGACGGCCGGTTCGGCGCCCGGGTAGCGCGCCAGCGCCGCGCGGATCGCGGCATCGAGTTGCGCGGCCGTCACGCCCGCGCGGAAACCGACGCCGAGCGCGACGCGCATCATGCGCGGCCGCCGAGCGCCGCGCGCACCGCCGGATCGTCGGCGAGTGCCGCGACGCGGCCGATCACGACGATCGCGGGCGAGCCGATACCGGCGGCGCCCACGCGTTCGACGACCGTGTCGAGCGTCGCGAGCGCGTGCCGCTGCCCGTCGCGCGTCGCGTTCTCGATCGCCGCGCACGGCATGTCGCCGGGCACGCCGCCGTCACGCAGCGCGGCCACGATCGTGTCGAGCCGGCGTATGCCCATGTAGATCACGATCGTCATCCGCGTCGCGGCCAGCGCGCGCCAGTCGGGCTCGTCGGCGCCCGCGCCGTGGCCCGTGACGAAGATCACGCCCTGCGCGTCGCCGCGATGCGTGACCGGAATGCCGAGCGCGGCCGGGGCCGCGATACCGGCCGTGATGCCGTTTACGACCTCGACTGGGAAACCCGCCGCACCGAGCGCGAGCAGCTCCTCGCCGCCGCGGCCGAACACGAACGGATCGCCGCCCTTGAGCCGCGCGACGCTGCGGCCCGCGCGCAGGTGCGCGAGCATCGCGGCGACGATCGTTTCCTGCGGCGTCGACGCGTGGCCGCCGCGCTTGCCGACGTGCTCGATGCGCGCGTCGGCGCGCGCATGGCGCAATACATCGGGGTTCACGAGATCGTCGACGAGCAGCACGTCGGCCGCGGCGATCGCGCGCACGGCCTTCAGCGTCAGCAGATCGGCGTCGCCGGGGCCGGCGCCGACGAGCCAGGCGCGGCTCATCGGACGCGGCACGGCGCACACCGTGTCGTGGCAGTGGAAAGGGGACAGCGAGCGGCGCATCGGCGGCCGGCGGACAGGCAAGGCATGACGGATCGGGCGAAGCCCGCGCGAACGCGGGCGGAAAGCGCACCCCATCCGTCCCCCGCGGATCGGGCGTTCGGCGAGCAGCGGGCTCGCCCCTTGCGTCGGCCGGTATCCGGGCTGGCCGCTTGCCAGGCCGCAGCCTTCCCGCCCGCTGAAGGGCAGTGGCATCGCGGGCGGCCTGGGCGCGTGCGGGGGGAACCGCGGCGCGCGGGCGGCGTACCGTTGCGGGGACAGCACAGGCCGGGCGGACTTCCGCCTCCTGTTTCCCGTTTAACTGCGTGCGCGGAATGCGCATGCGAGCACCGAACGCGGCGCATACGATAGCACAGCGGTCGGCCCGCGCGAACCCGCCGCGCGGGCGCCGCAAGCGCCCCCGGTGCGATGCCGCCACCACGCCGGACGCGCCGCGGCGGGCCGTTCCGCCTTTACCTTGACGCTCCCCGCACCGCCGCCTACACTCGCACGCGTTTCGGTGCTCGCGCGCGCTCCTCCGGCGCGCGCAGTTAAACGGGAAACAGGGAGCCTGCCTGCGCCGCAGTCGGGCCAACCTGTGCTGCCCCCGCAACGGTAAGCGAACGCGTCGCGCCCAGCGCGATGCAGCGCCGCTTCGCCGCATGCCTGCCGCATGCGGACGACCGCCACTGGATGCCGCGCATCCGGGAAGGCGAAGCGGCGTGTTCGTCAGCCCGGATACCGGCCGAGACGTTGGGGTTCAGCGCCGCGGGGAGGCGGCGCATCGTCCACGGCCGCAGTTCGCCGGACGCCCGGGCGTTGCCCTTCCTTCGCCGATCCGTCAGCCGCTGCACGCGTGCGGGCCGGGGCGAAGAACGGCCAGCGCCGCGGGCAGGCCGACGACGGCCGTGTTGGCATACATCATGTCGACCGTTCGCAAAGGAGCATCATGCTCGACTCGTTCTTCCGCCTGTTCAACGACAGCCCGTCCGGGCTGCGCGGCAAAATCGTCGCGATCTATTCATTGCTCGTCGCATTCAACGTCGGCGCGTGGATCTGGGCCTTCATCGCGTTTCGCGACCAGCCCGTGCTGCTGGGTACCGCGCTGCTCGCCTACGTGTTCGGGCTGCGCCACGCGGTCGACGCCGATCATATCGCCGCGATCGACAACGTCACGCGCAAGCTGATGCAGGAGGGCCGCAGCCCGCTCGGCGCGGGCCTGTTCTTCTCGCTCGGCCATTCGACGGTGGTGATCGTGATGTCGGTCGCGGTCGCGCTGACCGCGGCGTCGCTCGCGCGCTTCGAGAGCATGAAGACCTGGGGCGGCGTGATCAGCACGAGCGTGTCGGCGTTCTTCCTGCTGGTGCTCGCGGCCGCGAACCTGCTGATCCTGATCTCGGTGTACCGGACGTTTCGCGCGGCCCGCCGCGGCGAGCCGATCGTCGACGCCGACCTCGACATGCTGATGAACCAGCGCGGCGTGCTGGCCCGCCTGTTCCGGCCGTTGTTCCGCCTCGTGTCGCGCAGCTGGCACCTGTATCCGGTCGGCTTCCTGTTCGGCTTCGGCTTCGATACCGCGACCGAGATCGCGCTGTTCGGCATTTCGGCCACGCAGGTGCAGGGCGGCCTGTCGTTCTGGTCGGTGATGGTGCTGCCGGTGCTGTTCACCGCGGGCATGACGCTCGTCGACACGACCGACGGCATCCTGATGATGGGCGCGTACCGCTGGGCGTACGTGCGGCCGATCCGCAAGATCTACTACAACATGACGATCACGTTCGTGTCGGTGCTGGTTGCCGCGCTGATCGGCGGCATCGAGGTGCTCGCGCTGCTCGCGGACAAACTCTCGCTGCAGGGCCCGGTATGGGATTTCGCGACGATGGTCGCATCGCATTTCGGCATGCTCGGCTACGTCGTGATCGGCCTGTTCGTCGCATGCTGGATCGTATCGGCCGCGATCTACCGCCTCAAACGCTACGACGAGATCGACGTGACGCTCTCGGCCTGACTCCCTTTTAGACACAGGACCCACCATGACCCTACGCAAGCTTCCCGTCACGATCGTCACGGGCTTTCTCGGCAGCGGCAAGACCACGCTGATGCGCCACATCCTGCAGCATGCAGAAGGCCGCCGCATCGCGGTGATCGTCAACGAATTCGGCGAGCTCGGCATCGACGGCGAAATCCTCAAGGGCTGCGGGATCGGCTGCGAGGATGCAGACGGCGCAGAAGGCGCCCGCAGCGAAGCGTCGGGCCAGCTGTACGAACTCGCGAACGGCTGCCTGTGCTGCACCGTGCAGGAGGAGTTCTATCCGGTGATGGAAGCGCTCGTCGAGCGCCGCGCCGACATCGATCACGTGCTGATCGAGACGTCGGGCCTCGCGCTGCCGAAGCCGCTCGTGCAGGCCTTCAACTGGCCGACCATCCGCAACAGCTTCACGGTCGACGCGGTCGTGACCGTCGTCGACGGGCCGGCCGCCGCGAGCGGCCAGTTCGCCGAGAACCCGCAGGCCGTCGACGCGCAGCGCCGCGCCGATCCGAACCTCGACCACGAATCGCCGCTGCACGAACTGTTCGCCGATCAGCTGTCGTCGGCGGATCTCGTGATCGTGAACAAGGCCGACCTGGTCGGCGACGCACAGTTCGCCGAAGTCGAAGCCGCGATCCGCGAGGAAATCCCGCCGCAGGTGAAGATCGTGCGCGCGACGCGCGGCGAACTCGATCTCTCGATGCTGCTCGGGCTCGAGTCGGCATCGGAGGAAACGATCCACCTGCGCCACGACCATCACGGCTCGGCCGACGACGGCGATCACGATCACCATCACGACGATTTCGATTCGGTGGTGGTGTCGGGCGACGCGGGCTCGCGCGAGGCGACGATCGCCGCGCTGCAGCGTGTCGTCGAGACGCACACGATCTACCGCGCGAAAGGCTTCGCGGCGCTGCCCGATGCGCCGATGCGGCTCGTGATCCAGGGCGTCGGCCGTCGCTTCGACAGCTATTTCGACCGTCGCTGGCAGGACGGCGAGCCGCGTGCGAGCCGCTTCGTGCTGATCGGCGAGGATCTCGACGCGGCCGCGCTGCAGCGCGCGTTCGACGTCGCGTGCGCGGCCGAGCCGCAACAGGCGTAACGCACGATGCATCTGCTGCGCACCACGCCGGGCGGCTTCGTCGACGATACGCAGGGTGTCGTCCGGATCGACCAGCAGCCGGCCGACATCGTGATCCTGAGCTCGGCCGACACGACGCTGTCGCTGCTGGCCAGCGTCGTGCCGAGGCTGCCGACCGGCTTTCCGAGCGTGCGGCTCGCGAACGTCACGTTCCTGCGGCAGCCGGCGTCGGTCGATTTCTATGTCGACGACGTGCTGCGTCACGCGAAGACGGTCGTGATCGATCATCTGGGCGGCGAAGCGTACTGGCCGTACGGGATCGAACAGGCCGTGTCGCTCGCGTCGAAACGCAGGCAGCAGCTCGCGATGTTCTCGGGCGACCTGCAGGAAGATCCGAACCTCGTCGCGAAGAGCACTGTCGCACCGGACCTGTGCCGGTTGTGGTGGCGCTATCTGCGCGAAGGCGGGATGCACAACGCCGAAGCGTTGCTGCGCAGCATTGCGTTCCATACGCTCGGGGTCGGCGACGAACCCGAGCTGCCGCGCCCGCTGCCGGCCGCCGCGCTGTATCACCCGGCGCGCGACCCGGCGAGCGTCGAGGACTGGCGTCCGCGCTGGACGCCCGGCGCGCCCGTCGTCGCGATCCTGTTCTATCGCGCGCACTGGCAGGCCGCGAACACCGCCGTGTTCGACGCGCTGGCCGATGCGCTCGTGCGCGAAGGGCTCAATCCGCTGCCGATCGCGGTCACGTCATTGAAGGATGCCGTAAGCCGCGAGGTCATCACGCGGCTGTGCGACACGCACGGTGTCGCGCTCGTGCTGAACACCACGGCCTTCGCGGCCGGCGCGATCGACAGCCCCGAGCCCGACGTGCTCGCCGGCGACGCGCCGGTGCTGCAGGTGATCCTGTCCGGCGGCAACCGCGACGCGTGGGTGGCCGACAACCAGGGCCTGCATGCGCGCGACATCGCGATGCACATCGCGTTGCCCGAGGTCGACGGGCGCATCGTCACCCGCGCGGTGAGCTTCAAGGGGCTGGCATATCGTTGTCCGCACACCGAAGTCGACGTCGTGCGCTACCAGCCGGACGCCGAGCGGATCGCGTTCGTCGCGGCGCTCGCGCGCGGCTGGTGCCGGCTGCGCACGCTCGACCCTGCCGACAAGCGCATCGCGCTGATCCTCGCGAACTATCCGCAAAGCGAAGGGCGGATCGGCAACGGCGTCGGGCTCGACACGCCGGCGTCCGCGCTGCGCGTGCTGGCGGCGCTGCGCGACGCGGGCTATAGCGTGGCCGACCTGCCGGCCGACGGCGACGCGCTGATCGCGCGGCTCACCGAAGGCGTGACCAACGACCCGGCCGTGCGCGCATTGCGCCCGGCGTTCCAGAGTTTCGCGCTGGCCGATTACGTCGCGCATTTCGCGCGGCTGCCGGCCGCCGTGCGCGACGCGCTGAACGCACGCTGGGGCCCGCCCGAAGCCGATCCGACGCTGCGGCAGGGGCGCTTCACGATCGCCGGCTGGCGCGCGGGCAACGTGTTCGTCGGCATCCAGCCGTCGCGTTCGCGCGGCGAGAACGACTATGCGAGCTACCACGATGCGGATCTCGTGCCGCCGCACGCGTACCTCGCGTTCTATTTCTGGCTGCGCGATGCGTTCGGCATCGACGCGGTCATCCACCTCGGCAAGCACGGCAACCTCGAATGGCTGCCGGGCAAGAGCGTCGCGCTGTCCGACGCGTGCTGGCCCGACCTGACGCTCGGGCCGCTGCCGCACCTGTATCCGTTCATCGTCAACGATCCGGGCGAGGGCAGCCAGGCGAAGCGCCGCGCGCAGGCGGTGATCATCGATCACCTGATGCCGCCGCTCACGCGCGCGGAAAACTACGGCCCGCTGCAGGATCTCGAACGGCAGGTCGACGAATACTACGAGGCGCTGATGGTCGATGCGCGGCGCGCGAAGCTGCTGCGCAAGACGATCCTCGCGACGATCGCCGAACACCGGCTGCACGACGAACTGAGCGTGTCGCCGCCGCGCGATGCGGGCGACGAAGATGCGCTGCTGACGCGCGTCGACGCGTGGCTGTGCGAATTGAAGGAAGCGCAGATTCGCGACGGGCTGCATGTGTTCGGCGCGTCGCCGGCCGACCGTCAGCGCCGCGACACGCTGCTCGCGCTCGCGCGCTTTCCGGTCGGCGACGGCAAGGGCGAACGTGCGGGGCTGATCGGCGCGCTCGCGCGCGATCTCGCGCTCGGCGACGATTTCGATCCGCTCGCGGCCGACTGGGCCGCGCCGTGGACGGGCCCGCGGCCGGCCGTGCTGCAGGCGCTCGACACATCGCCGTGGCGCCATGCGGGCGACACGCGCGAGCGGCTCGAACGGCTCGCGCAGCAGTGGCTCGACGGCGTGTGCGCGGCCGGCACGTCCGGCGCTTCCGGGATCGGCACGACGCCGCCCGGCGACTGGCCGCACACGCTCGCCGTCATCGAACGCGTGCGCGCGACGCTGATGCCCGCGCTCGACGCGTGCGGCGGCGAGGAACTGCGCCAGCTGCTGCGCGGGCTCGATGGCCGCTTCGTGCCGCCGGGGCCGAGCGGCTCGCCGTCGCGTGGCCGCCCCGACGTGCTGCCGACGGGCCGCAACTTCTATTCGGTCGATACGCGCGCGGTGCCGACGCAGGCAGCGTGGTCGCTCGGGCTGAAATCCGCGCAGCAGCTGATCGAACGTCACCTGCAGGATCACGGCGACTATCCGCGCGCGATCGGGCTGTCGGTCTGGGGGACGGCCACGATGCGCACCGGCGGCGACGACATCGCGCAGGCGTTCGCGCTCCTCGGCGTGCGGCCGAAATGGGCGCACGGCAGCCATCGCGTGACCGACTTCGAGATCCTGCCGATCGAGATCTTCGACCGGCCGCGCATCGACGTGACGCTGCGCGTGTCCGGCTTCTTCCGCGACGCGTTCCCGAACCTGATGCACCTGTTCGACGCCGCCGTGCAGGCCGTTGCCGCGCTCGACGAACCCGAGGAACTGAACCCGATCCGCGCGCGCATCGAGCGCGAACGCGCAACATGGATCGAGCGGGGCGTGGCGCCGGACGAAGCGCGGCGCCGTGCCGGCTGGCGCGTGTTCGGCGCGCGGCCGGGCAGCTACGGCGCCGGCCTGCAGGACCTGATCGACCGGCGCCGCTGGCAGAGCGACGCCGATCTCGCCGATGCGTACCGCCAGTGGGGCGGCCATGCGTACGCGCAGAACAGCGCGGGCGACGCGGCCCCCGACGTGTTCGGCGAGCGGCTCGCGACGATCGACGTCGTCGTGCAGAACCAGGACAGCCGCGAACACGACATCCTCGATTCGAACGACTACTACCAGTTCCAGGGCGGGATGACCGCGGCCGTGCGGCACCTGTCCGGGCAGCAGCCGAGCATCTATCACGGCGACCATGCGAACCCGGCCGCGCCGAAGATGCGCACGCTGCGCGAGGAGATCGCGCGCGTGATCCGCTCGCGCGTCGTCAATCCGAAATGGCTCGACGGCGTGAAGCGCCACGGCTACAAGGGCGCGGCCGAAATGGCCGCGACCGTCGACTACCTGTACGGCTATGACGCGACCGCGCGCGTGCTGTCGGACCACCAGTACGCGCTCGTCGCCGACGCGTACCTGTTCGACGACGACACGCGAGCGTTCCTCGAACGCCACAACCCGAAGGCGCTGCACGGCATCTGCGAACGCTTCGTCGAAGCGATGCAGCGCGGGCTGTGGCAGCAGCCGGGCGACTATCGCGAGCGGATCGAAGCGGTCTGGCTCGACAGCGAACAACTTCAGGAAGGAGGACGGCGATGACCGATCCGACGACGCAGCACGCACGCGCGGTATTCCCGTTCGCGGCGCTGGTCGCGCAGCAACCGCTGCAGCAGGCGTTGCTGCTCGCGGCGATCGACCCGTCGCTCGGCGGCGTGCTCGTCAGCGGGCCGCGCGGCACCGCGAAATCGACCGCCGCACGCGCGCTCGCCGAACTGCTGCCCGAAGGGGCATTCGTCACGCTGCCGCTGTCGGCGAGCGACGAGCAGGTCACGGGCACGCTCGATCTCGCGCATGCGCTCGCGGAAAACGGCGTGCGCTTCCGGCCGGGCCTGCTCGCGCGCGCGCATCGCGGCGTGCTGTACGTCGACGAGGTGAACCTGCTCGCCGACGGGCTCGTCGATACGCTGCTCGACGTCGCCGCGAGCGGCGTGAACGTGGTCGAGCGCGATGGCGTGTCGCATGCGCACGACGCGCGCTTCGTGCTGGTCGGCACGATGAACCCCGAGGAAGGCGAACTGCGCCCGCAATTGCTCGACCGCTTCGGGCTGATGGTCGAACTCGCGAACTGCTTCGACGCCGCGCAGCGCGAGCAGATCGTGAAGGCGCGCCTCGCGTTCGATCTCGATCCGGATGCGTTTCGCGCACGTCACGCGACTGCACAGCGCGACCTCCGCGACCGCATCCACGCGGCGCGGGCAAAGTTGTCGACGCTGGATTTCGACGATGTGGTTCACGCGCGCGTCAGCGCGCTGTGCATCGACGCGGCCGTCGACGGCCTGCGCGCCGACCTCGTGATGCTGCGCGCCGCGCGCGCGCTCGCGGCGCTGGAACAGGCCGACGCGGTGACGGTGTCCCATGTCGAACGCGTGGCCGACGCGGTGCTGCGGCATCGGCGTCATGCGGGTGCGCCGCCGTCGTCGGGCGCATCGCAGTCGAATGCAGAGGGCGGCGGCGACCACGACGACCCTGCGCCGCCGGACCTGCACCGGCAGCCCGATCATCGACCGGGCGCGGCACGCAACGATGCAACGGCGTCGCAAGGCGACTGGGGCTACCTGCCGCCCGAGCCTGCTGGACTGCGCGACGTGAAAGGCGTGGTGCCGCTGCCGCTAAAAAAACGCTGAGCCATCGAGCCGACGCCGCCGCGAACACCGTTCGCGGTCCTCGATGGCTGCCAGGCGCTGCCGCGCGCGTGCCGGGTACGGTGCGTGCCGGCACGGCCGTTGCATGGCCGGCGACGCTCGCCGCGAAGCGCGGCGGCCCGCTGCACGCCGACCACCTGCGTTTTCGCAAGCAGGCCGGCACGCCGTGCGCACTCCATTGCTTCGTGCTCGACTGTTCGGCGTCGATGCTGTCGCACGAGCGGCTCGCGCTCGCGAAAGGGCTGATCGTCGCGTACTTCGACCAGGCCGCGCGCGACCGTGTCGAAACCGCGCTGATCTGCTTCGGCGGCAACGGCGCCGCGCGACGCTTCGGCCCGGCCGTGCCGCGCTGGTGGAATGCGCGCTGGCTCGAGCCGGTGGACGGCGGCGGCGGCACGCCGCTTGCGGACGGCATCGCGGCCGCCGCGCACTTGCTCGCCCGCGCCGCACGGCGCACGCCGGACCAGCAGCGCTGGCTGTGGGTGCTGTCCGACGGACGCACGCGCGAAATACCGCCGAAACCGGCGGCCGCCGATCACGTCGTGTTCGTCGATTTCGACGATGCAGCGGTGCGCATCGGGCAGGGCAGGCGGCTCGCCGATGCATGGGGGGCGCAATGGATGACGGCCGCGTCGCTGTGCCCAGGGCTGGCCGGCTGATCCGGTGATCGGGCGCGCGGGCCGGGCGGGTCGATTGCCGGCGCTGCGCTATGATCGCCGTTTCTACTCACCGGAATGCCTGCCATGCAAGTACTCGTCGATGCCGACGCGTGTCCCGCCGTCATCAAGGACATGCTGTTTCGCGCCGCGCGTCGTGCCGAGATCTGCGTGACGCTGGTCGCGAACCAGTTCCTGCGCACGCCGCCGTCGCCGTTCATCAAGGCGCTGCAGGTGCCGGCCGGCTTCGACGTGGCCGATGCGCGGATCGTCGAGCTCGCGGCAGCCGGCGATCTCGTGATCACCGCCGACATCCCGCTGGCCGCCGCCGTCCTCGACAAGGGCGCGCATGCGCTCGACCCGCGCGGCAACTGGTTCAGCCGCGAGAACATCGAGGAGCGTCTGTCGACGCGCGCGATGATGGATCAGCTGCGCAGCGCGGGCATCGACACGGGCGGGCCGGCTCCGTTCAGCGCACGCGACGGCAAGGCGTTCGCGTCGCAGCTCGACCGGTTCCTCGCACGCCACGGCAAGCCCTGACCCATCAGGCCCCACGGGTCGGTCGTGCGATACGCCACCGGTTTCGCGTCGAACCGTCCGCTACGGCAGAATACGGATGCTGCCCCGGCATCGATGTCGTGGCGCGAACGACCCACCGGAGGGCATGGATGTCACCGACTCAACTTCTCGTTCCAACGTTCACCCAGATGCTGCGCGCGCAATCCGCGTGGCTCGACAAGGCCGTGGCACACCGGCAGGCCGCCGGCGACGCGCCCGATGCGGTGCTCGCACTGAAGCTCGCACCCGACATGTATCCGCTTGCGGCGCAGGTGCGGTTCTCGTGTTTCCAGGCGATGGAACCCGTCTACCGGCTGCGCGGCGAACCGCTGCCGGACGCGCTGCTGGCGTTGCGGGAAGCCGGCTGGCATGCCGATGCGCAGCCCGGCACGCTGGGCGACGCGCAGGGCATCCTCGCCGGCACGATCGCGTTCCTCGGCGAACTCGCGCCCGACGCACTCGACGGTGGCGCCGCGCTGCCGATCGCGCTCGCACTGCCGAACGGTATCGCGTTCGACATGACGGGCGAGCAGTACGTGCGCGACTGGGCGCTGCCGCAGTTCTATTTTCATTCGATCGCTGCGTACGCGATCCTGCGCCATCACGGCGTCGAGCTGGGCAAGGCCGACTACGTGCCGCACATGCTGGCCTACGTGCGGCCCGGCACGATTCCGCAGGGTTGAACGGTCGAGCGGACGATCCCGCCGCCGCGCACCGGCATGACACGCGCCCTGTTCATCTGCAGCCGCAATCGGCTGCGCAGCCCGACGGCCGAGGCGGTGTTCGCCGCGGGGCCGGGCGTCGAAACCGACTCCGCGGGCCTCGCGCCCGACGCGGAAACGCGTCTGTCCGCGGAACAGCTCGAATGGGCCGAGATCGTGTTCGTGATGGAACGCGCGCACCAGGCGAAGCTGCACGCCCGATTCGGCGCCCGGCTGAAGCAAAAGAAGATCGTCTGTCTCGACATCCCCGATCGCTACGCCTACATGCAGCCCGAGCTGGTCGCACTGCTCGAGCGCAAGGCCGGGCCATTGCTGCGCGCGTGAGCCGCGCGGGCCGGTTCAGCGCGAGCGAAGCGGGCCGTCCGCGAGCGCGGAAAAGCGGTCGAGGTGCAGCAGCTCGATGATCTTGCGGGTCGGCACGCTCGCACGCAGCGTCTCCAGCCGCTCGACGTCGAACCACTTGCAGCGCGCGATCTCGTTGCTCGCGCGTGGCGTCAGGTGTTTCGGCACGTCGGCCACGAACACGTGATGGAGCTTCGTGAGGCCGCCGAACTGCACCGCGTAGTCGAGCGCGAGCCCCTCCAGCCGCGTTTCCTCCGCCAGTTCCCGCTGCGCGGCCTCCAGCGGCGTCTCGCCGCGCCGGATCGTGCCGCCCGGCAGCGACCAGCGCGCCGCGGTACGGGCGACCAGCAGCACGCTGCTGCGCTGGCGGCACACGATCGTGGCGCGTTCCTTGATGCTGACGACGGTATCCGGCCCGGTATTCATGTTCGGCAAAACAAAACAGGTGCTCAATCGTGGAGGGAAATGCACGTCGGCCGATCGCCGGGCACGACGGCATGCAAGCCGCCGCGCCGATCATACCGGCCGTTCGTGACAGTTCCGTGCGTTGCCGCGCGCAACGCGGATCACGTCACGCGTGCGTGTCGATCCCCGCGCGCGGCGGCTTTCCGGACCGCCCGTGGCGCTGCTTGTGGACGGCACGCCGATGGTGATGCGGCGGCGTCACGTGCGGGCGCACCGGCGCGGGTCGTGCCACCGGCGCGGCGGCCCGCGGCTGTAATTGTCCCTCGCCAAAATGGAAGGTCTGGGTTTGCGCGCGGGCGACGCCCAGCGTCGACGCCAGCAAGATGGCCGCGAGCAGCATGCGTTTCATGAAATCTCCATCTTTCTTCAGTTGAGCACCGTCCGCCAGCTTAGCGAATCGCGGCCCGGCGCGGCAACCGGCCGGCGTTCGGTGTCGCCCCACTTGCGGCCGGCCGCGTTCTCGGCGCGGCCGCCGGGGCATCTCCGGCTTGACAACTAAATTCGTGAGTGTGAATATAAATTCACACACAAGAATTATTCTTCGAGTCCGGACAACCGTACCGTCGCTGTCGGCACGGCGGAACCGGCGGTCCGATCAACCGGAAGCAGGAGCGAGACGCATGGCGGAACTGAAGCAGCAGGGCGCGTTGGCGGGGTTGCGCATCATCGATCTGTCGCGGGTGCTGGGCGGCCCGTACGCGACGCAGATCCTCGCCGACCACGGCGCGGAGGTGATCAAGGTCGAACCGCCGTCGGGCGACGAGACGCGCACCTGGGGGCCGCCGTTCGACGGCGACACGGCGTCGTATTTCCTCGGCGTGAACCGCAACAAGCTCGGCATCGCGCTCGACCTGACGCAGCCGGCGGATCGCGAGCGGCTGCTCGGCCTGCTCGAGCACGCCGATGCGCTGGTCGAGAACTTCAAGATCGGCACGATGGAGCGCTGGGGCCTCGGCTTCGACACGCTGCACGCGCGCTTTCCGCGCCTCGTCCATTGCCGCGTGTCGGGCTTCGGCGCGGACGGCCCGCTCGGCGGCCTGCCCGGCTACGACGCGGCCGTGCAGGCGCTGGCCGGGCTGATGAGCGTGAACGGCGAGGCGGGCGGCGCGCCGCTGCGCGTCGGCGTGCCGATCGTCGATCTCGTCACCGGGCTGAACGCGGCGCTCGGCGTGCTGATGGCGCTGCGCGAACGCGATGCGAGCGGGCGCGGCCAGTTCGTCGAAGCGACGCTGTTCGACTGCGCGCTGTCGATCCTGCATCCGCATACGCCGAATTTCTTCCATTCCGGGAAGGCGCCGGCGCGCACCGGCAACGCGCATCCGAACATCACGCCGTACGACAGTTTTCCGACCGCGAGCGTCGACATCTTTCTCGCGGTCGGCAACAACGGGCAGTTCGCCGCGCTGTGCGACGTGCTCGGCACGCGCGACTGGCCCGCCGATCCGCGCTTCGCCGACAACCGCGCGCGCAGCGCGAACCGCGCCGCGTTGCGCGCGCTGCTCGAAACGGCGCTGGCCGCGCACGACGGCGCGGCACTCGCCGAGCAGCTGATGCGCCGCGGCGTGCCGTGCGCGCCGGTGCTCGGGCTCGATGCGGCGCTCGACCATCCGCACGTCGCGCATCGGCAGATGAAGGTCGAACTGGGCCGGCATCGCGGCATCGCGTCGCCGATCAAGCTCGGCCGCACACCGGCCACGTACCGGCGGCCGCCGCCGGCGCTGAACGAACACGCGGCACAGGTGTTTGCCGAGGATGCATGCGACGCCGGCCACGGCAACGACGCCAACGACAACGCCGGCCGCACGCGCCGCAACTGACACGCGTGGCGGCCGGCGGCCGTGCGAAGGCGCCCCCGACGCCGCAGCACGCCCGCACGCCGCTTCGGACATCGCGCCGCACCGCGCCCGACGCGCGCCGGCGCCAGAGGAGACACATCATGCTCGCATGGATCGGCGCGATCGCGATCGTCGCGCTGTTCGGCCTGATCATCACGAAGCGGCTGTCGCCGCTCGTCGCACTGATCGTCGTGCCGGTGGCCGCGTCGCTCGCGGCCGGCTTCGGACTCTCGACCGGCACGTTCATCGTGCGCGGCGTGCAGAACATCGGCCCGATCGCCGGGATGTTCGTTTTTGCGATTCTATTTTTCGGAATCCTCACCGATGCGGGGATGCTCGACCCGATCATCGCGGGCGTGCTGCGCGTGATCGGCTGCCATCCGCCGCGCATCGTGACGGGCTCGGCGCTGCTCGCGCTGCTGATCCACCTGGACGGCTCGGGCGCCGTCACGTTTCTCGTCACGCTGCCCGCGATGATGCCGCTCTATACGCGGCTCGGCATGGACCGGCGGATTCTCGCGTGCGTCGCGTCGATGGCGGCCGGGGTCAACTTCCTGCCATGGGTCGGGCCGATGCTGCGCGCGTCGGCGGCCTTGCACATTCCCGGCTCGGCGATCTTCATGCCGATGATCCCGGTGCAGATCGTCGGGCTCGCGTTCGTGTTCGGCACCGCCTACGTGCTCGGCGTGCGCGAGGCCAAGCGGCTCGGGCTCGATCGCGCCGGCGCGGCGTCGCTCGCGGTCGCGCCGCGCGAGCTGACCGACGCCGAGCGCGCGTTGCGCCGGCCCGGCCGCTTCCGGATCAACCTGGCGCTGACGCTCGTCGTGCTCGGCACGCTGGTGTCGGGCATCGTCGACCCGATGGTGATGTTCATGCTCGGCACGGTCGCCGCGCTCGTCATCAACTATCCGGACGTGCAGGCGCAGCGCGAGCGGATCGACGCGCACGCGAAGGCCGCGCTGATGATGGCGAGCGTGCTGCTCGCGGCCGGCGCGTTCACCGGGATCATGTCCGGCACCGGGATGCTGAAGGCGATGGCCGAGGTCGTCGTCGCGCACGTGCCGGTCGAGCATGCGCGCCACATGCCGTTCGTGCTCGGCCTGCTGTCGATGCCGCTCAGCCTGCTGTTCGATCCCGATTCGTTCTACTTCGGCGTGCTGCCGGTGCTCGCGGAAAGCGCGAAGCTGCTCGGCGTGCCGCCGATCCAGATGGCGCAGGCCGCGCTGCTCGGCCAGATGACCACCGGGTTCCCGGTCAGTCCGCTCACGCCCGCGACGTTCCTGATCGTCGGCCTGACCGGCGTCGAGCTGGCCGAGCACCAGAAGTTCACGATCCCGTTCCTGTTCGCCGCCACCGTGCTGATGGTCTTCGCCGCGGTCGTGGCGGGCGTGTTTCCGTTGTGAGCGTCCGCGTGCCTGTCGCGCCGCGCCGGCCGCCACCGACGCGCCTCGAAGCCCGGTGTCGTCTCGAGCGCGGCGCGGCCGTTCACGTTTTCCTGGAGAGCAATCCATGCAGTTCGACCTGACCGACGACCAGCGCGCGATCGAAAGCGCGATCGAGAAAATCTGCGAACGCTTCGGCGACGACTACTGGCTCGAGCGCGACCGCGCGGGCGGATTTCCGTCCGACTTTCACGCGGCGCTCGCCGAGGCCGGCTGGCTCGGCATCGCGATGGATCCGGCCCACGGCGGCGCCGGTCTCGGGATGACCGAGGCCGCGCTGATGATGCGCGCGATCAGCGCGTCGGGCGCCGGCCTGTCGGGTGCCTCGGCCGTCCACATGAACATCTTCGGGCTGAACCCGGTGCAGGTGTTCGGCAACGACGCGCAGAAGGCGCGCTTCCTGCCGCCGCTGATCGCCGGGCGCGACAAGGCCTGCTTCGCGGTGACCGAGCCCGACGCCGGCCTCGACACGACGCACCTGAGCACGCAGGCGCGCCGCGACGGCGACCACTACGTGC
The DNA here is from genome assembly GCF_905339875.1 of Burkholderia sp. BCC1998. Lineage (NCBI taxonomy): Bacteria > Pseudomonadati > Pseudomonadota > Betaproteobacteria > Burkholderiales > Burkholderiaceae > Burkholderia > Burkholderia sp. BCC1998. The sequence continues at coordinate 146,245 of NZ_CAJPHE010000013.1, forward strand.
TGAGCGGCCGCAAGATCTGGATCTCGACCGCGCAGGTCGCGAACAAGATGCTGATCATCGCGCGCACGACGCCGCTCGACCAGGTCGCGAAGCCGACCGACGGCTTGAGCCTGTTCTACACCGACCTCGACCGTGCGCGCGTCGAGGTGCGCGAGATCGAGAAAATGGGCCGCAAGGCCGTCGATTCGAACATGCTGTTCATCGACAACCTGCGCGTGCCGCGCGACGACCTGATCGGCAACGAAGGCGACGGCTTCCGCTACCTGCTGCACGGGCTGAACCCCGAGCGGATCCTGATCGCCGCCGAGGCGATCGGCCTCGGTCAGGCCGCGCTGCGACGCGCGACGCAGTATGCGTGCGAGCGCGTCGTATTCGGCCGGCCGATCGGGCAGAACCAGTCGATCCAGCATCCGCTCGCGCAGGCGTGGATGCAGCTCGAGGCCGCGTGGCTGATGGTGATGAAGGCCGCGACGCGCTACGACGCGGGGCAGCCGTGTGGCGCGGAGGCGAACGCCGCGAAGTACCTCGGCGCGGAAGCCGCGTTCCAGGCGTGCCAGACGGCGATCGCGACGCACGGCGGGATGGGCTATGCGAAGGAATACCATGTCGAGCGCTACCTGCGCGAGTGTATGATTCCGAGGCTCGCGCCCGTGAGTCCGCAACTGATCCTGTGCTACATCGCGGAGAAGGTGCTCGGGCTGCCGAAGTCGTACTGACACGCGGCGGCTCGCCCGGCGCGCGTTTCCCGTTCCGAATCAAGCGCTCGTCATGGACGTCAAACTCGTTGCCCGCACGCTCGATCTCTTCGAGCTGTTCGCCGCCGAACGGCGGCCGCTGCCGCTCACCGAACTCGCGCGCCTGCTCAACGTGCCGGCGTCGAGCTGCCTGGCGATGGCGCGCACGCTCGTGAGCCGCGGCTATCTGTACGAGGTGCGCAAGCGCGGCGGCTACTATCCGACGCGGCGCCTGCAGACGATCGCCGCCGCGATCGACGCGACCGATCCCGTCGTCGACATCGTGCATCCGCATCTCGTCGCGCTGCGCGACGCGAGCCGCGAGACGGCCGTGCTCGGCAAGATCCAGGGCGCGTCGGTCACGTATCTCGACGTCGTCGAGTCGGAGCAGGCGATCCGCTATACGCGCCAGCCGGGCGAGCTGCGCCCGCTGCATGCGAACTCGATCGGCAAGGCGATCTTCGCGGAACTCGCGAGCGATGCGCAGCAGGCGCTCGGCGCGCAGTTGTCGTTCGAGCGCTTCACCGATGCGACGGTGGCCGACCTGCCGGCGCTCGTCGCGCAAACCGCGCGGTTTCGCGAACTCGGCTGGGCCGAGAACTTCGGCGAGAGCGCGCCCGAGCTGTCGGCGATCGCGGTCGCGCTGACGCTCGACGGCGACTGGTACGGGCTGTCGGTCGTCGGGCCGACCGAGCGGATCCGCCAGCATCGCGACACGCATGCAGCGCTGCTGGTCGATGCGAAGGCGCGGCTGCTGGCCGAGCAGGGGCGCGGGTAGCAAAGGCCGCGAAGCGGGGCGGGGCGCTTGCTTCGCTTCGCGTCTCGTTCACCGCAATGCCAGATGCCGGATAGCGGATAGCGACCGGGAACGGCCGCATCGCATCACGTGCCGGTACGCCGCTCGCCGTCGAGCGTCCCGAAGGTCGCTGCGAACGCGAACGGCTGCTGCGCGATATCCGGGCAGCTCGACGCCCGAACCACGCCACCGCCCCGGCCGGCAAGGCTGGACTGTGGCTCAATCCGCATCGAAGTTCAGCGATACCAGCGCGGCGTATACACCCACTCACGCCCGTCGCCGATCGCGAAACGCCGCGTCGTCGACGAACCGACGATCACCATCGTGCGCATGTCGACCTGATCGCTGCGCAGCGCGCCGAGCGTCGTCGTCGCGAGCGTCGCGCCGGGCCGGCCGATGTCGCGGCCGAGCACGACGACCGTGTCGGCCGCGCGGTGCGCGCGCACCACATCGAGCGCACGATCGAGCTGCCACGGCCGAGCACGCGAGATCGGGTTGTAGAACGCCATCACCAGATCGGCTTGCGCCGCATGCCGCAGGCGCATCTCGATCACGTCCCACGGCTTCAGGTTGTCCGACAGCGAGATCGCGCAGAAATCGTGGCCGAGCGGCGCGCCGGCTTGCGCGGCGGTCGCGAGCGATGCCGATACGCCGGGTTCGATGCGCAGTTCGACCGCGGCCCAGCGCGGATCGCGCGCTTCGTCGAGGGCTTCGAGCACGGCCGCGGCCATCGCGAACACGCCCGGATCGCCCGACGACACGACCGCGACGCGCCGGCCCTCGGCTGCCAGTTCGAACGCATGGCGCGCACGCTGCATTTCCTCGCGATTGTCGGTGCCGTGCACGCGCTGCTCCGCGCGGAACGGGCCGGCCATCGTCACGTAGGTCGTATAGCCGAGGATGTCGGTGGCGTCCGCGAGCGCGCTGCGCGCCGCGGGCGTGAGCCATGCAGCGTCGCCGGGGCCGAGGCCGAGCACCGTCAGGCGGCCGCGTGCACGGCCGAGCGTGGCGGGATCGACGGGCTCGGCAGCGACCGCGCACGCGAGGCCATCGGTCGCTGCGCGCAGCGTATGCGCGACGCGCAACGTGCGGGCGAGCAGGGCGGCGGCGGCGGTGTTGCCAGCGCGGGCCTTATCGCCTTCGCCTTCGCCTTCGCCATCACCATCGCCATCACCATCGCCTTCGCTATCACCATCGACTTCGACATCGCCTTCGGCAAAGCGCAGCGGCACGTCCAGCGTCCGTGCAGCGGCTTCGACCCGTGCATCGCCGAGCAACGTCGCCGGTGCGACGAGCGCGGCAAGCGCCAGCCGCGCGAGGCCGTGCGTGTCGAGCAGCGCGTCGATGCGTTCGGCAAGCGACGGCGCCGCATCGGCCCGCACGCCGCGCGCATCGACGCCGACCACCACGCTGCGCGGATGGATCACGAGTTCGTCGCGCGCGCCGCGCCACGCATCGGGCGTCACGCGGATCGCATGCGCGGCCGCGTCGTCGCGCGGCAGCGCGACGTCGTCGAGCCACGGCGCCGCGCCGTCGACGCGCGTGGCCGCGCCCGCGAGCAGGTCGGACACGAAGCGCTTGCCTTGCTGGAGATCGGCGAGCGCATAGCCGTCGGGCGGGTTGAGCACGCATGCGCCGAAGCGCAGTTCGCCGCTCGTGGTGATCGCCGGCGCGACGCCGAGGCATTCGGCGATTTCGCGTGCGATCACGTTGACGCCCGTCAGCCCGCCGAGCAGCGGCACGACGGCCGACCCGTCTTCCGCGACCGCGAGCACCGGCGGTTCGACACCCTTGTCGGCGAGTGCCGGCGCGACGCAACGGATCACGATGCCGGCCGCGCACAGCGCGACGATCGGCAAGCCGCGCGCGTAGAGTTCGCGCAGGTGCGCGCCGAGTTCGTCGAACGGCACGTCGGCCTCGACGCGCGACGCGAGCCCGTGCACGGCGGCCCCCGGATAACGCGCCTGGATGCGCCGCGCGGTATCGAGCGCGCCCGCGCCGAGAATCACGATCGCGGGCGGGGTCGTCATCCTTGCCATTTTTCCCCCGGGACGACGAGCAGCGAGAAATACGGCGACGCCATCGGATCGACTTCGTCGAGCGGCACGATGCGCTGGGCCGCCATCGTCGCGCGCTCGACGTACAGCGCGCGCTTCGCGAGCCCCAGTTCGTCGAGCACGCGCCGCACCTTGTCGAAGTTGCGGCCGAGCTTCATCACGACGGCCGCGTCGGCTTGCGCGAGCCGCGCGCGCAATTCGTCCTCCGGCAGCACGCCGGACAGCACCGACAGGCTCTGGTTGCGATAGACGAGCGGCTGGCCGAGCACGGCCGTGCCGCCGAGCATCGCGCACACGCCCGGGATCACTTCGGTGTCGTAGCGCGGCGCGAGGCGATCGTGCAGGTACATGTACGACCCGTAGAAGAACGGGTCGCCTTCGCAGATCACCGCGACGTCGCGCCCGGCGTCGAGATGCGACGCGACGATCTCGGCCGCCGTGTCGTAGAAGTCGGCGATCACGGTCTCGTAGCAAAGCGGCGGCGCCAGCGCCTCGGTCGTCACCGGATAGACGAGCGGCAATTGCGTCTGCGCGTCGCGCAGGTGCGCCTCGACGATTCCGTACGCATTGCCCTTCTTGCCCTTCGCGACGAAATACGCGACCACCGGCGCGGCCTGCAGCACGCGCAGCGCCTTGATCGTCATCAGTTCAGGATCGCCGGGGCCGACGCCGACCCCGAACAGGCGTCCGCGCGGGGCCGTCATTCGGCCTCCGTCGCGAGTGCGTTGACCGCGGCAGCCGCCATCGCGCTGCCGCCGCGCCGGCCGAGCAGCGCGACGTACGGCACGCCGCGGCTGTCGGCGTCGAGGGCCGCCTTCGATTCGGCCGCGCCGATGAAGCCGACCGGAAAGCCGAGGATCAGCGCTGGGCGCGGCGCACCGGCGTCGATCATGTCGAGCAGGTGGAACAGCGCGGTCGGCGCATTGCCGATCACGACGACGCTGCCGGCCAGATGCGGGCGCCACAGTTCGAGCGCCGCGGCCGAGCGTGTGTTGCCGAGATGCCGCGCGAGGTCGGGCACTTCCGGTTCGCCGAGCGTGCAGATCACGCGATTGCCGGCCGGCAGCCGCGCGCGCGTGATGCCTTCGGCAACCATCTTCGCGTCGCACAGGATCGGCGCGCCGGCCGCGAGCGCCATACGGCCCGCCGTGCCGGCGCCGGCCGAGAAGCGCAGGTCGTAGGTGACATCGACCATCCCGCACGCGTGGATCACGCGCACCGCGAGTTTCTCGAGATCGGGCGGAACCTGCGACAGGTCGGCCTCGGCGCGGATCGTCGCGAACGACTGGCGGTAGATTTCCTGCCCGTCGCGAATGTAGTCAAGCATCGGTGGTGTCCTGGCTGTGGCGCGCGCCCGTCAGTCGGGCCGCGGCCTGGTCAATCGTCAGATGGCGCGCGAGCGGGGCGCCGAGGCCCGCGGCGGCGTCGCGCCGGTAAAGGTCGTAGCGCGCGGGCGCGACCGCGACGAGCGTATGCGTCGCGGGGTGCGGCAGCGCACAGTGGCGCTCGCAGCCGGTCAGGTGCACGTCGACCGGATGGCCGACGCGCGCGGCCAGCGCGAGCGCATCGCGTTTCGTATCGGCGCGCGACTTCGCGCAGCCCGCGCTGCCGGTGCAGGCGACCAGCGCCGCCAGCGGGTCGGATGTCGTGCACACGAGCCCGAGCGACGCGAGCGCGTCGAGCACGGCCGGCGCACGTTCGTGCCGCACGCCGTGCACGAACACGCCTTGCCACGGCGTCATCGACAGTGTGCCGTCGCCGTCGGCGTCGGCCAGTGCCGCGAGCCGTTCCAGTTGCGACGCGTCGAGCCGGCCGAGCACGAACTGCGCGCCGACGCTGCAGCGATCCGCGTCGCGCGACGGCCGTGCGCCGAAACGCAGCGCGGCATCCGCTTGCGTGCGCCGCCAGCCGGCCAGTGCCGGATCGGCTTCGAGCGGGAACGGTACGTAATGCTGCGCACGCTCGCGCAACGCGCGTGCTCCGCCGGTCGCGAGCCACGCGCGCATCCGCGTGACGTCGGTCGGCGCGAGATCGAGGAACGCCAGCAGCAACGCGCGCACGAGCGCGACGGTCTGGTCCGGCGCCACGTCGAACGCGGCGGGCGGATCGCCGGGCGCGACCGGCGGACAGCCGGCCAGGCCCGCGGCGATGCGGACCGCGCCGTCGCCGCGACGCCACGCGGCGAGCCAGATGTCGTGCGGATGATCGAGCGCCGCGACCGATTCGCCGCCGTCGAGCTGGATCGAGAATTTCGGCGACAGTTCGCCGCGGCGCGGCTCGTGCGTCAGCATGTCGAGCAGCGCAAGCGCGAGTGCGCGGCTGTCGAGCAGCGCGTCGGGATCGCGCCCCGCAAGCGGGCTGAGCATCAGGTTGCGGACGTCGTCGCTTGCGGCGAGCGCGGCGCGGTCGTCAGCGGCCTCGCCCGCGTTGATGCGTGGGCCCAGGCCCGCGTCGAGCAACGCGTCGACCAGCGTATCGGCCGTGCCGTCGCGAATGCCGCGCAGCTGGAGATTCGCGCGATTGGTCGCGTCGATCGCGCCGGAGCCGCAGGCACGCGCGACGGCGGCGATCGCGCGCGCCTGCCGCGCGTCGAGCCGGCCGCCCGGCAGCTTGATCCGGCACAGCCCGCCGTCGGCGGCCGCGACGACGCGCACGAGCCCCGGGCAAGCCGAAGGGCGCACGACGGGCGAAGCAGGATTCGAATCGGGGGCGGATCTCAACGGGATACCGGGACAGTGTCGCGCCGCGGCCAACGCATCGGTACACCCCGCCCGACGCCGACTGGCACGCACGCACTTTCAGGCCGGCAGGTCTCCTGGCTGACAGGTCGGCGCCGGCTCCCGGCCTTCCCGGTGAAACCAGTGGCATGAGGGGGGAGATCGGCTCGCTGTCTACAGTTGCGGGGGCAGCCACAGCGGCGCGCGGCGCGCCCTGTGTTCCCTCTTCGGCCCCGAAGGGCACCGGCGAACGAACGGCCGTAGGATACCCGATTTCACCGGCGTTTCGGGACCCCCAGGCGACCGTCGGGCGACCGTCGGGCGACCGTCGGGCAGGCGCCGTGGCCGACGCGAAACGCGGCCCGGCGTCGGCGGGCTCGCAGATGAAACGCGCGGTGGAACACGGTACCATGCCGACTTTCGCAATGCGGACGGCCGCACCGGCGCCTTCACGGCCGCCGTGCGGCGACTCGATGGAATCGGACGAAGGGGAAGGGTGCATGACGGCGTGGCTGACGGTAGTGGGCATCGGCGACGACGGCTACGCGGGGCTCGGGCGCGGCGCGCGGCGCGCGCTGCTCGAGGCGAAGCGGGTTGTCGGTGCGAAGCGGCACCTCGACATGCTGCCCGCGCGGCTGCCGGCCGAACGCGCCGCATGGCCGTCGCCGTTCGACCTGTCGGGCCTGCTCGCGCAGCGCGGTTCGCCCGTCTGCGTGCTGGCGAGCGGCGACCCGATGCTGTTCGGCGTCGGCGCGACGCTCGCGCGCGAACTGTCCCCCGACGAATGGCGCGTGCTGCCCGCACCGTCGTCGCTGTCGCTGGCGGCCGCGCGGCTCGGCTGGGCGTTGCAGGACGTCGGCGCGGTGTCGCTCGTCGGCCGGCCGCTCGCGACGCTCGCGCGTCACCTGCTGCCGGGCCGGCGCCTGTTCGTGCTGAGCGCCGACGGCCGCACGCCGGCCACGGTCGCCGCCGAACTCGCCGCGCGCGGCTTCGGCCCGACGCGCATCAGCGTGTTCGAGCACCTCGGCGGCCCGCTCGAGCGGCGCATCGACGGGCTCGCGCAAGACTGGCACATCGACGAAACCGCCGCGCTCAATCTCGTCGCGCTCGACTGCCAGGCCGGCCCCGATGCGCCGCGCCGCGCACTCACGCCTGGCCTGCCCGACGACGCGTACCGCCACGACGGCCAGCTCACCAAGCGCGACATGCGCGCGCTGACGCTCGGACGCCTCGCGCCTGCCCCCGGCGAACTGTTGTGGGACGTCGGCGCGGGCAGCGGCTCGATCGGCATCGAGTGGATGCGCGCGCATCCGTCGTGCCAGGCGATCGCGATCGAGTCGCATGCGGAGCGGCAGCGCTACATCGAGCACAACCGCGACGCTCTCGGCGTACCGGGCCTGCAACTCGTGGCCGGGCGCGCGCCCGATGCGCTCGCGGGGCTCGCCGCGCCCGATGCGATCTTCATCGGCGGCGGCGCGACCGTGCCCGGCGTGCTCGACGCGTGCTGGTCGGCACTGAAGCCCGGCGGCCGGCTCGTCGCGAACGCGGTCACGCTGCAGGGCGAGCTGGCGCTCGCCGCGTGGCGCGACGCGCACGGCGGCACGCTCACGCGCGTATCGCTCGCGCACGCCGAGCCGCTCGGCCGCTTCGACACGTGGCGGCAGCCGTTGCCCGTCACGCTGTACGACGTGCACAAGCCCGCTTCCACGGCGACCGACCTCGCGGACCCTGCCTGATGCGCGACGAAACCCCCGAACAACCGGCACCGCTGCGCTTCGGCTACACGACCGGCAGCTGCGCGACCGCGACGTCGCTCGCCGCCGCACGCGTGCTGCTCGCGGGCCGCGCGGACGATGCGGTCGAGATCGTGTTGCCGAAGGGGCAGCGCGTGATGATGCGGCTCGCGTTCTGCCGGGCCACGGCCGACGGCGCGGAAGCCGGCACGATCAAGGATGCCGGCGACGATCCGGACGTCACGCACGGCGCGCTGATCTTCGCGCGGGTCGCGCTCGCCGCCGTGCCCGGCGTGCGTTTTCACGCGGGGCCGGGGGTCGGCACCGTCACGCGCGCGGGGCTCACGCTGCCGGTCGGCGAACCGGCGATCAATCCGGTGCCGCGCCAGATGATGACCGCGCACCTCGACGCGCTCGCGGCCGAATACGGCTACACGGGCGGCTTCGACGTGACGATCGGTGTCGAGGGCGGCGAGGCGCTCGCGCTGAAGACGATGAACCCGCGGCTGGGCATCGTCGGCGGCTTGTCGATTCTCGGCACGACCGGCATCGTGCGGCCGTTCTCGTGCTCGGCATACATCGCGTCGATCCATCAGGGCATCGACGTCGCACGCGCGAACGGGATCGCGCACATCGCCGCGTGCACCGGCAACGCGAGCGAGGATGCGATGCGCGCGCACTACGGCCTGCCCGACATGGCACTGATCGAAATGGGCGATTTCGCCGGCGCGGTGCTCAAGCACCTGCGCCGCGCGCCGGTCGCGCGCCTGTCGATGTGCGGCGGCTTCGGCAAGCTCAGCAAGCTCGCGGCCGGCCATCTCGACCTGCACAGCCGCCATTCGAGCATCGACCTGCCGCTGCTCGCGCAGTGGGCGGCCGAGGCGGGCGCGAACGACGCGCTGCAGGCCGCGATGCGCGCGGCGAACACCAGCCAGGAAGCGCTGAAGCTCGCGCAGGCCGAAGGCGTGCCGCTCGGCGACCTCGTCTGCGCGCACGCGCTGCGGGTCGCGCGCGACATCGTACCGCCATCGGTCGCCGTCGAGATGTTCGCGATCGACCGGCAGGGCCGCTTCGTCGGGATCGCACGATGAGCGCGCGCATCCTGCTGCTCGGCGGCACCGGCGACGCGCTGAAGATCGCACGCGCGCTCGGTCCGCGGCACGTCTATAGCCTCGCGGGTCTCGGCAAGGTGCCCGACGACCTGCGCTGCGACGTGCGCGTCGGCGGCTTCGGCGGGGCGGCTGGGCTCGCTGCGTATCTGCGCAGTGCCGGCATCGGCCTCGTGATCGACGCCACGCATCCGTATGCCGCGCGCATCAGCGCGAACGCGGCGGCCGCCGCGCGCGACGCGGGCGTGCCGCTGTGGGCGCTGCGCCGCGCGCCGTGGGCGCCGCAACCCGGCGACGACTGGCGGATGGTCGACGACTGGGCCGGCATCGAGGCCGCGCTCGCGCCGTTCCGGCGGCCGCTGTTCACGCTCGGCCGCGAACCGCTCGCGCATCTCGACGCGATCCCGCCGCACCAGTTCTGGCTGGTGCGCTGCCTCGATGCGCATCCCGGCAACGCGCGCGCGCAGATCGTCGCCGCGCGCGGGCCGTTCACGCTCGAGAATGAACGCGCGCTGTTCGCGCTCGCGGGCATCGACGTCGTCGTCAGCAAGAACAGCGGCGGCGGCGCGACCGAAGCCAAGCTCGACGTCGCGCGCGAACGCCGGCTGCCGGTCGTGATGCTGCGCCGGCCGCCGCTGCCTGACGCCGACCGCGCGTTCGACTCGGCCGCCGCGCTGCTCGATGCGCTCGACCCGGCCGCGCGTGCTTGATGCCGCACGACCCGGCTGCCCCATGAATTGACGGAGATTTTTCGATGACGGTGTATTTCATCGGCGCGGGCCCCGGCGACCCGGAGCTGATCACGGTAAAGGGCCAGCGCCTCGTGCGCACGTGCCCGGTGATCCTGTATGCAGGGTCGCTCGTGCCGCCGGCCGTGCTTGACGGCCATCGTGCGGAACGGGTCGTCAATACCGCCGAGCTCGACCTCGACGCGATCGTCGCGCTGCTCGCCGACGCGCATGCGAAAGGGCAGGACGTCGCGCGCGTGCATTCGGGCGATCCGTCGCTGTACGGTGCGATCGGCGAACAGATCCGGCGGCTGAAAGCGCTCGGGATTCCCTATGAAATCGTGCCGGGCGTGACGGCCACGGCCGCCTGCGCGGCGACGCTCGGGGTCGAGCTGACGCTGCCCGGTGTCGCGCAGACGGTGATCCTCACGCGCTTCGCGGGCAAGACGACGATGCCGGAAGGCGAAGCGCTCGGCGCGCTCGCCGCGCATCGCGCGACGCTCGCGATTCACCTCGGCGTGCGGCATCTCGCGCGGATCGTCGACGAAGTGCTGCCGCATTACGGGCCCGCGTGCCCGGTCGCCGTGATCTACCGCGCGAGCTGGCCCGACGAGGAGCGCGTGACCGGCACGCTGGCCGACATCGTCGGCAAGGTGCAGGGCACGCAGATCGAACGCACCGCGCTGATCCTGATCGGACGCGTGCTCGACGCGGAAGGGTTCGCGGATTCGACGCTGTACGCAAGCGGGGGGTGATGCCGGCCACGAACCGGGGCGACGCCTTCACGCGCCGCGTCTGATCGGCGCTACGCACGCGCGACACGCCGCGCAAACTGCGGCGCGAAGCCCGCCGCCAGTGCGAACAGCACGACGCACAGGCATGCCATCGCGATCCATGCCGGCGTCAGATCCGCGAGATGCTGGCGCACGATGCCGGCCGCGAACGGAAACAACCCGGCGACCAGATAGCCGACGCCCTGCACGAACCCCGTCAGCGATGCCGCGTCGGCCGGCGTCGCCGCATGATCGACCGTGACGATCAGCGACAGCGGGAACAGCGCGCCGATCCCCGCGCCAAGCAGCAGCGCGGCCGGCATCGCGAGCGTGTCCGGCGCGGCCAGCATCACCAGCAATCCGGCGAACAGCGACGCGATCGCCGCGTGCAGCGCGGGCCGGCGATCGGGCAGGCGGTCGATCGTCGCCGAGATCGCCAGCCCCGCGACGACTTCCGCGAGCGTCACGCCGCCGAGCAGGCTGCCGGCCGCGGTCGGCGACCAGCCGAGCCGCATGTAGTACGGCGGCAGCCATGCGAGCACGAGGGTGTAGGCACCCGTCGCGATCCCGAAGAACATCGCGAGCCGCCAGGCCCGCGGCGAGCGCGACGGCCGCGCCTGCACCAGCGGCGCGGCCGTCGGCCCGGACGCCGGTGCGTCGCCGCCACGACTGGCCAGCGGCCACGCGAGCGCCGCGACCGCGGCCGGCAGCGCCCAGCCCGCGAGCGCGACCAGCCAGCTCCAGCGGGCCGCGGCGAACGGCGCGACGACGCTCGCGAGTACCGCGCCGCCCATGATCGACGTCGAATAGACGCCCATCGCGCCGCCGATGCGCGTCGCGAAATGCGCCTTCACGAACCCCGGCAGCAGCGCCTGCACCATCGCGATCCCGATGCCCGCGCAACCTGCGCTCGCGAGCAGCAGCCATGCGTGCTGCGCGCCGAAGCGCGACGCGCACGCGAGCCCGATCAGCACGACGCCGAGCCACACGCCGCCGGCGATCCCCGTCACGCGCTGCAGCCGCCGCGCGCCGAGCGCGCCCAGGCCCATCAGCAGGATCGGGATCGTGGTCAGCAGGCTCGCCGCGCCGTCGCCGATGCCGGTCGCACGCTGGATCATGTCGAGCAGCGGACCGATCGCGGCCAGCGCGGGCCGCAGGTTCAACCCGACCAGTACGATGGCGGCCAGCCGCCAGCCGGGGGAAGTGAAGCGATTCATGATGGAGTGGCCCTCGATATCGGTGCACGACACCTTCGTCTGCGTGCCGTGCATTTTCATGTAAAGTATCTCGACATCAAGATAAATGCGTATTTATCTCGACGTCAAGATAACTGGTGAGCCGAGGAGGGTTAATGGATCGAGCCGCGCATGCGCTCGCGCAGTGGCGCGTCGAGCGTCCGGATCTGGATGCATCGTCGATGCTCGTGATGGGACGGCTGCAGGAAGCCGCGCTCGTGATCGCGCGCGATGGTCTCAATCCGCTGTTCGCGCGCTACGGGATGCAGCCGGGCGAGTTCGACGTGCTGGCGACGCTGCGGCGCAGCGGCGCGCCGTTCGCGCTGACACCGACCGCGCTGTACGACGCGCTGATGATGTCGTCCGGCGGGATGACCGCGCGCATCGACCGGCTGCAGAAGGCCGGCTGGGTCGAGCGCCGGCCGAACCCGGCCGATGGCCGCGGCACGCTCGTCGCGCTGACCGACGCCGGCCGCGCGCTGATCGACGATGCGGTGGTCGCGCACGTCGACAATCAGCGTGCGATGCTGGCCGCGCTGTCGGAGGCGGAGCAGGCGCAACTTGCGGCGTTGCTCGAAAAGCTGCTGGCGGGATTGGGAGGAGAAGCGTCGGCGTCGGCCGAAAAGTAGCGCCGCCGTATCGTCACGTCGAACGAGCGCGACGAGCGGGAAATGGAAACGCCGACAGGAAACGCGTAAAAGAAAGGCAGCGCGTGAACCGCCCGCCGCGCGCTGCGGCGGGCCGGACAGACGGCGGGCCGCACCGCGTGGGCCCGCCGCGCGGCTCAGCCGCGTGCCGGGATGTTGAGCCCGCGCGCGACGGCCGGACGCGCGACGAACGCGTCGAGCGCCCGCGCGACATGCTTGAATTCGCCGAAGCCGACCAGGTCGCCCGCTTCATAGAAGCCGACGAGGTTGCGCACCCACGGGAAGATCGCGATGTCGGCGATCGTGTACGTATCGCCCATCACCCACTTGCGATTCGCGAGATGCGCGTCGAGCACGCCGAGCAGGCGCTTCGATTCGGCGACGTAGCGGTCGCGCGGACGCTTGTCCTCGTAGTCGCGGCCCGCGAACTTGTGGAAGAAGCCGACCTGCCCGAACATCGGGCCGATGCCGCCCATCTGGAACATCACCCACTGGATCGTCTCGTAGCGGCCCGCCGGATCCTTCGGGATCAGCTGGCCCGTCTTGTCCGCGAGATAGATCAGGATCGCGCCGGATTCGAACAGCGCCAGCGGCCGGCCGTCGGGGCCGTTCGGATCGATGATCGCCGGGATCTTGTTGTTCGGGTTCAGCGACAGGAATTCCGGCGACAGCTGGTCGTTCGTGTCGAAGCGCACGAGGTGCGGCTCGTACGGCAGGCCGGTTTCCTCGAGCATGATCGACACCTTGACGCCGTTCGGCGTCGGCAGCGAGTACAGCTGGAGACGGTCGGGATGCTGGGCCGGCCATTTTTTCGTGATCGGGAAGGCGGACAGATCGGGCATGGAGGTTCGTTCGTCAACGTTGAGGATCCGCGCCCCGCCGGCCTGCCGCGCGTCGCCGGCAGCCGCTGACACGGCGGCAGGAACGGGACGAACGCATCGACCGGCGGGCGGGGCGCGCCGAAGACGCCCACTGTAGCCGATCCCCGCGATCGCTGCAGACGGCGGCCGCGCGTCGTGTCCGTGCGCCGCCGCGCGCAGCGCGCCTGCCTGTTTCGGTCAGCCGCCTCAACAGACGACGCATCGACGTGTTGCGAACGGGTGCCTGTGGACATCGCGCCAGGCCCTGCGCGCTGCGGCACCCGTGCCACACCGCACTGCTGCATCGTCAGAAGTTGTGCCGCAGCCCGACCATCGCCGCGGTCGTGCCGACCCCGGGCGCGACCGGCTGCCCGTACACGAGCATCTGGTTCATCGTGCCGCGGTTGTTCACGTGGCCGACCTGCGCATAGACCATCGACCGCTTCGACAGGCTGTAGTCGGCCGTGAGCACGACGGCAGTCGAGCGGTTTTCCGAACGGTTGCGGTCCTTCAGGTAATACACCGCCGACGTCACCTGCAACGCGGGCATGAAGCGATAGCCGACGCCGGCCGACAGCATGTCGAGGTTCACCTTGTCCGCATGCGACGGATTCCTGCCGTTGCCGTACGACGCCGACACCGAGAAGTCGCGGATCGTGTATTTCGCGCCGACGTAGATGAAGCGGTTGTTGTCGACGCCGGTCGGCGCGACACCCGGCGCCGGATTCGTGTCGTGGCCGTTGTAGTAGACGGCCGACGCGTTGAGCCCGTAGTTCGAATACCGCAGCACGACCGATTCGCGCGTGCCGCCCTGGAACTGCCCGGCGACGCCGCCGGGCGCGTATTCGAGCGCGATCGACGCGCCCGCGAAGGTCGGCGACTGATAGACGAGCGCATTGCTGTCGTACAGCGCGCCGATCGCGCCGTTGGTGCTCGTGCCCGGCCAGCCGGCCGCGGTGTTCAGGCCGAGCCACGCGGTCAGCACGCTGCCGAAGAACTGCGCGTTGCGCACGTCGGTGTCGGCCATCGCGTAGATCATCGGCACGATCTGGCGGCCGGCCGTGAAGGTGCCGAACGGCCCGGACACGCCGAGCGACGCAACCTGGTTGAAGATCGCGACGGCGCCCGGCGTGTCGCTCAGCTGCATCCTGCCGGTGCCGCTGTCGAACGAGCCCTGCAGCTTGAAGTTGACCTTGTAGCCGCCGCCGATGTCCTCGCTGCCCTTGATGCCCCAGAAGCTCGAATAGATGCCGCCGTCCTTCATGCGGAACACCTTGCCGGTGTTCGGCGCGTTCGGGCCGAACGACGCGGCCGACGTGTTCTGGTACAGCAGGCCCGTGTCGACCACCCCGTACAGCGTGACGGAGGATTGCGCGTGCGCGAGCGCCGCACTGCCGGCAAGCGCCGCGAGCGCGGCCAGTTTCGTCTTCATCGAAGTCTCCAGGATCGTAATGGACCGCCCGGGATCGAGCCCGGGCGGGTGCAGCGGGGGAAGCATCGAGGCAGGCGGGAGGGCGCCGGGTGCGACGCCGGTGCGAGCCGTGCGGAAAGACTACGCAACGGCGCGCGGCCGCTCCCCCCCATGCGCGGGGGGCAGGGTTGCGGAGAATCGGGGAACCCGGGCAACGCGGTTGTCATCAACGGCCGGGCAAGGCCGATCGAGGCGGATCAAGGCCAGTTAAGTCGCTTCGGACGTGCGCAGGCGGGCAACGCGCGCGTCAAGGCGCGCTTTCGAGCAACCCGAGCACCAGCGCGCGGCGCACCGCGTGCTTGCGCGAGCTGGCGTCGAGCTTGCCGAACAGGTTCTTCAGGTGCCACTTCACGGTTTCCTCGCCGACGGCGAGCGCCACCGCGATCTCCTTGTTCGACAGGTTGCGCGCGAGCAGCTCGAGGATCGCGCGCTCCTTGGGCGTCAGCACGACGCTCGGCACCGCGCGCGGGCTGGCCGTGCTGCGCGGCGCGGGCGGCACGATGCGCGGCTGCGGCTGCGCGGGCCGGGCGGGTCCGTCGCCCGCGGCCGTCTCGTCGCCGATGCGGCGCGCCCAGTCGGCGACGGCCGGATGCGCGTCGGCGAGCGTGCGCGTGAGGCCGAACATGTCCGCGAGGTTCATCGCCTCGTCGAGCAGCGCGCGGCCGCCGTGCCCGGACTGTTCGAGCGCGAACGCGCTGAGCGCCATGATCTCGATGCGCTCGCGTCCCATGCTCATTTCGCGGGCCAGCACGGCGGCTTCGTCGAGCGCCGCGCACGCATCGTCCCAGCGGCGCGCGGCAAGCGCGGCGCCCGCGTGCGCCATCGCCTGCAGCAGCACGACGGGGCGCCGCCACAGCGGCCCGTGCGACGGAAACTCGGCCGCGGCGATCGCATCGATCCGCTCGACCAGCGCATGGCAGGTCGCCTCGCGATAGCGCGCCGCGTGAATGCGCACCTGCTCGGCGAGGCTCGCGACCGACAGGCGCGGCAGCCGGCGCGCGACGCCCATCGCGTCGAGCGCCTCGAGCAGGTCGATCGCGCGATGCTCGACGCCGCGCAGCAGCGCGATGCGCGCGGCCGTCCGGTAGCCGAGCAGCACGGTGTCGGGCGTGCCCGCGTGCTCGAGCACGTCGAGCCGGTTCGCGAGCAGCGCGGCGGCCTGGTCGACGCGATCGGCTTCGCAGGCGATCGCCGCGCACATCGCCGCGAGCATGCAGGTCAGCGGATGGCGGCGGCCGAGGTCCGCTTCCGCGCGCGCGAGCGCCGGCGACAACGCGTCGTCCGCGAGCCGGATCTGGCCTTCGCGCAGATAGCTAAGACCGGTGATCAGCTCGCCCCAGCGCGCGACGTAGCCGAACCCGGCCGCGGTCGCGCCGCGCGGCGCGGCCTGCTGGAAGCGGCGCGCCTGCGCCGGTTCGCCGACGATGATCGCGCGCGCCGACAGGCGGTTCGCGTGCATCTGCGCGAGCCAGGTCGCCGCGGGCGGCGTGAAGTCGGCCCACGGTTCGAACAGCTCGACGAAATGGTCGATTTCGTCCGCGTAGTAGGCCGCCGCACTGAGGATCAGCGCGCATTCGTAGCGCATCGCGGCCGGCGTGCCGGGGTCGGCGAGGATGCCGGCGATCTGGCGCCGCGCCTCGACATGGCGCTCGCCGAGCGCCAGCGCCCACGCGACCGCGATCCGCAGCGTCGGGCGCTTGTCGAGTTCCGCATCGGGCAGCAGCGCGAGCCAGTCGAGCACGTCGTTGATGCGGCCCTGCTTGATCGCGTCCTCGAGGCAGCGCTGCGCGAGCGCGTATGCCGTCTCGAACTGGCCGGCCGCATACGCGTGGCGCGCCGCTTCCTCCGTCATCCCGTGCGCGTCGAGCCACGCGGCCGCGCGGGCGTGCAGCGCGCTGCGGTCCGCTTCGGCGCTCGTTGTCAGACGGTCGCGCAGCGTATCGCGCACGAGCGGATGCAGCCGGCACCAGTCGGAAGCGTCGGACGCGATGAACAGCGGCGTGTCGCGCGAGAGCCGTGCGAGCCGGTCAGGGGCGGCCGCGTCGTCGAGCAGCGCGGCGCACAGCGACGGATGCAGGCGGTCGGCGACGCTCGTGCGGGTCAGGAACGCGGTGTCGTCGGCCGACAAATTCGCGAGCAGCAGTTCGACGAGCCGGTCGCGGGTGCCGTCCATGCGCGCGGCGAGCGCATCGACGGCCTGGCGCGGATCGGCCGAGCGCGCCATCGCGGCCATCGCGAGCTGCAGCCCGAGCGGCCAGCCGTCGACGCGCTCGAACAGCCGCGCGCACGCGTCGGCGTCGACCCGCTGCGCAAAGCGCGCGCCGACCAGCGCGATCGTCTCGTCGAGCGTGAAGCGCAGCCAGTCGGGGCCCGCGAGCGTGCATTGCCCGCCGGCGAGCAGGTCGCCGGCCGCGTGATCGAGCCCGCGCCGGGCCGCGACGACCACCCGCAGGTTCTGCGGCGCGTTGTGCAGCACGTAGGTCAGCGCGTCGAGGCCGGCGGCGGGCAGCCGCTCCGCGTCGTCGACGATCAGCAGCGCGTCGATCGACAGTTGCGCGACTTCGGCCAGCCACGCGGTCAGCCCCTCCAGCGCGCGGGCCGCGCCGTCCGGAATCAGGCGCCCGAACGCGGGCCGCGCGCAACCGGTGCGCACCGCCTGCACGAGCCCCTGCAGCAGGCGCGGCGCGTCGTCGCGCTCGTCGGCGGACAGCCACACGACCGCGCGGCCGAGCGCGAGCGATTCGCGTCGCCATTGCGCGAGCAGCGAGGTCTTGCCGTAGCCGGCCGGCGCCTGCACGAGCGTGACGGGCCGGGCGTCGAACGCCGCCGCGGCGAGGCTCAGCCGCGCGCGCACGAGCAACTGCGCCGGCACGCGCGGCGCGGTCGTCTTCAGCACGAGTTCGGTGGGGGGCGCGTCGGCGCGATCGGGTGGGTGGGCCATCGGGGCAGCAGTCGGAATCCGGCGCTGCCGTGCAGGCCGGCGTCCGGGGTGGGCGTGGGGGGAAGGATCGGCCGAACCGCGTTCGCGCGTCAATCCCCCCCGCGGCGAGTGGGGCCGCGCCGCCGCCCGGCCGATAGCATGGGTTCCGAGGCGTGACGAACGCGATTGACGAATGCAACGGGGAGGGACCATGAACATCGTATCGACCGGCGCGCGCCGCAGCGCGCCGAGCGCCGGATAAACGGAGCGGCACGATGTATCGCCATCTGCTCGTGACGGTCGACGGCGTGCCCGGCGGCATCGACGCGATCGGCCATGCGCTCGAACTGGCGCGTGCGGTCGGCGCGCGGGTCACGTTCGTGCTGTCCGGCGCGGCGCCGCAATCGCCCGGCTCCGACTCGCGTTTATCCGGAGCGCGGATGCCGGAACACGGTGCGAAAGTGGAAGCCGCCGCCCGGGCGCAGGGCCTGTCCCATGCGATCGCGGCGGCCGGCGATCCGGCGGCCGGCGATCCGGGGGCCGGCGGCACGTCGCCCGCCACGCTCGCCGGCGAACTCGGCTGCGACCTGATCGGCGTCGCGGCGCTGCCGCACGATGCCGATGCCGGCGCGGCCGCGCAACGGCGGTTGCTGCTCGCGACGAGCGGCGTGCCGGTGCTCGTGTGCCCGGCGCGGCGTGCGCCGGCAGAGGCGCGCGTGATGGCCCGCTGTCTCGCCGCGCATCGCGCGCTCGGCGCGCAGTTGCAGGCGCTGACGCAGTTGCAGGCGCCGACGCTGGCGAGCGAAGACCCGGACACGGCAACGCGGCCGGCCGCCGAGTCGGCGCGCATGCCGGCGGTGCGGGCCGCGTTGGCGTCGCTCGCGGCGCTGCAGGACGCGCGTTCCGGCACGTCCGCCGAAGCACGCCTGTGCGCGGCACTGCGCAGGCGGACGGAGAGCACCGCGGCCGAACTCGACGAGCTCGACCGCCAGCGGCGCCGCGATGCGCACGCGCTCGACGCGCTGGCGCGGCTCGCGGCCGACGGCTTGCCGTCGGCCGCGTTCGACGCCGCGCTCGCCGTCTATGCGCGCGGCGCGTTCGAGCAGATGGGGCGCATGGAAGGCGTGATTTTCCCGGCCGCGCGGCGCTATTTGAGCGACGCCGACTGGACCGAACTGGACGCGCCTCCGGCGAGCGGCTCAGCCGCGACGACGCCGGGCGCGGACGAACCCGACGATGCGTGACGCGCATCCGACTGAAACCCTACGGAGAACCAGATGGCACATGCAGTGCGATTCCACGAAACCGGCGGCCCCGACGTACTGCGCTGGGAAGCGGTCGAAGTCGGCGACCCGGGCGCGGGGCAGGTCCGCCTGCGGCACGAGGCCGTCGGCCTGAACTTCGCCGACACGTATTTCCGCAGCGGCCTGTATCCGGTGCCGCTGCCGGCCGGCATCGGCGTCGAGGCCGCCGGCGTGGTCGAGGCCGTCGGCCCCGGCGTGACGAACGTCGCCGCCGGCGACCGGGTGACCTACACCGGCTTCCTGAACACGCTCGGCGCGTACAGCACCGAACGGCTGATCGCCGCCGCGCCGCTCGTGAAGCTGCCGGCCGGGATCGCCTGCGAAACGGCCGCGGCGATGACGATGCGCGGCCTGACGTCGGCGTACCTGTTGCGCCGCATCCACGCGTTCGCGCCGGGCGACACGATCCTGCTGCACGCGGCCGCGGGCGGCGTCGGGTTGATCGTGTCGCAATGGGCGAAGCTGCTCGGGCTCACGGTGATCGGCACCGTGTCGAGCGAGCACAAGGCCGCGATCGCCCGCGCGCATGGCTGCGACCATACGATCGACTACAGCCGCGAGGACGTCGCGAAGCGCGTGCGCGAACTGACGGACGGCGCCGGCGTCGACGTCGTGTTCGACAGCGTCGGCAAGGACACCTTCGAGGGCTCGCTCGATTCGCTGAAGCGGCGCGGGCTGATGGTCTGCGTCGGCACCGCGTCGGGCCCGATCCCGCCGTTCGACCCGCAGCGCCTCGCGATGAAGGGCTCGCTGTACCTGACGCGCCCGGCGCTGGCCGACTACATCGCCGATCCGGCCGAGAAGAACGACCTGGCCGGCGAGCTGTTCGCGCACGTCGCGGCCGGCCGCATCCGGATCGAGATCAACCAGCGTTACGCGCTGCAGGACGCGGCGCAGGCGCACCGCGATCTCGAGTCGCGCAAGACGACCGGCTCGTCGGTGTTCATCGTCTGAGGAGACGCGCATGCGAGTCGAACCCCTGACCTGTGCGATCGGCGCGGAGCTGCTGGACGTGAGCCTCGCCGACGCCGTGCACGACGACGGCCTGTTCGCCGAGATCCGCACGCAACTGCTGCGCCATCGCGTGCTGTTCCTGCGCGACCAGGACATCACGCGCGCCGAGCACGTCGCGTTCGCGCGCCGCTTCGGCGAGCTCGAGGATCATCCGGTCGCCGGCAGCGATCCCGAGCACCCGGGGCTCGTGCGGATCTACAAGTCGCCCGACCAGCCGAACGACCGCTACGAGAATGCGTGGCACAGCGATGCGAGCTGGCGCGTGGCGCCGCCGCTCGGCTGTGTGCTGCGCTGCATCGAGGGTCCGCCGGTTGGCGGCGACACGATGTGGGCGAACATGGTGCTCGCGTACGAGAACCTGCCGGAACACGTGAAGCAGCAGATCGAAGACTTGCGCGCACGCCACAGCATCGAGGCGAGCTTCGGCGCGGCGATGCCGGTCGACAAGCGCCTCGCGCTGAAAGCGCAGTATCCGGACGCCGAGCATCCGGTCGTGCGCACGCATCCCGAAACGGGCGAGAAGGTGCTGTATGTGAACGCGTTCACGACGCACTTCACGAACTTCCATACGCCCGCGCGCGTGCGCTTCGGGCAGGACGCGAATCCGGGCGCCGGCCAGCTGCTGCAATACCTGATCAGCCAGGCTTACATCCCCGAATACCAGGTGCGCTGGCGCTGGAAGAAGAACAGCGTCGCGATCTGGGACAACCGCAGCACCCAGCATTACGCGGTGATGGACTACCCGCCGTGCGTGCGCAGGATGGAGCGCGCGGGCATCGTCGGCGACGTGCCGTTCTGAACGCGCCCGCACCGTAACCGACTCGCAACCCTGTACACGACGCGCCGGGCCAGCCGCCCGGCGCGGCGGGATACGCACGCCCGTACGCCTGCACTAAAACGATTCCCACTGGAGGACGACATGCAATTTCTCGACGATTCGCTGCACCCGGAAAACCAGGACAAGGTAGTCATCACGGTCGCGCCGTACGGCCCCGAATGGATGCCCGCCGACTTTCCGGAAGACATTCCGGTGACGATGGACGAGCACGTGCAGAAGGCCGTCGACTGCTACAACGCGGGCGCGACGGTGCTGCACCTGCACGTGCGCGAGCTCGACGGCAAGGGCAGCAAGCGGCTGTCGAAATTCAACGAGCTGCTCGGCCGGCTGCGCGAGGCGGTGCCCGACATGATCCTGCAGGTCGGCGGCTCGATCTCGTTCGCGCCGGAAGGCGACGGCGCCGAGGCGAAATGGCTGTCCGACGACACGCGCCACATGCTCGCCGAGCTGACGCCGAAGCCCGACCAGGTGACGGTCGCGATCAACACCGTGCAGATGAACATCACCGAGCTGATGAACCGCAAGGACATCGCCGGCACGTCGCTGAACGAGGCCGCGCTGTGGGACGCGTACCGCGAGATGACCGTGCCGGCCGGCCCCGGCTGGGTCGACGAGCACCTGCGCCGGCTGCAGGCGGCCGGCATCCAGCCGCATTTCCAGCTCACCGGCATGCACGCGCTCGAGACGCTCGAGCGGATCATCCGCCGCGGCGTCTATCGCGGGCCGCTGAACGTCACGTGGGTCGGCATCGGCGGCGGCTTCGACGGCCCGAACCCGTACAACTTCATGGAATTCGTGCGGCGCTGCCCGGACGGCGCGTGCATCACGCTCGAATCGCTGATGAAGAACGTGCTGCCGATCAACACGGTCGCGATGGCGCTGGGCCTGCATCCGCGCTGCGGGATCGAGGACACGATCATCGACCAGAAGGGCAACCGGATGACGTCGGTGCAGCAGGTCGAGCAGTGCGCGCGGATCGCGCGCGAACTCGGGCGCGAGATCGCCACCGGCAAGGAGGCGAAGGCGATCTACCGGATCGGCGTGCAGTACGACGGCGCCGACGAGACGCTCGCGCAGCTCGGGATGGCGCCGAACCGCCGGCCGGGCCAGCTGAGCGTGCCGCTGCGCGCGGCCTGACGCACCGGGCGACCGTGCAACCGGGCGGCCCGCGAGCGCCGCCCGCCGATCGATGTGGCGCGGCACCCCCCCTCGCGCGGTGCGCGAGGCAAGCTCCGACGAACGGAGCGGGGCCGCGCAAGCCGCGCCGGCGCGTTGCCGCACCGGTGCCGGAGGAGACACGCATGCTGATTCATCACGTCGAGCCGTCGCTGCAGGACGTGGCGGCCACCGGGCGGCGCGCGCCGGCCTATGCCTGGCTCGTGTTCGGGCTGACCGTCGGCCTGCTGCTGTCGGACTACATGTCGCGGCAGGTGCTCAATGCCGTGTTTCCGCTCCTCAAGCACGCGTGGGGACTGTCGGACACGCAGCTCGGCTCGCTGTCCGGCGTCGTCGCGCTGCTGGTCGGCCTGCTGACGTTCCCGCTGTCGGTGCTCGCCGACCGCTTCGGCCGCGTGCGCAGCATCGTGCTGATGGCCGCGCTGTGGAGCGTCGCGACACTCGGCTGCGCGCTGTCGACCAACTACGCCCAAATGCTGGTTGCGCGCGGCCTCGTCGGGCTCGGCGAAGCCGCGTACGGCAGCGTCGGCGTCGCACTGATCCTCAGCATCTTTCCGGCGCGCCTGCGCGCGACGCTGACCGGCGCGTTCATGGCCGGCGGCGCGTTCGGCTCGGTGTTCGGGATGGCGCTCGGCGGCCTCGTCGGCGCGCATCTTGGCTGGCGCTGGTCGTTCGGCGTGATGGCCGCGCTCGGCATCGTGCTGCTCGTCGCGTACCGCGGCGTGGTCACCGAACGGCGGCTCGCGGCCTGCCGCGTCGAACCGTGCCGGCCCCATGCCGACGCGCCGCGCGACCTGCGCGGCAGCTTGCGCGCGCTGATGTCGGGGCTGTTCGCATCGCGTTCGGTGATCTGCGCGTATGTCGGCAGCGGGCTGCACCTGTTCGTGCCCGGCGCGCTGTTCGCGTGGCTGCCGAGCTACCTGAACCGTTATTACGCGATGGCGCCGGACCGCGCCGCGGTGCTCGCGGCCGGCTTCGTGCTGCTGTCGGGCGTCGGGATGGTCGGCTGCGGGATCGTCACCGACCGTGTCGGCAAAACCGACGGCAAGCGCAAGTGGCTGACCGCGATCGCGTATTGCGTGCTGACGGGCGTGTGCCTCGCCGCCGCGTTCCGGCTGCCGCCCGGGCCGCTGCAACTCGCGCTGATCTGCGCGGGCATGCTGGTCGGTGCGGGCGCGTCCGGCGCATCGGGCGCGATGGTCGCGAACCTGACGCCCGCCGCGATCCATGCATCGGCGTTCGCGACGCTCACGCTCGCCAACAACCTGCTCGGCATGGCGCCGGGCCCGCTGCTGACGGGGTGGGTCGCCGATCGCGCCGGCCTCGTCGGCGCACTGCAGTGGATTCCCGTCGTGCCGCTCGCGGCCGCCGTGCTGTTCGCGATCGGACGCGCGAGCTACGCGGCCGATCTCGCGCGCGTCGAACGCGAACGGCGCGCGTCCCACCTTTCCTGAACCGAACCCTCCTGGAGGCTGCATGACCCTGGCGACCGCGCCCACCATCCTGATCGTGCCCGGCTTGCGCGATCACGTCGAAGACCATTGGCAGACGCATCTGCAACGACGCCTGCCGAACGCACGGTCCGTCGCACCGCTCGAAGCCGACAAGCTGAGCCGCGCCGCGCGCGTCGCGGCACTCGATGCGGCGCTCGCCGCGATCGACGGCCCCGTGATTCTGGTCGCGCACAGCGCGGGCGTGATGATCACGGTGCACTGGGCACGGCAGGCCACGCGCAAGATCCACGGCGCGCTGCTCGCGGCGCCGGCCGATCTCGATACGCCGATGCCCGCCGGTTATCCGGCGCCCGACGCGATCGCCGCGAACGGCTGGACGCCGGTACCGACCGGGCGGCTGCCGTTTCCGAGCGTCGTGGCCGCGAGCCGCAACGATCCGCTCGCGCGCTTCGAACGCGTCGAAGTGCTCGCGGCCGGGTGGGGCAGCAAGCTCGTCGATCTCGGCGAAGTCGGGCATCTGAATCCGGCGTCCGGGTTTGGCGAGTGGCGGGATGCGGAGCGGCTGATCGGGGAGATGATCGCGCTCGGTGCGGCCTGAGCGCCATCGGCAACGCGCCGCGCATGAATTCCCTGCCGGCGCGTCAATGTGAACCGATTCCATTTAAGCGCCCAGCGACATACGACGTCCTAACACGCCGCCTGCCCGTCGCCGTGTCACGCCGCGAAATCGTTCAATCGACAAATCCTCGGGAAACGGAAGGTTTCTGTTAGGGAAATTCCCGCCCCGCGCCAGTCGGTTTTTTGTTGACCGACATCGTATAACGCCGTCATGATTTCCTGAAAAGAAAGGTCCCATCCACCGACCGAAGTGAGGAGACATGAACGCCACCCCGATCGCTCGCCGTGTCCGCCGGATCGCACTCGCGCTGGGTTTCACGCTGTCGGCCGCGGCAGCCGTTGCCGCACCCGTATCGCTGAACGTCGTCGACGTCGCGGGCAACCTGCAGCTCACGCAGAAGGCCATCGAGGCGTTCAAGGAGAAGAACCCGAATCTCGTCGCGAACGTCACGTTCACGAACGCGCCCGCGCCGCAGCTGCCGGGCAAGATCAAGGCGATGCAGGCGGCGGGGCGCGCCGACATCGATCTCGTGCTGACCGGCACCGACGCGCTGGCCGCCGGCATCGAGCAGAACCTGTGGCTGAAGCTGCTGCCCGACAACGCGGGCGCGTTTCCCGGCGTGCTCGACCGGTACGCGCCCGGCCCGCGCAAGATGCAGGATGTCGCGCAGGGCTTCGGCCTCGAAGTGACCTACATGCCGGCCGGCCCGCTGCTCGAATACAACCCGGCGAAGGTCGGCGACCCGCCGAAGAC
The DNA here is from genome assembly GCF_905339875.1 of Burkholderia sp. BCC1998. Taxonomy (NCBI): domain Bacteria; kingdom Pseudomonadati; phylum Pseudomonadota; class Betaproteobacteria; order Burkholderiales; family Burkholderiaceae; genus Burkholderia; species Burkholderia sp. BCC1998. The sequence goes on from NZ_CAJPHE010000013.1 coordinate 171,183, forward strand.
GCCCGAACAACTGCTCGCATGGTGCAAGGCGCATCCGAACAAGCTGATCTACGCGCGCCCGGCGAACTCGGGCCCCGGCCGCACGTTCCTGATGGGGCTGCCGTACGTGCTGGGCGACAAGAACCCGCAGGATCCGATCAACGGCTGGGACAAGACCTGGGCGTTCCTGAAGCAGCTCAACGACTGCGTGCCGTACTACCCGGGCGGCACGTCGGCCGTGATGAAGGAGCTCGGCGAAGGCACGCGCGACATGACCGTGACCGTCACCGGCTGGGACCTCAACCCGCGCGCGCTCGGCATCGTGCCGGCCGACTTCCGGATCCAGGCGTTCGACAACATGACGTGGGTCAACGACGCGCACTACATGGTGATTCCGAAGGGCGTGGCGAAGGACAAGCTCGACGTGCTGTTCAAGCTGATGAACTTCCTGCTCGAACCGGCGCAGCAGGCGATGACCTACGACGACGGCTACTTCTATCCGGGCCCGGCGGTGAAGGGCGTGACGCTCGAGATGGCGCCCGCGCACAGCCAGGAAGTGATCAGGAAGTTCGGCCGCCCCGAGTACGCGAAGCTGCTCGCGGAGCGTCCGCACGTGCAGCCGCTCAACGCGCAGGCGATGGTCGCCGCGTTCCAGAAGTGGGACCGCGAGATCGGGTCGCAGAAGTCGAAATGACGGATGAACCCGCGGGCGCCGCGGCGCCCGCGCCGACGGAGTTCGCGTAATGAAGCACAGTTTCGAACGGTTGCGGCTCGACGGCGTGTGCCGCAGCTTCACCAATGCGGAGGGCGCGCAGGTCGCCGCACTGAACGGGCTCGATCTCGACATCCGGCGCGGCGAGTTCGTCGCGCTGCTCGGCCCGTCGGGCTGCGGCAAGTCGACCGCGCTGAACTGCATCGCCGGGCTGCAGCCGCTCACCAGCGGCGGCATCTGGCTCGACGACACGCGCATCGACGTGCTGCCACCCGAGCGCCGCGGCTTCGGCATGGTGTTCCAGAACTACGCGCTGTTTCCGCACATGTCGGTGCTCGAGAACGTCGGCTTCGGGCTGAAGATGCGCGGCGTGCCGAAGCAGGAAACGCGGCGGCGCGCGCAGCAGGCGCTCGAACTCGTGCAACTCGTCGGCCACGAGGGCAAGCTGCCCGGGCAGCTGTCGGGCGGGCAGCAGCAGCGCGTCGCGATCGCGCGCGCGATCGTCATCGAGCCGCCGCTGGTGCTGATGGACGAGCCGCTGTCGAACCTCGACACCAAGCTGCGCATCGAGATGCGCGCCGAGATCCGCCGCATCCACACGCAACTCGAACGCGCGACGATCTACGTGACGCACGACCAGGACGAGGCGCTGTCGATGGCCGACCGGATCGTCGTGATGAAGGAGGGCGTCGTGCAGCAGGTCGCGTCGCCGAAGGACGTGTACACGCGCCCGCACAACCTGCACGTCGCGCGCTTCATGGGCTATCGCAACGTGCTGCCGTTCACGCTCGAAGGCATGGCCGGCGATTACGTGAACGTCGCGGCCGCGGGTGTGCGCATCACCGGCGTGCCGATGGCCGGCTTCGACGGCAAGGACGTCGTGGTCGCGCTGCGCCCCGACGACGTCGAGCGCGCGGACGAAGGCGCCGACAACGCCTTCGACGCGACCGTCGAAACGGTCGAATACGGCGGCCGCGACTCGCTCATTCGCGCGATCACGCCGTTCGGCCCGATCTGGGCGCGCGTCGCCGGCGAATTCGCGCAGGGCGAACGGCTGCGGCTGCGCGTGAGCCCGGCGCGCACGCTCGTCTATGCGGGAGACGCGCGATGAACGGCCGCGGCGCCGCGTGCGCGGCAGCGCCCCCCGGGAGGCCAGCATGAATACCATCCCTCATCCCCGCCGGACGCACATTCTTGCGCAACCGAATGCTTCTGTCGGGCACTGTCGAAACAGCACTTGCAAAGGCAGGGCCGCATGAGCACGCTCGCGACCGGCGGCGCGCCGCGCGACGCGAAGGCGTGGCTCGTCACGCCCGCGCTCGCGTTCATCGTCGCGCTGTTCATCTATCCGTTCGCGTACGGCCTCGTGCTGTCGTTCCAGCCGACGAACGGCGGCGGCGTGCTCGCGAACTACGTGCAGTTCTTCACCGACACCGCGATGTGGCCGACCGTGCTCGTCACGCTGAAGCTCGCGGTGCCGGCGACGCTGATCAACGTCGGCATCGCGGTGCCCGTGGCGTTCGCGCTGCGCCGCAACTCGCCGTACCAGAAGTTCGTCACGACGCTGCTCGTGATTCCCGTCACGCTCGGCACGGTGCTCGTCGCCGACGGGATGCTCACGTACTTCGGCCCGAACGGCTGGTTCCCGCAGGCGCTGCAAGGGCTGCACCTGTACACCGACGAGGTGCGCCTCACGCACAACTACTGGGGCGTGCTGCTGTCGCTGATCGTGTCGGGCTTTCCGTTCGCGTTCCTGCTGATGCTGTCGTACATCAGCGGCATCGACCCGACGCTCGCGCGCGCCGCGGCCACGCTCGGCGCGAACCCGTGGCAGCAGTTCCGGCGGATCTACCTGCCGCTGCTCGTGCCGGGGCTCACGATGGCCGCGTGCCTGTCGTTCGTGCAGGCGTTCTCGGTGTTCCCGTCAGCCGTGCTGCTCGGCGCGCCGGCCGGGCCGACGCGGGTGATCTCGATCGCGGCCGCCGAAGCCGCGTTCGAGAGCTACGACTATTCGCTCGCGTCGGCGATCGCGATCGTGATGGGCTTCGTGCAGCTGCTGGTGGTCGCGTCGATGCTCGGCGCGCGCCGCTTCTTCTATACCGGTCCGGTCGCGGGAGGCAAGGGCTGATGGCGACCGACAATCATGCCGCGCCGGCGTGGCCGCCGAAGCACAGCCCGCCCGGCGCGCAGCCCGTCAACGCGATGAAGCCGCGCAAACTGCGCGGCAGCCTCGCCGGCCGTGCATGGAAGGCGCTCGTGTGGGGGCTGATGGCGTTCTTCCTGCTGAACGTGATGCTGCTGATCGCGACCGTCGCGGTGAACTCGGTCGCGACGCGCTGGTTCGGCACGCCGCTGCCGCAGGGCTTCACGCTGCACTGGTATGCCAAGGCGTGGGAAGACTTCCAGCTCGCGAGCGTGCTGTGGGTGACGGTCGAAGTGGTCGGCGCGGTGGTGCTGCTGTCGGTCGCGCTCGGCGTGCCGGCCGCCTATGCGCTCGCGCGCGTGCAGTTTCGCGGCAAGCGCTTCGCGCTGCTGGTGTTCCTGCTGCCGCTGATGGTGCCGCCCGTCACGTACGGGATTCCGATGGCGACCGTGATGTACAAGGTCGGGCTCGCGGGCACGCTGCCGGGCGTGATCCTCGCGAACCTCGTGCCGGCATTGCCGTTCGTGATCCTCGTGATGACGCCGTTCATCGAGCAGATCGATCCGAACCTCGAAGCCGCCGCGCGCATCTTCGGCGCGAACACGTGGCGCTATTTCCGCTACGTGCTGTTGCCGCTGCTGGTGCCCGGCATGCTCGCGGCAGGGTTGCTCGTGCTGGTGCGCACGATCGGGATGTTCGAGCTGACCTTCTTCACCGCGGGCCCGAGCACGCAGACGCTCGTCGTCGCGCTGTATTACGCGGTGTTCTCGACCGGCGTGCGCGCGCCGCAGTCGATCGACGCGATGGCGATGATCTACATGGCCATCACGCTCGTGTGGGTCGTGATCGCGCTGCAGTTCGTGAGCCCGACGCAGCTCGTGAGTCGCGTGAAGCAGGAGCGGCAGTAGGCGTCCACGTGTGGCGGCGTGCGTTAACGCGACTCAACGCGAAGGACAGCGCGGCGCAGCGATGCAGGCGGTCCGCCGATGCTTGTGCGCGCCATCCGTGCAATTGGTTACAAATGGATACCGCGAACCGTGCACGGACGTTGCAGACTACGCAGCGTACCGGCCCGGCGATACGTTCGCTCGCATCGCCGCATGCCGCCCGACGTTCACCCGATTCGCGGAGTTCCATGAAGTTTCCCACGCTGCTGACGCTCGGCTGTGCCGCCACGCTGCTTGCCGCCTGCAACCTGCTCCACGACGGCCCCGGATCGAGCGACGTCGATGCCGCGGTGCGCCGCGCGCTCGAAGCGGAAAACCACGGCGGCCTGAACGCGCTGTTCGGCCAGCCGCTGCCCGTGTCGGCCGACGTGATCTCCGCGAAACCCGACGGCGACTGCAGGAAGGTCGGCGAACGGACCTACACGTGCGACGTCGTGGTCACGTGGCGCAACCAGGATTACGCGCCGTCGCGCGCGAACCTGACCTTCGTCGAGGCCGCCGACGGTTCGTGGCAGACCTCGGGCGTCGATGCGGCCATCGCGACCGGCGCCGCCAAATCGCTGATCGACCGGATCGGCAAGGCGTGGCCCGGCAACGCGGCGAGCGGTGCGTCGGCACCGCAGTGACGCGGCCGGCGACGGGCTTCGCTGCGCTTTCTTCAGAGGACGCTCCCGGCGAGCGGAGCCGTAACCGTTTACCACAGGACCGCTGGCGGACTGCGCAAACGGCCCGGCGGGCGTCGCGACCGCGGCGGCGCCCCATCTTGTTTGACCCGCGCTCGAGCCCCGATTAGCGGCGAAAAAAGGGCACAACCGCGACCGGGTACCGGTCGAACCCATCCTCGGTATGCGGATCGGAATATAGGGAAAACCCTTAATTCGAGCTATAATCACGGCCTAGAAGAAAGGTCGAACCATGCCCGAACGTCTCCAATCCCTTGAAAAATTTGTGTTTTCCCTGGTCGTGATGTCCGCGGTCTTCTGCTCCGCGTTCCTCGCGTACGAGCGTCACCCCGAGATCAAGATCGCGCTGCACGAAGGCGAAGCGCTGATGCGCGAAAGCGCCAAGTATTCGGTCATCTGCTCGCCGTCCAAGGTCGATCCTTGCGTCGAGATGTCCGCTTACTGATCGATCTTCGCGTCGAGGCTCGCGCGCCGGTCGGCGCGCGGCAGTGAACGGCGTCCTGGGCACCGTTTCATCAGTTTTGGACTCGCCCTACAGATTTGGCGGCCAGAATTCCTTGAAGTAGCGCCCATCAGGAATTCGGAAACCGGCCGTAAGGCAGGGCGGATGCACGAACCCGTAACGTGCCGAGTCGCTGGCGTAAGCAGCCCCCATTCCGTGGCCCCGCCTCGAGCAATCGAGCGGGGCCGCTCCATTTGCGCGGGCCATTTGCACGGTCCATCTGCGCGCCCCATTTACACGGCCCTGACTGCACGGCCCGAATTCGCGCGGTCCGCAGGTTCGGTCCGCAGCGACCGGCGTCACACCACGTGCCTAGGTTCGCCGCGCGCAAACGCGGCAACGTTGTCGACGAGCTGATCGGCCAGTGCCCGCATCGCCTCGTCGCTCGCCCACGCGACATGAGGCGTCAGGATGAACGCCGGATGCGACAGGATCGCGTGGAACGGATGCGCGGCCGGCAGCGGCTCCTGCGTGACCACGTCGAAGCCGGCGCCCGAAATCTGCCCCGCCTGCAGCGCGTCGACGAGTGCACCTTCATCCACGAGCCCGCCGCGCGCGGTGTTGATCAGCAGCGGCCGGCGCGCCATCCGCGCGAACGCGGCCGCGTCGATCAGGCCGCGGGTCGCCGGCGTGAGCGGGCAGTGCAGCGTGATCACGTCGCTGTCGCGCAGCAGCGTGTCGAGCGGCACATGCCCGGCGCTCCGCGAAGCGCCGTGCGCGGCAAACAGCACGCGCATGCCGAGCGCGCGGGCGATGCCGGCCACCGCACGGCCGAGCATGCCGTCGCCGACGATCCCGAGCGTCGCGCCGGCCAGGTCGCGGATCGGGTGATCGAAGAAGCAGAACTGTCCGCTGTCGAGCCAGCGCCCCGCGCGCACCGCGTCGCGATACGCGACGAGGCTGCGCCGCAGCGCGAAGATCAGCGCGAACGTGTGTTCGGGTACGGTGCGCACCGCATACCCGCGAATGTTGCTGACGACGATGCCGCGCGCGGCGCACGCATCGAGATCGACGATGTCGGTACCCGTCGCGGCGATCGCGATCATTTTCAGGTGTGGCGCACGGTCGAGCGCCGTCGCGTCGAGCCGGACCTTGTTGGTCACGACGATGTCCGCGGCGCCGATACGCGCGGCCACTTCGTCCGTTGTCGTCCGTTCGAAGGTCCGCAGCGCGTGCGGAAACGGAAACGGCTTCAGCACGGTCTGCGGCGACAGCGTCGCGCGGTCGAGAAACACGATCTGCGCGGGAGAGGAACTGGAAAACATGGCGGGCCTCGCTGACGGGCGCCCGGCGGGCGCGCAACGGCAATGATTCTGCCAACGGCGCATGCGATCGGGCTTGCGCATTGCGCGAGCGCGCTTTCCCGCGCGGAAAACGTCGGTGCCATCCGTGCACGGCCGGCCCGACGACGTCCAGGTTCACTGTTCCGTCGCACGGGCCGCCGTGGCGGCGCCCCGTCGTGCTGCAGCAGGCGATGGCGCACGCGGGCGCCGCCGGGACGATGCGTGTGCGGCGCTCGACGAAGCCGCCGTGCTGGCCCGCGAAATGAGCCATGCGCCCCTTTCCGTTCAGGAAAGGCTGGTTGAGCATCGATCGATTTTCGCCGGATGCGAACGCCGTCATGATCGCCGTCATCGACAACACGATTTTCAGGAGACAGTCATGACGCGCCCCCTGGACGGTATCCGCGTGCTGGAACTCGGCCAACTGATCGCCGGTCCGTTTGCGGGCCGGATGCTCGCCGAATTCGGCGCGGACGTGATCAAGGTGGAGCCGCCCGGCGTCGGCGACCCGCTGCGCAAATGGCGGCTGCTGCACGACGGCACGTCGGTCTGGTGGGCCGCGCAGTCGCGCAACAAGCGCTCGCTCGCGCTCGACCTGCGCACGCCCGAAGGGCAGGACGTCGTGCGCCGCCTCGTCGCCGGGACCGACGTGCTGATCGAGAACTTCCGGCCCGGCACGCTGGAAGGCTGGGGGCTCGACTGGGAGACGCTGTCCGCGATCAACCCGCGGCTCGTGATGCTGCGCGTATCGGGCTTCGGCCAGACCGGCCCGTATCGCGACCGGCCCGGCTTCGGCGTGATCGCCGAAGCGATGGGCGGCCTGCGCCACCTGACCGGCGAGCCCGGCCGCACGCCGGTGCGCGTCGGCGTGTCGCTCGGCGATTCGCTGTCGGCGCTGCACGGCGTGATCGGCATCCTGCTCGCGCTGCGCCATCGCGAACAGCAGGGCGGCAAGGGGCAGGTCGTCGACGTTGCGCTGTACGAATCCGTCTTCAACATGATGGAAAGCCTGCTGCCCGAATACTCGGCGTTCGGCGCGGTGCGCGAGCCGGCCGGCAGCAGCCTGCCGGGCATCGCGCCGACCAACGCGTACCGCTGCCGCGACGGCAGGTACGCGCTGATCGCCGGCAACGGCGACAGCATCTTCCGGCGCCTGATGGCGCTGATCGGGCGCCCCGATCTCGGCGACGATCCCGCGCTCGCGCACAACGACGGGCGCGTCGCGCAGGTCGCGCGCATCGACGCGGCGATCGGCGAATGGAGCGCGCGGCACGATCTCGACGACGTGCTCGCCGCGCTGCACGACGCACGCATCCCGTCCGGGCGCATCTACGACGTCGCGGACATCGCGGCCGATCCGCATTACCGCGCACGCGACATGATCGTCGACGCCGCGCTGCCCGACGGCACGCCCGTGCTCGTGCCGGGCATCGTGCCGAAACTCGGCGCGACGCCCGGATGCATCGAGCGTCCGGCACCCGCGCTCGGCGCCGATACCGACGCGGTACTCGAATCGATCGGCATCGATGCCGCGACGCGCGACGACTGGCGCACGCGCGGCGTGATCTGAAGCGACCAACCCGCCACCGGGACGACGACATGAACCAGCCCCATCCCCAACGACTTTATATTCAAGAAGTCGCGACACGCGACGGTTTCCAGAATGAAGCGGCGTTCGTCGACACCGACGACAAGATCGCGCTCGTCGACGCGTTGAGCGCGTGCGGCTACGCGAAGATCGAGGTCACGTCGTTCACGTCGCCGAAGGCGATCCCCGCGCTGCGCGACGCGGAGGCCGTGATGCACGGCATCGTGCGCGCGCCGGGCGTCGTCTATACGGTGCTCGTGCCGAACGTGCGCGGCGCGGAACGCGCGCTGTCGTGCGGCGTCGACGAGGTGAACCTCGTGATGTCGACGAGCGAGAGCCACAACCGCACGAACCTGCGGATGACACGCGAGCAGTCGTTCGCGCAACTGCGCGACGTGATCGACACGGTGCGCGGCACGGGCGTCGCGCTCAACGTGTCGCTGTCGACCGCGATGGGCTGCCCGATGGAAGGCGACGTGCGCGCGGAAACCGTGCTCGCGTGGATGCAGCGCTTCGCGGATCTCGGCGTCCACGGCTTCACGCTGTGCGACACGACCGGCATGGCGTATCCGTCCCAGGTGCGCGATCTGGCCGAACGCGCGCGCGAACGCTTCGGTGCGCTGCAGCTCACGCTGCACTTTCACAACACGCGCGGCATGGCGCTCGCGAACACGCTCGCCGCGCTCGACGCCGGCATCGACCGCTTCGACGCATCGCTCGGCGGCCTCGGCGGCTGTCCGTACGCGCCGGGCGCGACCGGCAACGCGTGCACCGAGGAGCTCGTGCACATGCTCGCGCTCGACGGCTACGATACGGGTGTCGACCTCGCGGGCGTACTCGCCGCGGCCGCGCGGTTGCCCGCGCTGATCGGGCATGACGTGCCGAGCCAGATCCTGAAGGCCGGGCGCCGCTCGGACCTGCATCCGCCGCCGCGCGCCGAAGCCGGCCACATGCCGGCGCAGCGGGCTTTCTCGTAACCGAACCGGAGCGAATCACATGGCACTGATTGACCACCTCGACCACCTCGTGCTGACTTGCGTCGATCCGGAGCGGACGAAGCATTTCTATACCGAAGTGCTGCAGATGCAGCTCGAAACCTTCGGCGCGGGCCGGCTCGCGTTCCGCTTCGGCAACCAGAAGATCAACCTGCACGTGCGCGGCGCGGAGTTCGAGCCGAAGGCGCACGTGCCGGTGCCCGGCGCGCTCGACCTGTGCTTCATCGCGTCGGTGCCGCTCGACGACGTGATCGCGCATCTGCACCGCGTCGAATGGCCGATCGTCGAAGGGCCCGTCGAGCGCACCGGTGCGACGCAGAAGATCCGGTCGGTGTACGTGCGCGACCCGGACCTGAACCTGATCGAGATCTCCGAGCTGATCTGAGTTGCGTTGCGTTGAATTGCGCGGCGCGCGCAGCGGTCATGCCGAGCTGTCGTGCGGCGTGGGCGCAGCATCGCGTCGGTTCTGCCGGTTCCGCATGCGCCGGCGCGATGCGCCCGCCACGCAGCAATCCTCCGCCGAAAGCGGACAGGCGCGTACCGCACCCGCCGATTCCGGATAGGCGCGCCGCGTTGCACTGCGGATAATGGCGTGCATCGGCGCCGGTCCGTCCGCCGCCTTCGCAGCGGGCGCGACGCGCGTCCCGCGGATCCGCAATCCGACCCACGCACATTCCGAATGACGATCCTCTATCGCGGCATGGACCGCGCGGCGCTCGACGCCGCTTACCTGAACACGAAGGCCATTCCCGACTTCCCCGCGGTACTCGCGTCCTGCCAGGCACGCAGTGCCGCGCTTTACGCCGCGACGCCCGCGCAGCGCGACCTGCGTTACGGGTCGCGCCCCGCGCAGCGCTTCGACTGGCTGCGCTGCGGCCGGCCCGGCGCGCCGCTGTTCGTGTTCATTCACGGCGGCTACTGGCAGCACTGCGCGAAGGAAGATTTCGCGTACGCGGCCGCCGGGCCGCTCGCACGCGGGTTCGATGTCGTGCTCGCCGAATACACGCTCGCACCGGCTGCATCGATGACCGACATCGTCGGCGAGATCGGCGCGCTGCTCGACCATCTCGCGGCCGATCCCGATCGCATCGGCACCGGCGGCCGGCCGATCCACCTGAGCGGCCACTCGGCAGGCGGTCACCTGAGCGCCGTGTATCGCGCGCATCCGGCGGTCGTGTCGGCGCTTGCGATCAGCCCGCTCGTCGATCTCGAGCCGATCTCGCTGTGCGTGCTCGGCGAGAAGCTTCGACTCACCGCGCAGGAAATCGCCGCCTACAGCCCGCTGCGTCATGTCGGCCCCGGTGCGCCGACCGTCGTCGCGGTCGGCGCGGCCGAGTTGCCGGAGCTCGTGCGCCATGCACATGAATACGCGCACGCATGCGAGGCGGCCGGCGAACCGGTTGCGCGCGCGTGGCTGCCGGGCATGCAGCACTTCACGGTACTCGACGATCTCGCGCGACCGGACAGCGCGATGCTCGCCGCACTGCAGGCGATCGCGCCGCGCTGAGCGCGCCGTCCTGCATCGTTTCGCGCGATTTCGCCGCGTGCATGGCCGGGCGTATGATCGGCATCAAGCCGGTCGGGCGCCGTTCGCACGCGCCGCATGGCACACCTCAGGATCTTCGTCATGGTGAACCCGCTTCATTTCGATCTGCAGTCGCTGCGCGTGTTCGCGCTCGTCGCCGAGCACGGCAGCCTGACCAAGGCGGCCGAACACGGTCAGCTCACGTTGTCCGCGGTCAGCAAGCGGATCGCCGAACTCGAGAGCGTGACCGGCAGCGCGCTGTTCGTCCGGCATGCGCGCGGCGTCGAGCTGACGCCCGCGGGCCGCGCACTGCTCGAACATGCGGCGAAGGTGATCGAGCAGGTGAACCGGATGGCGCACGAGATGAGCGATTACGTCGCCGGCGTGCGCGGCCACATTCACGTGTGGACCAATACGTCGGCGATCGTCCAGTTCCTGCCGGCCGATCTCGCCGCGTTCCTGACCGACAACCCGGGCATCAAGGTCAGTCTCGAGGAAAGGCTGAGTCACGAGATCGTCGATGCGCTCGGGTCCGGCAAGGCCGATCTCGGCGTGTTCGCGGACAACGTGCCGGCGCCCGGCATCGAACGCCGGCTGTACCGGCGCGACGAGCTCGTGCTGCTCGTGCCGCGCGGGCATCGCTTCGCCGCGCGCGACAGCATCCGCTTCGCGGAGACGCTCGATGAAGACTACGTCGGCCTGAGCGACGGCAGTTCGCTGCTCGCGCGGATGACCGACGCCGCGTTCGCGGCCGAGCGCTCGCTGAAGCTGCGCATCCAGGTATCGAATTTCGACGGCGTGAGCCGGATGATCGAGGCCGGGCTCGGGATCGGCGTGCTGCCGCGCGATGCGGTGACGGGCGAGCGCGCGGCGCGGCTCGGCGTCGTGACGCTCGACGACGCGTGGGCGACGCGCACGCTGTGGGTCGGCGTGAAGGCCGGCACCGTGCTGACCACGGACATCGCGAAGCTGTTCGATTTCATGTCGGCGCGCTGAATGCGAGGAATGCGCGACCTGCGTTCAACGCGCGCCAGGCGCGACGCACGGGGCACGCATGCCCCGTGCCGCATACCGTGTCATACCGGGTTGATGTCGTCCTGGCTGCGCCGCGTGGTCAGCGGCCCGAGCATGCGCAGCGTGACCGCGACGATGCCGAGCGCGACCGAGATCACGCCGAACATCGCTCCCGCGCCGTGTTTGGCCAGCACCGGCAGCAGCACGAACGGCAGCGCGCCGCTGACGATGCGCGACAGCGAGTAGGTGCTGCCGATCGCGGTCGAACGCACGCGCGCCGGGAAGATCTCCGCCTGATACACGTGATACGCGTTGCTGAACACGTTCGACGCGCAGGTCGTCAGGAACCCGAAACAGACGATCAGCGCCGTATTGCCCGAATACGCGAAGCACAGCCCGAACGCGGCGATCGACAGGATCGACACGATCACGAGCGTGCGGCGCTCGATCCAGTTCAGCAGCGGAATCGACAGCAGCGAGCCGATCGGATAACCGATGAACGACAGTGCGATGAACAGCGTGCTGTCGGTCACGTCGAACCCGCGGCTCTTGACGACCGTGCTCGCAAGCGTGCCGAAGCCGTAATAGCCGAAGCCCTGGAACAGGTGGAACACCGCGAGCATCAGGTAGCGCGCGCCGTAGGGCCGGCGGCGCAGCAGCGCGATGCGCTCGCCGACGCGCAGCGGCCGCTGCGGTTCGGCCGATGCCGCGAACTGGTCGGGCACGCGCACCCCCGCGCTGTCCGCGAAGCGCTTCGCCGCGGCATGCGCATCCGCGGCGCGGCCCTGCGCGAGCAGCCAGCGCGGGCTTTCCGGCAGACGATGCTGGACCAGCAGCACGTACACGGCGCCGAGGCTGCCGATCGCGAGGATGATGCGCCAGCCGGCCACGCCCGCGACGTGCAGCGGATTCAGCCACAGCGCGAGGAAGCCGACCAGCGGCACGGCGACGTACGAAGTCGTATAGGCCCATGCGGCAAGCCGTCCGCGCTTGTCCTTCGGCAGGATTTCGGACAGGAAGCTGTCGGCGACCGGGTAGATCGCGCCGACGCCAATGCCCGTCAGGAACCGGCATGCGACGAGCATGTCGGCGTTCACGGAGAACGCGCCGATCAGCGAGAACGCGCTGTACCAGACGAGCGTCATCAGGAACGCCTTGCGCCGGCCGATGCGGTCGGCGAGGCTGCCGAGACACAGCGCGCCGACGAACATTCCGATGAATGCCGACGCGAGCAGCAGCTTGAAATCGGCGCTTTGCCGGCTGAGCCCGTATTCGTGCTGCAGCGCGGAGCCGATCGTGCTGACGAGGAAGATCTCGTACATGTCGAAGAACAGCCCGATGCCGATCACCCAGACGACGAACCGGTGCAGCGCACCGACCGGCAGGTCGTCCATGAATTCGCCGAGCGTGATGCCGCGGGCGGGCAGGGCCGTCGCATCGGCGCCGGCCCGGGCCGCGGACGCTGCGGCGGACGCGGGGCCGCCCGCGGTGCCGCCAAGGTCGAGGGATTGGCTGTTCATCGTGTCTCCTGATTATCGATTTGCCGTGGCGCGATGCCCGGCCGTTCGCGGCTATTCGCGGCCGGCATCACGGGCCCGGTCGCGCGACGCGGCGCACGTGCCCGCAAGGCCCGCGAAAGGCCGGATGCGCGGGATGGCGCCGATCGTCCGAAACATGGTCGGCGAATTTGCGCGACGCGATAATTGCGGATGCTTCAAGCATCCTTTCCCGCGCAGAAAGGCCGGGAAACGCCCGCTGGGCGGGCGTCGGACGGAAGGCGAGCCGAAGCTGGAAGGTCAGGGCAGGGAAAACGATAGGCCGCGCTGCGCGGATTCGGCGGCCGGTGATGGTGATGGCGTACCGCACGGTTCGGTATCCTCGGTCAATCCGCCGGCGCCGCGCGACGGAAAGGCAAAGCGACGCCGCGGGACCTTGCATTCGTCAGCGTTCATCGATCGCTGCGACGCACCGAATGTGCAGCGCCGCCGCTCGTCTGCCCATCCGGCTCATGGCGACGCGCACGGATCGGACCGTTCATCCGTCGCCGCCGCACCGGCATCGGTGCCGGTCCCGACCCCGACGTCGGCCCGTTCATGCCGCACCGTCTCCGACGCAACCGCCTGCAGCTTCACCGCCAGGTCCGGCGCGATGCCGAGCTGCGCGGCTGCTTGCTCCCGCGCGCCCAGGGTGCGCACGTCGACGCCGGCGATCTGCTGGAACAGCACGAGCGCGCTGAGGTAAGCGCCCGTCACGCCCGGATGCTGATAGTCGAGCCGCGAGATCGGCGGGTCGTTGTGCGCGCGCATGCCGTACCACAGCAGCGGGGCACCCGACGGCGCATACGGATCGGCATCGGCGATGCCCGCCATCCACGCGCGCTGCCATGCGCGGCCGACCGGCGCGACGGCCACGATCGACGGATCGGTGCGGCGGGCGCGTTCGAATGCATCGCGATACGCGGCGACGAGGTCGGCGAGACGCTCGACGTAGCGCGCGTGAAAGCCGGCGCTGCCCGGCTCGCCCGCCAGCGCCTTCGCGAGATCGGCGCCCGGCCAGGTTTCGTACAGATAGACGCGCGCTTGCGGTGCAGCAGCGCGAATGCCGCGCGCGATCTTCGCGACGCTCGCGCAGAAGGCGGCGGGATCGCTGGCACGGCTATGCGTGAGCACGAACGGCAGCGGCTTCGCGCTCAACTTCTGCAGCACGACCGCGTCCCAGACAGGCCGGTCGATCACGTCCGATGCAACGCGGTCGTGTTTGGCGAGACTCGTCGCCGACATCGCTTCGAGATGGACGTCATAGTCGAGCCCGGCTTCGACGGCAAACCGCGCGAAGATGCCCGGAATCCCGCCCCACGGGCCCGGCTCGCGTTCCGCGCGGGCGCCGGTCTGCCCGAAGTTCTCGTCGATCACCCGCGCCGCGGCCGCGCCTGCGGCCTGACGGCCGGCATGCATCGCGCCGTACGAACGCACGGGCGTGTAACGGCCGTGCGTGAGGCTGTCGCCGACGAACAGGATGCGTTGCGGCGTGCGGATTGCGGGCGCCGGCAACCCGGGCGGCGACACCGCGGACGAGCCGGCCATCGCCGGCCCGGCGACCAGCCACGCGACGACGCACGCCGACGCGCAACGCATGACGACGCAACGCAACGCGGGCACGGCAGGCAAGTCGGTCATCTCGAAGTTCCGCAAGGACGCGTGGCCGAAGTATTTCACGAAGCGGCGCGACCGCGCTGCCCCCGCGTTGCGCAACGCGTACGGTAGACTGCTCGCTGGCTTTTCCCGCCCACGACACGAACCCACGCGCCCCCGCACACGACATGGACCGAATCGATGCGATGAAGGTGTTCGTCGCCACGCTCGACGAGGGCAGCCTCGCGGGCGCGAGCCGCCGCCTGGGCCGCTCGCCGGCGGCCGTCAGCCGCGCGCTCGCGTTTCTCGAGGAACACACGGGCACCGCGCTGCTGTACCGGACCACCCGGACGATCCGTTTGAGCGAAGCCGGTGAACGTTACGCGGCAGCGTGCCGCCGCATCCTCGCGGATCTCGAGGAAGCCGACATGCTGATCGCCGACGAACGCTCGGCGCCGCGCGGCCTGCTGACGATCACCGCACCGGTCGCCGCGGGCGAAGACGTGCTGCGTGCGCTCATCGACGAATTCATCGACCGCCATCCGGCCGTGTCGATTCGCCTGCAACTGCTCGACCGTCCCGTCAGCCTGATCGACGAGGGCATCGACGTCGCGCTGCGTATCGCGCACCTGAGCGATTCGACGCTCGTCGCGATGCCGGTCGGTGCGGTGCGGCGTGTCGTCGTCGCGTCGCCGGACTACCTTGCGAACCATCCGCCGATTACCGCGCCGGCCGATCTCGCCCGGCACCGGATCATCTCGATGACGCACTTCGGGCTCGATTCGTGGAGCTTTCCGCCGTCCGCGCCGTCGGCGCTGCCGCAAGTGGTCCAGTTCGCGCCGCGCTTCATCGTCAACACGATCCGCGGCGCGCTCGCGTCGGCGCTCGCCGGTCACGGCGTCACGCGGCTGTTTTCGTATCACGTCGCGGAGCCGGTGCGGGACGGCGCGCTGCGCATCGTGCTGCGCGACAGCGAGCACGCGCCGCTGCCGATTCATCTGGTCACGCCTTACGGACGCCTGTCGGTGCCGAAGGTGCGGACGTTCGTCGATTTCGCCGCGCCGCGATTGCGCGAGCATTTCGCGCAGCTGGCGGCCATCACCGACGGAGATTGAATCGCGTTACGGAAGAATGGCTTCCGTGCTGCATGGATTCTCCCGATACCCGGTTCAATCTAGACTTCCATCAACCGGCGGATGCGCGTGCATCCGCCCAGCGAATGGGAGGTCTCCATGCAACAAGCGCTTCTCGACCGGCCGCACGCCCCCGCGTTCAACGTGTGGCGCGGCACGGTATCCGGCGCCAGTGCGAGCCTGATCGGCATCGGCCTGGCGCGCTTTGCGTACACGCCGCTCTTGCCGGCGATCATCGGTGCGCACTGGTTTCCCGCGTCCACCGCCGCGTATCTCGGGGCGGCCAACCTCGGCGGCTATCTGGCCGGCGCGCTGGTCGCCGGCACGCTCGCGCGCCGCGCTGGCTCGACCGCCGTGCTGCGCGCGATGATGCTGCTCGCGACGCTCGCATTCGTCGCGTGCGCGGCGCCCGTGTCGTTCCTGTGGTTCTTCGTGTGGCGGTTCGCGTCCGGCCTGTCGGGCGGGGCGCTGATGGTGCTCGCGGCGCCGGCGATCCTCACGCACGTGCCGCCGTCGCGGCGCGGTTTCGCGAGCGGCGGCATCTTCACCGGGATCGGGCTCGGCATCGCGGCATCGGGCACGATCGTGCCGATCCTGCTGCGGCAAGGGCTCACCGTCACGTGGCTCGGGCTCGCGATCGTGTCGCTGCTGCTGACCGCCGTCGCGTGGCGCGGCTGGCCGGCCGACGACGCACAGCCCGCAGCCGCCGCGGCGCATGCCGCGCACGCGCGCAACCTGCCGGCCGGCAGCCTGCGCGCGCTGTACGTCGAATACGGGCTCAACGCGGTCGGGCTCGTCCCGCACATGATCTTCCTCGTCGACTACGTCGCGCGCGGACTCGGCAAGGGCGTCGACGCGGGCGCGCAGTACTGGGTGCTGTACGGCCTCGGCGCGATCGTCGGGCCGCTCGCGTGCGGGCATCTGGCCGACCGTGCGGGCTTCGGCCGCGCACTGCGGATCGCATTCGCGATCGAAGCCGTCGCGGTCGCGCTGCCGCTGCTCGGCCTGGGCCCGGCCGCGCTGATCGTGTCGAGCCTGCTCGTCGGCGCGTTCACGCCCGGCATCGTGCCGCTCGCGCTGGGCCGCGTGAACGAGTTGCTCGCGCATCATCCGTCGGTCGCGAAGCGCGCATGGCGCAGCGCGACGACCAGCTTCGCGATCATGCAGGCGGTCGCCGCCTACGGTCTGTCGTACCTGTTCGCATCGAGCGGCGGCCGTTACGAAGCGCTGTTCGGCGTCGGCACCGCCGCGCTGTTGCTGGCGCTCGCGGTCGACATGATCTCCTCGGCGAAGGCGCGATGAGCACGACCGCCCACCCACCGGCCGCCGCACACGCCGGCCGCTCGAGCGCCGGCTACGCCGAACGCAATGCGCGCTACTGGCGCCGCAATCTCGCCGTGTGCGTGTTCGGGTCGTTCACGACGCTCGTGAGTCTCAGCATGCTGCTGCCGTTCCTGCCGCTGTACGTGCGGCAGCTCGGCGTCGACGCGCAGTCGGCCGTGATCCAGTGGTCGGGCGTCGCGTTCGGCGCGACGTTTCTCGGCACGGCCGTCACCGCACCGCTGTGGGGCCGCCTCGCGGATCGCTTCGGCCGCAAGCCGATGCTCGTGCGCGCGGCGCTCGGGATGGCCGTCGTGATGTCGCTGATCGGCGTCGCGCACAACGTGGTGGAACTCGTGGCACTGCGGCTGATCGCCGGGCTCGTCGGCGGCTATGCGTCCGCGTCGACCGTGATGGTCGGCACCCAGGCGCCGCGCGAACGCGCGGGCTGGGCGCTCGGCATCCTGTCGACCGGCGCGCTCGCGGGCAATCTCGTCGGGCCGCTGGTCGGCGGCCTGCTGCCGGGCTGGCTCGGCATTCGCGGCACGTTTTTCGCGGGTGGCGCGATGATCGCCGTCGCCGCGCTGCTGACGATCGTCGTCGTGAAGGAGGACTTCGATCCGGCCACCGACGCGCACGCGCGGCACGCCCGCGCAACGTCGGCGAACCCGGCCCGGCGCACCGATCGCGTGGCGGTCGCCGCGCTGCTCGTGACGGCGATGATGGTGCTGCTCGCGAACATGTCGATCGAGCCGATCATCACGGTCTATATCGGCGGGCTCGGCGTGGACGGCAGTCATCTGGCGCGCATCGCCGGCGTCGTGATGGCCGGCTCCGCACTCGGCAGCATGCTGACCGCCGCGCGGCTCGGCGCGCTCGCCGACCGGATCGGCAGCTGGAACGTGATCGTCGGCTGCCTGCTGCTGACCGCGCTCGCGATGCTGCCGCAGGCGTTCGTCACGCACTGGTGGCATCTCGCCGCGCTGCGCGTGCTGATGGGGATGACGCTCGCCGGGTTGCTGCCGTCGATCGGGAAGCTGGTCCGGCAGTCGGTCGACGAGCGCGCGACGGGCCAGATGCTAGGCTACCTGCAGTCCGCGCAGTTCGGCGGGCAGGTGATCGGCCCGGTGATCGGCGGCCAGATCGGCGTCGCGCTCGGCCTGCATTCGGTGTTCTTCGTGACGGCCGCGCTGCTGGCGGCCTGCGCGGCGCTCGCGTATCGGGTGCGCAGCCGGTAGAAGCGCTGCGCGCTGGCCCGCGGGCGGCGCTCTGGCGTAGCATGGGCGCAGTTGCGGGGCGGCCGGTTCGCACGCCGTGCGGAGGCGACGCCGCAACCACGCGTCGCGACGGCCGCGTCGTCGTTTGGTCAGCCGCCGTACCCGGCACCGCTTTCGCATTCGCATTCGCATGACAGGGTCCACGCAACGCACCGCGCATCCGCGACGTCGCCGGACCCACCCAAGCCGCTTCGGCCGGCAGCCGGCCCGAGCCTTCCGATCCCGGACGTTGCAGGAGGCAACGACATGAATCGACCGACCGACAACCGGACGCTGCTGCGCACGCTCGGCGTCCGCACTCCGATCATCCAGGCGCCGATGGCCGGCGTCAGCACGCCCGCGCTGGCGGCTGCCGTGTCGAACGCGGGCGGGCTCGGCTCGCTCGGCGTCGGCGCGACGAACGCCGACGGCGCGCGCAAGATGATCCGCGACACGCGCGCGCTCACCGACCGGCCGTTCAACATCAACCTGTTCTGCCACCAGCCGGCGCGGGCCGATGCCGTCGTCGAACGCGCGTGGCTCGAATGGCTCGCGCCGACATTCCGCGAATACGGCGCGACGCCGCCGGCGGCGCTGTCGGAGATCTACACGAGCTTCGTCGCGGACGATGCGATGCTCGCGATGTTGCTCGAGGAAAAACCGGCGGTCGTGAGCTTTCATTTCGGGTTGCCGTCCGACGAGGCGATCGCGATGCTCAAGCGCGCCGGCATCACGCTGTTCGCGTCCGCGACGCATCCCGACGAAGCCCGCCAGATCGCCGCGGCCGGCATCGATGCGATCGTCGCGCAGGGCATCGAGGCCGGCGGGCATCGCGGCGTATTCGACTCGACGGCGCACGACGACCGGCTCGGCACGTTCGCGCTGACGCGACTGCTCGTGCGCGAATGCGCGCTGCCGGTGATCGCCGCCGGCGGCATCATGGACGGCGACGGCATCGCCGCGGCGCTCGCGCTCGGTGCGCAGGCCGCGCAACTCGGCACGGCGTTCGTCGCGTGTCCCGAAACGTCGATCGACGACGGTTATCGCCGCGCGATCCTCGGCGACACGGCGCACCGCACGACCTTCACGACCGCGATCTCCGGCCGTGTCGCGCGCGGCATCGCGAACCGGCTGACCGCGCTCGGCGACGATCCGCACGCACCGGCGACGCCCGCCTATCCGATCGCGTACGACGCCGGCAAGGCGCTGCATGCGGCCGCGAAGGCGAAGGGCGAGTTCGGCTACGGCGCGCAGTGGGCAGGGCAGGCGGCGCCGCTCGTGCGGTCGCTGCCGGCGGCGGAACTGTTCGCGACGCTCGAGCGCGAGACGCGGGCAGCCATCGCGCGGCTGCAGCACGCGCTGGACTGAGTGCCGGATCACGCGGCGCGCGGCGGACGTGCCGGAAGGCGCTGAAATCCGCACCGTTCGCGACAAAATTGCAATGCTCTGTGTCTGCGCACCGCGCGGATACAGAGCGATACAACGCGTCCGCCCGGGTTCGTTATAAAGCAGACATCACCTCTCGAGGAGCACGACATGTCTGCTACATGGTTCAACGGATCCTGCCATTGCGGCGCCGTGAAATTCCAGGTCCGGACCGCGCTTGCGCCGGCCGTTCGCTGCAACTGCAGCCTTTGCCGCCGTCGCGGCGCGCTGATGAGCCCGATGTTCCCCGCCGCCGACCTGAAGATCGTCGCAGGCGAGGACGCGCTGACGACCTACCATTTCAACACGCGCACGGCCCGTCACTTTTTCTGCAGCCGGTGCGGCATCTACCCGTTTCATCAGACGCGCAAGGATCCCGCGTGCTGGCGCGTCAATCTCGGCTGCCTCGAAGGCGTCGATCCGTATGCGCTCGATGCGACCGTCGCCGACGGCGCGAGCCTGTCCGTCGTGGAGGATGCATGAAACGCTGGCTGACGATCCTGCTGTTCGCCGCGGGCGGCCTCGCGACCGAAATCGCGCATCCGGTGCAGTGTTCGCTGCTGTCGATCAGCCGGCAACGGCACGGCGAGCGCCGGGGCCGGAACGACGGCGATCGAGCCTGAGCGTGAGCGGGCATCGCTCGCGTCGCGTGCTGTCGATCGGAAACGATAATCAAGCTTCCGATAAGATCGCATGCGATATATAATGCATTCATCTGCGACACGCTCCCGTGTCGATGGAGGATGCTCATGAAACCGACCGAAACCCAATCGCCCGCCACGCCGAAGCTGTCCGAGTTCCTGTGCTTTGCGATCTACTCGACGAACCTCGCGTTCGGCAAGGCCTACAAGCCGATCCTCGAGGAGCTCGGCCTCACGTACACGCAATACATCACGATCATTGCGCTGTGGGAGGAGGGCGACCAGACGGTCGGGCAGCTCGGCGAAAAGCTGTTCCTCGAATCGAACACGCTGACGCCGATCCTGAAGAAGCTCGAGGCGATGGGTTATCTGGAACGGCACCGCGATCCGTCGGACGAGCGCCAGGTGGTCGTGAGCCTGACGAAAAGCGGTCGCCGCGTGCGCGAGAAGGGGCTCGACATGAATCTCGTCGAAGCCACCGGGCTCAAACCCGACGAATTCGCGAAGATGCAGAAGGCGATCGTCACGCTGCGCGGCAACCTGATCGATTCGATCGACGAGTAAAGCACGAATAGCCTGGCCGCCGGCTCGATGTCGAGCCGGCGATACGATTGCAGCCGGCTTCCTCCACGATTTCCATGCTTTTCCGGCCGTCCGGACCGACTTTTGCAATGCTGCGCTCGGTTGCTTACGGGTGACGCTCGGGCTGGCCCGTCCCGGTATCCTCACGCCCCAACACCAGCAATTGCATGTCGCGACGGATCGCGAAACCGAGCGCCAGATAGCGCTCGATTGCGACGCGATTCGACGACAGCACATGCAGAAACGGCGTTTCCGCCCGCGCACGAATCCGCGCGATCAATGCGCGGATCAGTCCGGCCGCGAGGCCCTGGCCGCGAAAGGCGGGATCCACGCACACGGCGCTGATCTCCGTATGGCCGCCGGCAGTCAGTCGCTGACCGGCCATCGCCACGAGCCGTCCTTCTCTCCGTACACCGAGATAGCCACCGAATTCGATCGTGCGCGGGCCGAACGGACCCGGCTCCGTCGCCGCGATCAGCTCGAGCATGGCCGGTACGTCGCCGTCGGTCAGCCGGACATGCTCCAGCGGCTGCGCATCGTCAGGCGTTCCCTGCCAGATCATCTGATGCAGCACCGCGCGCCGGACCACGGAACATCCGCCCGGCGTCGGGATCTCGTCAGGCGTGACCAGTGCCGCGGGCCCGTGCGTGTCGATCAATGCGCGCAACGCGTCGAAAGCGGCGGGGCTGCGCTCGGCGAGGCCGGCAAACGGCGCGAGTTCGGGAGGAAAGCGCCGCGCGCGCTCGTCGCCGAGCGCAAAACGCTGCTGCTCGCCGGCGAGCGCATGCCACACGGCGTTGTCGAGCGGATGCGCTCCGCTTCCTTCGTTCCCCGTCGTTGCTTGCCGCATTGCCTGCTCCCTGATTGAAGGTCGTTCGTCGCACAGCATAGACGCGATCGTCCATTCAGGTCTCAGACGAACAAAAGCGCATTCGATTACATCGCATACGCTTTATTTGATGGATGACGTCGCCGATTTCGGCGCGGTGCTCAATGACCGAAGTAGATCGAGCGCTCGGCCGTGCGAACGACGTTCCGGCTGCCGGCTTGCGTCGCGCCGTCGGCGTCGCTGCCGTAACCGGATGCGTCGGTATCGGCCGCTGTCGCAGCGTTGTCGCGAACCCGCTTCAGCGCGGCCTGCAGATTCTGCGGATAGTTCGGATCGTTCGGGCGATTCGGCAGGTAGCCGGCCTTCTGGAGCGCGGCCAGTTCCGCCCGCACCTGCGCGCGCGTGACGGTGCTTTCGGTCGCGAATGCGGGTGCGGCAGCGGAAGTCGACACGGCGACGAGCAGGGCAGCAATCAGTTGGGTCTTCATCATTTACCTCGACGGAAAAGAGTGATCGGAGTGTGAGCGTCGCACGCCGGCAATCGGCGCCGATCGCGATTTCATTCAATGGCCGAAGTAGATCGAGCGCTCGGCGACCCGCATGGCAGGACGGCTGCCCGACTGCGTGCCGGCTGCCGCGTCGCTGCCGTAACCGGACGTCGCCGTATCGGCTGCGGCGGTGTCGTTCGCATGGATACGCGTCAGCGCGGCCTGCAGGTCGTCCGGATAGTGCGGATCGTTCGCGCGGCCCGGCACATAGCCGGCTTGCTGCAGCTGGGCGAGCTCGGCACGCACTTGCGCACGCGTCACGACGGCTTCATTGGCAAAGGCGGGTGCGGCAACGGCGGCGGATGCGGCAACGAGAAGGGCGGCGATCACTTGGGTTTTCATCACTTACCTCGACAAGAAAATGGCAGGAGATTCGGGAGGGCGGCGCCTGGCCGCCCGATTCAACGTTCAGACGATGCGGATTTCGACGTCGATGTTGCCGCGCGTCGCTTTCGAGTACGGGCAGGTCTGATGCGCGGTGTCGACGATGTGCTGCACGACGTCACGGTCGAGCCCCAGCGCGCTCACGTTCAGGCGGGCCTGCAGGAAGTACGCGTTGCCGCCCATGCCCAGGTCCACTTCCGCATCGACCGCGAGATCGGCCGGCAGCGTCACCTTCGCCGCACGTGCCGCGAGCTGCATCGCGCCGATGAAGCAGGCCGACCAGCCGGCCGCGAACAGTTGTTCCGGATTCGTGCCGGTTCCGGCGGTGCCCGGCGACGACAGCTGGATGTCGAGACGACCGTCGGAACTGCGCGCCGCGCCGTCGCGGCCGCCGGAAGTCGTATGCGTCTTGCCCGTGTACAGCACTTTTTCGATCTTGCTCATCGTTCACTCCGTCAGGTTGGAAGGTTCTATCTAATGCGATTCGATCGCATGCGATGCAGTTTGGTCGAGACGCCGAACCCCGTCAAGCGGATTCGATTAAATCGTATACGATATTTTGTATTTCAATGTATCCGGATCGTGTACGGCCTTGCCAGGCAAGGATGTGCGGTGTTCCATCCCTTATATCGAAAAGATCGCGTCCCACGGAATTCCAGTCACCGGCAGGGCAGCCGCCGTCGAAACGGCGACTGCCCGCGCGACGGCAACGCGCCTACGCCGGCCGGATTTCGGCGATCACGACCAGAATCACGGCTGCGTCGGCCGGCAACTGGCGCTGGGAAAACGCCGAGCGCGCATGTCCGGCCTTGTCGCCCAGCACGGCGGCGAACAGGTCGGATGCGCCGTCGATCACGGCTGGCTGGCCGAAAAAGCCGTCCGCCGACGCAACGTGCCCCTCGACACGCACGATGTGATGCAGGCGGTCGAATCCGCCGAGGTGCTTGCGGATCTGCGCAAGCACGTTCAGCGCCGCGAGTTGCGCCGCATGCCGCCCGTCGTCGACGTTCAGCCGTTCGCCGACGCGGCCTGTATAGGCAACCTTGCGGTCGACGAGCGGCAGTTGTCCGGAGATGAACAACAGGTTGCCGGCTTCGCTGACGGCCGTGTAGCTGCCGAGCGGTTGCGGCGGTTCGGGTAACGTGAGGCCGAGTTCGGCCAGCTTCTGTTCGATCGTCATCGCTTGCTCCTTCGGGGAAGATTGAGTGGCGCCCAGGCTCGGAAGATTCACTCGCACGGGTCTCTGGCAGTCACTCTATTGAGGCGGTCGAAGCCGGTAAATATCGTTCGCGCAATTGAATCGACACGCGATGTAACGAATCGCGCGCGGCGCAATGTGGCGCGAACGGTTGCCGGCGACGGTCGTCGGTACGCTGGTTTCCCGGCCGGGATTCATGCACACTCGCTGCTTCAGCGTCACGCGACGAAACGGCGCGCGCCGGCTCGCCGCGAGCGCGATTCCGTGATGCCTACGTTCGCGTTGCCGGCCACGCCACGCACGAAGCAGCAGGAGCGCCCCATGCAGAGAAAATTCGACGACCTGCTGCTCGGCAGCATCGAGCTGTTCTGCCTGGCCGCGGAACTCGGCAGCTTCACGCTCGCGGCGACGGCTGCGAGCGTCACGCCGGCCGCGGTCAGCCGCTCGGTCGCGCGCCTCGAGGAGCGTCTCGGCGTACGCCTGTTCGTGCGGACGACACGGCAGATCCGCCTGACCGATTCCGGCCGGCGCTATTTCGAGCAATGCCGTGATGCGCTATCGCAGCTCGTCGACGCCGAGCGCGAAGCGACGGGTCAGCAGGCCACGCCGGCCGGCGTGCTGCGCATCAGCATGCCGACGCCGTACGGACACTATCGCGTGTTGCCGCTGTTACCTGCGTTTCGCGAGCGATATCCGGACGTGCGCGTCGAAACGCATCTGAGCAACCGCAACATCGACTTCGCCGAGGAGGGTTTCGATCTTGCGATCCGCGGCCGCGCGCCGGCGGATTCGAGCCTGGTCGCGCGCAAGCTGGAGGATGCGGAACTCGTTGTCGTCGCGACGCCCGGCTACCTGAAACGCGCCGGCGTGCCGCGCGCCGTCGACGATCTGCACGCGCACGAATGCATCCAGTTCGAGCTCCCGAGCAGCGGCCGGCCGGTTCCGTGGTTGTTCAACGACGGCTCGGCGGAAATCGACGTCGCGACGACCGGCGGCTACGGCACGTCGGGCGACGTCCTCGCCGGCGTCACGCTCGCGCGCAGCGGTGCGGGCCTGTTCCAGACCTATCGCTTCATCGTCGACCGGGATCTGCGCGAGGGCACGCTCGCGGAGGTGCTGTCCGGCCAGGGCGGCCGGTCGCGGCCGTTCATGCTGCTGTATCCCCACGCGCGCTATCTGTCTTCGCGCGTGCGCGTCTTCGTCGACTTTCTCGTCGAACATCTGCAACAGGCGCCCGGCAAGCGGGCGCGCTAGGCGCGTCCGGGGAGAATGCCGGCAACGGGGCAGAGCGGGGCGCGAATGGCGCGGCTGCGCCGTTGCCGGACCGCCGCGCTCCGCTCACCGTTCGCGTTGTTCGCGTTGTTCGCGTTGTTCGCGTCGTTCGCGTTGTTCGCGTCGTTCGCGTCGTTCGCGTCGTTCGCGTCGTTCGCGTCGTTCGCGTCAGCGCAGTCTCCCATCGTCGCCGCTCAATGCCCGGCGCTCTGGCCGCCATCCACGTGCAGGATCTCGCCGGTAACGAACGGCGCCGAATCGAGATACAGGATCGCGCCGACGATGTCGCTCATCTCGCCCATCCGGCCGACCGGATGCAGCGAAGCGAGCGTCGCGTGCGTGTCGGGCGCATGCATCGGCGACTTGATGATGCCGGGGGACACGGCATTCACGCGGATGCCGGCCTTCGCGTACTCGATTGCGAGAGACTTCGTCGCCGCATTGAGCCCGCCTTTCGTCAGCGATGCGAGCACCGACGGCACGTTGCTGTTCGCGTGGTCGACGAGGCTCGTCGTGATGCTGACCACGTGTCCGCCGCCGTTGCGCTGCATCGCCGCGATCGCGCGCTGCGTGACGTGGAAGAACCCGTCCAGGTTCACGCGGGTGATGGTCGCATAGTCGTCCGCGGTGTACTGCGTGAACGGCTTCGCGATGAACACGCCGGCGTTGTTGACGAGCGTATCGACCCGGCCGAAGCGCTCGAGTGCGGTATCGACCACCCGCCGCGCGACAGCCGGGTCGCCGATGTCGCCCGCGACGGTGACCAGATCGGGATCGTCCGACGCGCCGATCGAACGGGACGTCGCGACCACCCGATGGCCCTGGGCGCGGAATGCGTTGACCGTCTCCGCGCCGATGCCTTGCGATGCGCCGGTGACGATGATGACTTTGGATGTGCTCATGATTTGCCTCGACAGGTGACTGGTTTTCGGCGTTGGTGCCGACCGGATCGATGAATCCGATGGACCAGACTTTAGGCGCGTCGCGCCGGAGTTCGAACACCCACCGTGAACCAACAGTCTTGCGTCGCGGGAACAAATGCGGGAAAGAACGGGGCGGCCGCGACGGCGATCGTTGCGGCGGAAGGGGAATCGACGCGGCTGCGAACGAAGCAGCAATCGGGGGCGACACCGCGCGTCGAATCGCCGTGAAATCCGGGATTCGTGCGAAGAAGTACTGTCAATGCTGCGCGATGGTGTGCTCGGACACGTCGGGTACTTCGAGGGTTTATCGAATCTATCCGGATAACTTTTCTTATCACAATAGCATTGATATGAATCGAAACCGGCGAGTACGAAAACGCGTCTGACCTGACCTGCATACGCTTCCTGTGCCTTCCGCGGCTCAGGCTTGCTCATCTGCTGGCGCATCGAATGGAACTGCAATCACGGCAACGGTCCGTACGTCTCCGTTTTCTCGCTT
Source organism: Burkholderia sp. BCC1998 (assembly GCF_905339875.1). Classification (NCBI taxonomy): domain Bacteria; kingdom Pseudomonadati; phylum Pseudomonadota; class Betaproteobacteria; order Burkholderiales; family Burkholderiaceae; genus Burkholderia; species Burkholderia sp. BCC1998. The sequence continues at coordinate 197,695 of NZ_CAJPHE010000013.1, forward strand.
ACGTCGGCCGCCGACTCAAGCCTCGGAGAACAGTCAGGCAAGGTGCGGTTCGAGATCGGGGAGAGCATCTGCGTGCCGATCTCCGAGCCGGTCTGGCGTCGAGGGCTTGGGTTCCGCGACCAACCTGGCCGATGTCTGACCGACCCGATACCGCGGCAGATCGATGGACGACGCCTTGATCATCGCCATCGAGTTGCTGCACATCGCATTCCGTGTGCGCTTTGGACGAAAGACCGAATCCCCGCGAGCAATCAATTCGCCCGCGATGCGCGATTGCGCGAACCAGGAACGTGCGCAGGCTCCATTGCGCGCGCCAGTGCAGGGCGGCGGCGTCAGCGTGAGGTCAACGACGTCTGCGCATCGTGCGATGTCGGGTCCCAGCCGCCGCCGAGCGCCTTGAACGTCGAGATCGCTGCACGAGCGGATTCCGTCTGTGCCTGTGCACGCGCGTCGGCGGCCTGGAGCAGGGTCTCGTTGGCGTGCAATACGTCGATGAAACTCGCTGCACCGCTGCGGTACGCGGTCATCGAGGAATCCTTGGCGCGGGAAAACGACGACTCGGCGTGCGACAGCGTGGCAGCCTGCGCCTCTCGATTCACCAATGACGAGAGCGAGTTTTCGACGTCCTCGGAGGCGCGGAGCACGGCCTGCCGGTATGCCGCGAGCGCCTGCGCGTCGGCGCCTTTCGCCGCGTCGACATCGGCACTGATGCGGGCGAAATCGAACAGTCGCCAGCGCAGCCCGACGAGGCCGGCCGCCTGGTTGGCGCCGCCCGAGAACAACGTACCGGCGGCGGCCGAAGTCGCGCTGCCGAGGAAGGCGTTCAGCGAGACCGTCGGGTAGTACTCGCCGATCGCAGCGCCGATGCGCGCATTGGCGGCGGCGAGGTGACGTTCGGCGGCGATCAGATCGGGACGTCTTTGCAGCAGATCGGCTGGCGTGCCCATTTCCGCGAGCGCCGGCGCGACGGGGATCGGGAAAGGCGAGCCCAGCTCTGCGCGGTGCGTGCCAGGAGGTGTACCGAGCATCACGTCGAGGGCGTTCGACGCCGCATCGAGCGCCGCGAGGAGGACGGGCACGCTGGCCTGCACCTGGTCGAGCGCACCTTGCGCCTGCTGAACCTGATAGTCGGCTGCCGCGCCCTTCGAATACAGGAGTTTCACGTCTGCGAGAAGCGCCTGCTGCGTCTGCACCTGCCGGGTCGCGATATCCAGACGGGCCTGGAGCCCTCGGATCGTGACGTAGATATCGGCAGTCTGGGCCGCGACGGCAAGCCGGGTGGCAACTGCCGCCGCCTGCGTTGCCGAGTAATCGGCGAGCGCGGCTTCACGCTGACGGCGCAGACCGCCAAAAATGTCGATCTCCCAACCGGCCTCCAGGTTGGTTTCGTACGCGGTGCCCCAGCGCTCGTACCCCGGCGTGGCGTTGAGCAATCGCCCCAACGGCGTATCGACAGACTGATAGGCTCGTGCCGCCGATGCAGAAACCGAGGCCGACGGCAGGAGCGCCGCGTTGGCCGTGCCGAGGCGCGCGCGCGCCTGAGTGATTTGCGCGACGGCCTGGACCAGGTCCAGGTTCTCGGCCAGCGCCAGCGAAACGTAATGCGCGAGCAGCGGGTCGTTGAAGCTTTCCCACCATGCGGACAGGTCGGCAACCGGAGCCTTTGCCGCGCGGGCGGGCGGCTGGGTCATGTAGTGCTGCGCCAGCGGCGCATCCGGGCGGTGGTAGTCGGGACCCACGGCGCACGCCGAAAGGGCGGCGACGCTAGTCAGGAGAACAAGTGGACGGCGCAAGGGCATGATCATCTCGGGAGCGACAACGGGAGAGGAAATATAGTGACCAATATACAATATGGTCACACGTTGTCAACTGACGATCGTCGGACTAAGCTTGACGCATGAACAAACCGACTCCCTCCACCTCTTCGTCCCGTGGCCCCTCGGACCACGAAGTTCGCGCCCAGATCGTCGACGCCGCAACGGAATACTTCAGCCGCTACGGCTACGAAAAAACCACGGTCTCCGACCTCGCGAAGGAAATCGGGTTTTCAAAAGCCTATATTTACAAGTTTTTCGACTCCAAACAGGCGATCGGTCAGGTCATCTGCGCCAATCGGCTCGCCGCGATCGTGGCCGCGGTCAGCGAAAATGTCGACGGCGCGCACGGGGCAACCGAGAAATTTCGCCGTATGTTCAAGACCTTGCTTGCGTCTGGAAGCCAGCTTTTCTTCCAGGATCGCAAGCTCTACGATATCGCCGCCGAGGCGGCCGCATCGCCCTGGCCCTCCGTCAAAGGCTACGAGGACCAGATCCGGCAACTCATCGCCGATATCCTGCGACTCGGACGCGAAACCGGCGAATTCGAACGCAAGACGCCGCCAGACGAAGCGGTGAATGCGATCTTTCTGGTGATGAAGCCTTACTTCAATCCGTTGATGCTCCAGTACAACCTCGATGGTGCGGAAGAGGCGACGGCCCAACTCGCGAACCTCGTCCTTAGAAGTCTCGCTCCCTGAATCCTATTGTGACTATTGACTGATTTGGTCACTGGTATCAGAATGAGGTCTCCTGTTCTTTGCGAGAGGGGATCTCATGTTCCGGCGCCATCGTCTTGTCTACACATTGGGCCTGGCTTCGCTTGCGCTCGCAGCATGCGGCGAGCATCCGGCTGCTGATCCGCGTACCGAAGCGCCACTTGTGCGTACAAGCGCCGTTCACGGCGCGGCGGGTACGACCCGGTCGTTTTCGGGTGTCGTGGGCGCCCGCGTTCAGAGCGATCTCGGTTTCCGCGTTCAGGGTAAAGTCATCGAGCGACTGGTCGACGCGGGCCAAACGGTCAAGCGCGGCCAGCCCCTGATGCGCATCGATCCGATCGATCTCGGGCTGCAGGCCCGTGCGCAGCAGAAACTCGTGGACGCTGCGCAGGCGCGCGCGACGCAGACGGCTGCCGACGAGGCGCGGTATCGGGATCTCGTCGGGGCGGGTGCGGTGTCGGCATCGACCTACGACCAGCTCAAGGCGGCCGCCGATTCCGCCAGGGCCCAGCTCGTCGCAGCGCAGGCGCAGGCCGTGCTAGCCAACAATGCTTCCGGATACGCCGTCGTCATGGCGGACGCCGACGGCGTGGTGGTCGAGACGCTGGCGGAGCCGGGCCAGGTCGTCGCGCCGGGACAAATCGTCGTGCGGCTCGCGCATGCCGGCCCCCGCGAGGCCGTCGTCCAGCTTCCCGAGACGCTGCGTCCCGCGTCCGGCTCGATTGCCACGGCGACGCTTTACGGCGCGGACCAGAAGCCCGTTCCCGCCGTCCTGCGCCAGCTCTCCGATTCTGCGGATCGGCTGACACGGACCTACGAGGCCAGATACGTCCTCGAGGGCGCGCTCTCGAATGCACCGCTCGGCGCGACCGTGACCATCGATCTCGCCGGCAATGCCGGTCAGACACAGGCCGGCATGGTGGTACCGGTCGGCGCCTTGTTCGATCCGGGCACGGGAACCGGCACCGGCGTCTGGACCGTCGATCGATCTCAATCGCGTGTGACCTGGCACAAGGTTCGTGTCACCGCATTGAGCGACGACAGTGCGACGGTGACTGGCGATCTTCGCGAAGGCGACCAGGTCGTCGCGCTCGGTGCCCAGTTGTTGCACGATGGAGAGCGCGTGCGTCTCGCCAACGACAAGCTGGCCGCGGCATCCGTCTCCACGCAAGGAGCAGCGCAATGAGCGGCTTCAATTTGTCGGCTCTTGCGGTGCGGGAGCGCTCGGTCACGCTGTTTCTGATCATCCTGATTTCGATCGCCGGCGTGATTGCCTTCCTGAAACTGGGGCGGGCCGAAGATCCGCCATTCACCGTCAAGTCGATGACGGTCATTACGGCATGGCCCGGCGCGACCGCGCAGGAAATGCAGGACCAGGTGGCCGAGCCGCTCGAAAAGCGCATGCAGGAGCTGCGCTGGTACGACCGGACCGAGACCTATACGCGTCCGGGGCTGGCCTTCACCACCGTGACCTTGCTCGACAGTACGCCGCCCGCGGACGTGCCCGAGGAGTTCTATCAGGCGCGCAAGAAGCTGCACGACGAAGCGGGCAACCTGCCGCCCGGCGTGATCGGCCCGCTCGTCAATGATGAGTATTCCGACGTAACGTTCGCGCTGTTCGCGCTCAAGGCGAAAGGCGAGCCGCAACGATTGCTGGTGCGCGACGCCGAGGGGTTACGCCAGCGGCTTCTTCATGTGCCGGGCGTCAAGAAGGTGAACATCATCGGCGAGCAGGCGGAACGGATCTACGTGTCGTTTTCGCACGACCGGCTCGCGACGCTCGGCGTGACCCCGCAGGAGATCTTTGCCGCGCTGAACAACCAGAACGTTCTCACGCCGGCTGGTTCGATCGATACGGCGGGCGCGCAGGTCTTCATTCGTGTCGAAGGCGCCTTCGACAAGCTGCAGACCATCCGTGACACGCCGATCGTCGTTCAGGGCCGCACACTGAAGCTCTCCGATGTGGCGACCGTCGAACGCGGTTACGAAGACCCGGCCACGTTCCAGATTCGCAACAAAGGCGAACCGGCGTTGCTCCTCGGCGTCGTGATGCGGGACGGCTGGAACGGGCTCAATCTCGGCAAGGCGCTCGACGCGGAAGTCGCATCGATCAATGCCGGGCTGCCGCTGGGCGTGAGCCTCACGAAGGTGACCGACCAGGCCGTCAACATCCATTCGGCCATCGACGAATTCATGGTGAAGTTCTTTGTCGCGCTGCTCGTGGTGATGGTCGTGAGCTTCGCGAGCATGGGATGGCGTGTCGGCATCGTCGTGTCGGCGGCGGTGCCGCTGACACTCGCGGGCGTCTTCGTCGTCATGGCCGCAACGGGCAAGAGCTTCGACCGCATCACGCTCGGTTCGCTGATTCTCGCGCTCGGCCTGCTCGTCGACGACGCGATCATCGCCATCGAAATGATGGTCGTGAAAATGGAGGAGGGCTATAGCCGCGTCCAGGCATCAGCTTACGCGTGGAGCCACACGGCCGCACCGATGCTGTCGGGCACGCTGGTCACGGCTGTCGGCTTCATGCCGAATGGCTTTGCGCGCTCGACGGCCGGCGAATACACCAGCAACATGTTCTGGATCGTCGGCATCGCGTTGGTCACCTCGTGGATCGTGGCCGTCGTCTTCACACCGTACCTCGGCGTCAAGCTGTTACCCGACATCGCCGTGATCGAAGGCGGCCACGAGGCGATCTACAACACGCCGAACTACCGGCGCTTTCGCCGCTTCCTCGGGCGCGTGGTCGCGCGCAAGTGGATGGTCGCCGGGATCGTGGTGGCATCGTTCGTGGTCGCCGTGATGGGCATGGGGCTCGTGAAGAAGCAATTCTTCCCGACTTCCGATCGCCCGGAAGTGCTCGTCGAAGTGCAGATGCCCTATGGGACTTCGATCGAGCAGACCGCGTCGGCAACGGAAAAAGTCGAGGCATGGCTCGCGAAGCAGCCGGAAGCGCAGATCGTGACCTCGTACATCGGGCAGGGCGCTCCGCGCTTCTATCTGGCCATGTCTCCGGAGTTGCCGGATTCGTCCTTCTCGAAGATCGTGATCCGCACGAATGACGAGCGACAACGGGAAGCGCTCAAATTCCGTCTGCGCAAGGTCATCGCGGAAGGGTTGGTGCCCGGTGCGCAGGTTCGCGTCACGCAGCTGGTGTTCGGCCCTTACTCGCCTTACCCCGTTGCGTTCAGGGTCATGGGCCCGGACGCCCAGACGTTGCGCACCATCGCCGCACAGGTCGAACGGACCATGAACGCCAGCCCGATGATGCGAACGGTGAACGCCGATTGGGGGCCGCGCGTTCCCACCGTGCATTTCACGCTCGATCAAAATCGTCTCGGGGCGTTCGGACTGACGTCCAGCTCGGTCGCGCAGCAACTGCAATTCCTGCTGACCGGCATTCCCGTCACGCACGTGCGCGAGGACATTCGTTCCGTGGAGCTCGTCGCGCGTTCGGCGGGCGACATCCGGCTCGACCCGCAACGGATCGACGGATTCACGCTGATCGGCGCCGCAGGGCAGCGGGTGCCGCTCTCGCAGGTCGGCAAAGTCGACATCCGCATGGAGGATCCGGTCCTGCGCCGGCGCGACCGAACGCCGACGATCACCGTGCGCGGCGATATCGCCGAAGGGTTGCAACCGCCCGATGTGTCGACCGCGATGCTCGCGCAGCTTCAGCCCATCATCGCGAAGCTGCCGGGCGGCTACCGGATCGAGGAAGCCGGCTCCATCGAGGAGGCCAACAAGGCGACAACTGCGCTCGCGCCGCTGTTCCCGATCATGATCGCGCTGACGCTGCTCATCATCATTTTTCAGACCCGCTCGATTTCCGCCACGATGATGGTGTTCGCGACCAGTCCGCTGGGATTGATCGGTGTGGTGCCGACACTCCTGCTGTTCAATCAGGCATTCGGCATCAACGCATTGGTGGGACTCATTGCGCTCTCCGGCATCCTGATGCGCAACACGCTGATCCTGATCGGCCAGATCGAAGAGAACGCGCGCGCGGGCATGACGCCGTTCGATGCGGTGGTGGAGGCCACGCTGCAGCGCTCGAGGCCCGTGATCCTGACCGCGGTTGCCGCGATGCTTGCGTTCATTCCGCTGACCCATTCCGTGTTCTGGGGCACGCTGGCTTATACGCTTATCGGAGGAACATTCGCCGGAACGGTTCTGACGTTGGTGTTTCTGCCGGCTATGTACTCGATCTGGTTCAAGATCCGTCCCGGGGCAGGGGAAAACAATCCTGCGCTCGAACCCAGCGCCAGCGTGACGACGTAGGCAGGTGCGCTCCGGGCGATGACGGTCTCGCCCGGGGCCGTCGATGTGAACCAGCAACGATGCGTCCGGACGGAAGGCAACTCCGCCCGTGACATTCCGGGAGCTTCTCGCAGGCCAGCGTCGGGCCAAAATCGGCGTAGCGATCACGGATGATCGACAGTGCCCGGTCGGCCAGATCAGCGTCCAGCCGCCGATTACCGGGACGCCCACGCTTGCGCGAAGCCAGTCCGGCGGCGCCAGACTCACGGTAACGATCCACCAGACGCTGGAGCTGACGCACGGTCACGCCCAGTCGTTCGGCCGCGCGCCACGGCTTGAGCTTGCCGTCCGCCACGTCCTGAATGACCTTGAATCGGTCCAGCTCGCGCATCGTCATCGTGATCCGTTCCGTTCCAGCCATCAAAGCCTCCGGCGCTGGATTCCCAGCGGCCGATCAGCTTACGATGGGTCGAAAAGCGGACATTTGAACTTGGCTAGAAGCGGACATTACAACTTTGCTCCTAC
>NZ_CAJPHE010000014.1:0-201770 GCF_905339875.1 Burkholderia sp. BCC1998
GCGAGGAACAGTTACCTCTGGGCTTCGAGCCTCTTCGCGAAAAACGGCCGTCGCCTCGAAACCAGCGAAACTGGTCACACCGAAAAGCAAACCGAGCCCAATAGAGCCGGATGTCACCGCACTCGGCGTCAGCCAAACAGGTGAGATTCCGTGCAGCCCTTTAGTCAAGGCAACTGCTATCTCCCACACGAATACGAGCACGACCTCGCAAATCAGTGCAAGCGTGAGCACCTTTGCGGAGAAGGTGATGCGCAGGTAGCCAAAGACCGCAACGATGCCGAGCAAAATAAGCGAGTACCCCCACCAGACAAGCGGGGAGCTATTGAAAAGATGCTTGAACAATGAGGTGTAGGCCACCCCGGCATACAGATAAATGCCGACCATCATGAAGCCATATGCCAGCATTGCCATCAACGCGGCGCCGAATCCGATAGGACGGCCCAGTCCTGCAGTGATATACGCGTAGAATGCCCCTGCGTTGCGCACGTGCTTCGACATCGTCGTAAAGCCGACGGAGAACAACAACATGAGGCTGCCGGTGATCAAAAACGTCGCGGGCGCGCCCAAGCCATTCCCCATCGACAACATCAGCCCGATAAAGCCGGTGACGACCGTGAGCGGCGCGTTATATGCCAGCACCGTAAACACAATGTCGAACGTTCCCAGATGCCCTGATAGCGTAACGGGCCGAGCGCCATCCGCCATCCCTCCAGGTTCGGAACTGCCCGCCATGCCATTCGCACTGTTACTCAACGTTTCCATACTTCCACCAACTCCTCGATGGTTCGTGGCGGGAAGCGCGGGGCTACGCACCGCGACATAGTGTGCTTCCGTGCATTGCGCCGGCTTTATACCGCCTGCTGCACCGAAGCCACTCATACTATCCAGTCAAATTAGAAGAACGACTGGTATGTCGAAACTTTAGTACGTTGAGTTTTTTGAAACAAGGGCTTTGTGTCCGGCTACGGCTACCGAGCGGCGAGAGCCAGACCCATCAAAGCTTAGCGGCAACATAGGAGTTTCCCTATGTCGCCGCCTGACGTCTCCGAGCCGTTCTTATGCCGTTACGCTTGCCTTACGCGCTCACTGACATACACGCTCACTGACGTCGACACCCACCTGAGTCGTATTTGCGGTTCCGCCCAAATCCGGCGTGCGTGGCCCTTGCGCGATGCCTTCCTCGATGGCCCGCAAGATGGCGTCGTGCGCAGCACGATACTTGCCCTGCCGTCAGCCTCACTAACCGAAGATGACGAAAACCATGCGGAGTGCGAACACAAGCCGCGGCATGCCGAAGGGCCGTTCTTCGCACATCTGCTGGAGGCGGTAGGCGATCATGCGCCCAATGCCGGTACGACTTCGGCCAAACGCACGCGCCTGTCGCTACGCATTCGCGAGGCCGCCGCCCGCGCCGGCAGCGGTACGGCGCGGCTCTTTTCCAACGAGACTCAACGCTACAACGAGAACAAATACGAATGGCCCCGCGACGTTCACGACGCACTCGATCGCCAGCAGATCAAGCTCTTCACGTTCCTAGTCGGGCATACATCGCATCAGTTGCCCGACAGGAATCGAATGAGTGGCTGCGAGGTGATGCAGCATTGTCTTCCTGTTCTCGCGCAGGGCCGGCGAATCGTCGAGATGATGTGGATGAATCAGGTCGAGCTGCAACGAAGACGCCCTGCTCCACGAATGCCGGAAACAGGCTGCCTCCCAGCGCAACCGCAGTCGACTCCGCGGAACGCCACACGACGCAAAATTTCTCGCCATCGGGCGTGCGGATCCAAAAGTCGACGGGCCGTGATGGATTCGCGTCTGGAATACACGGGGGCCGCTCGCAGTATGCGAGCACGTGAGAATCCGATTCGAGGCGGAGCCGCAGATCCAGCGCGGGCCGCCCGAACAGAGTCAGCCGGCGGCCGATCTTTGATCCGAACAAATCATGTCGGTGCGCGCCGTATGGACGGGTGCTGGTGACCGCGCGCACAAAACGTGGTGGGATCATGGCCAAGGTTTCGGTTTTGCCCAACAATCATGCTTTAGTACAAAGCATCGGGCCATCCGACCCTGACCGCCGCGCGGTTGAAATTTGGCGCGCGGATCATCACTACAAAATACGTATCATTTGATACAGTCTATCGTGTTTGTGGCTGTGCAAGTCGACACGTGCCGGTTTTGAGAGAATTTTCTGTCCTCGGGCTCCACGCGTTGTGAAACAACAGCGAAAAATGCCGCCAAATCGTCGCAGTCCCTTGCTGGGCTTGAATTTCAGGCTTGTGGCAGTTTCTCCCGAGTGTTTCACGGAACGACTCGGTGCCCATAACACGTGGCGTTTCAGACTTTCTCTTCCGTCACTCGACATTTCCGAATCTTGCTTCTGTGGGCCATGAAGCGAAAGTTATGATGGTCCCTACATGAACCCTCGCTGCGTCAACAACTGACACCTGAAAGTACTGCAACTTTCCCTTCAGCTCACAGCTGCAAACCAACGAACGATTCGAGCCAGATCGCCAAAAAAGACCACGCGCAGAATTGCGGAGCCGGTCCCACTGGGGCGTCAGTCTGCGAGCATCGTCATAGGCGGTCTGCTCGCCATGTGGCGCCGCAGGGCGCAACATGTGGCCCCACGGACATGACTGTTAGTTGCGAAATAGCGTACCTACAGAGGAACATCCACGGACGGCGTCCGGATTCGAGTCGGACGCAAATGCGGTCCCGTCGGGGCGCAGAAAGCCATGCGTTTGCTCGTCTTTGCCCACATCACCCGACTGTTAGCGCCTTCGCGACCGCCAGAACCAAGCGCCATGCTTATTCGCAACCTTTTACTTGCTGCGCGTGGTCGGTAAAATTGCGACGGAACGCTTCCCTCGTCCCGGTAGTTCTCGAGCCCATCGCCGACTACCGCGACACGCGCAGCTTGCATGAACCACTGATCCGCCCGGTCGGCATTCCGCTATCAGCACTGCTCGATAAGCACGGCATACTTACGAAGCGACTGAAAACGGCGGATGCGCCGACGCGACGCTTGCCGTTCTTCGCTCGCTACGTGAGGCCGATCCATCTAGACACGCATAAAGTGCAGCATTTCTTCGCCATGGCAAACGCGGCGCCTTGCACAAAGGCTCACAGCACGCCCGCACAGTCAGCGTAACGAGCATGCATTCGCTCCAGCATAGGTTTGTCTCACACGCCCTCTCCCACTGCATGAACCTCGAGAGTGCTCAGCTTTTTGCAGCCTACAACTCACTTGACACCATTTCGACCTATGCGACCGCGAAGATTAGCTGGTAGGTCTGCGAGGCCGAGAAAATCCTTCGCGTGGCTACCACCTGAGACAGCTTTCGTACTCGCGCTAGGAAGTATGTCGGCGGCTGCCCTGCTCTCTCGACAAGCGATATATAGAAACTCAAAAATAAAATTAATCATAGAAGTAGACAGCCGGCGTAATGGCACCCTGTCGTTGGGTTTCCACGTGGAAACTTTGATTGGTCACGACACTCGTCAAAACTGTCGCAGTGGCGTGACTTTCGCCCGGCCTGATCGAATCTCGCGGATCAATTCATGATGCTTTCCACCTTGCATACACGCGATTGATGTACATCGCGCGTTTCTGAGAGCAACGAAAAAACTTCTGAATAGCGGTCACCGTCGCGCGGACTTCGCCCAACTCTACCGGCCTCGTTTTGGACAAGCTGACCGGAAGTCCCGATCCGTCAATGCGATTGTCCATGACAGGCTCCCAATTCCCTCGGAAAAACAATCCCAACGCAACCGCCACACAAAGTTTAAACACCGACGTCCGCGCCGATCAGACGGGCTAAGCGTATCGTCACGGGATCAGCCGCGGTAGCGGCGCAATTGACGCTTATCTCCGTTCGCTCCGATGCTAGGGCATGGGCAGGGCGTTGCCCACGCTCAGATTGTGCTAGCTCGACATTCAGCGCTACCAAACCTGCCGACGCCGCGCCGCGGCAGTAACGCCAGCGGTCGCAGCTCTAGTGGCAATGTTGCAAACCAATCCATGCCCGTTCGCGCTGCCCCAACGCCTTGTCACTGGCAATTTCGTCGGATCTCGACCCTGCGAGTGGGGCAACCATGCCCTGCGAGGGCCTTTGATCGTCGACGCACGGAGTTGTCGCGCATGATTCTGAGCGAGAAGAAAGACGATAGCGTGGTCCTATGCTGTCGCCGCCAGACAAAGCACCCAAAAGAGTAGCGCAGCAACTTTGAGGATTTCGCCTAGAGGCTTCGATATTGCTGGCAACAGTTGCGCATCAAGAAGAAGAACAATGCTGGCCAGTACCCATGCGGCCTTCTCGACGCCCGTTCCACCTCGATATATCACCACAATAGTGGCGCCTACGATCGACGCGAATCTTGCCGTACCTGCAACGAAACAGCAACGTTTCAGCCACTTCTCGCCGTGGCGATGCTGTCGCCATGGCAGGGGCCGAACTGGTTTTGAGTGAATGCGTTCAAGGTCAGATGCTTATCATTGTCTTGCGATATGGCGAGCACATTTGGCTGAGCCAGCAGAAAGCCCTGCACAGTCAAAGCAGAAAAATGGGGGTGAGTTTCCACGTGGAAACTCACCCCGGAGCCGAACGAATGGGCGGCGCGAACGCGCGGACGAACCCGTATTGAATGTGACCGGGATGCACTAGTCACCCCGAAGTCTACGATGTTTCCACGTGGAAACCCGCCGGAGAACAGAAAGTGGTGACACCCCAACGCATTCGGACACATACGTTGCAGTCGGCCGGAAGCACCCACCCAAATGCACAGGAAGTTTCCACGTGGAAACCTAGCCTGAAGCCGAACGAGTGGCCGGTCCGAACGTGACGATGAACCCGTATTGAATATGGCTGGGGTGTACTTATTCAACCGGATATTCGCGATGTTTCCACGTGGAAACCTCCCGGTAAGTCGAACGTTCTGCGTCGAGGAACATTTGTCCGCCGTACTTAATTTCAGCATATGTGGCCACGTCACGCCGCAGACGCATCCACAATCTCGCAACAGCCAACCCTCAGAGGATTCCCCAAGAGCTGAACTGGTCGATGTGATCTGGAACATAGATCTCTGCGGAAGGTACGGCGCTCCGCTACACACCGGAGTCGGCAAGTTTCGAAAATTGCGGAACGTAGGACGCCACGTGAGATCAATAGCGTCACCGAATACAGCGATCGGCAATCGGATTCCACGTGGAAACCTGATCATTCAAGAGCAATCGACGGGAACGATCATGGTGCTATTTGCTCAATCAACCCGTGACCAGAGCGATCACAAGCGAGATGGACTCTCTCGATTCCATTGAAGATCTTCACGGAAAAATACAAATGTCATCGTGATTGGAGCGAAATATTTTACATATTTTTATTGCATTTTTCGTCAAAATAATTTATTTTTGGCAATCATCTTTTATAGAGAGGACGACATGGGAATAGTTATCGCCGTTGCCAACCAGAAGGGCGGGAGCGGGAAAACCACGATCACCCTCAACCTGGCAGGCGCGTACTGCGACGACGCCCCCGACCTGCGCGTCCTCGTGATCGACGCCGATTCCCAGAGCTCAGCCGTTCGAGCGACCGGAGCCGGTGATGTTCCATATCCCTTCACCGTAGTGAACATGGCCGCGGCGGGATCGAATCTCAGCCGCGAGATCAAGCGGATGGCGCAGGATTATGACCTTGTCCTCGTTGACTGTCCGCCCAGCGTTCACGACAAGAACACCGAGATTGCAATCGCCGCTTCAGACTTTGTGCTTGTTCCCATGGATGCCTCGGCTCTCGACGCGTGGAGCACGATCGGCATGCTGCAGCTGGTCCGCCGAACGATCGGTAGCGACCCGACGGGATGCGGCATTGTGTTCAATCGCGTGAACACCAAGACTACCGGCTATGCGGAAGTCCGCGCCGCAATGGGTGAGGACAATCCATATCCGATTCTCGAAAGTACGATCGCCCTGCGCGAAATCTACAAAACTTCGATCGGCATCGGTGCGACGGTGTTCTCCGTGAAGGGACAACGAACTGCCAAGCAAGCCAAAGAGGAGATCATGGCCGTTGCAAGGGAAATTCTCGGTATCAAGGGCCTGCTGGAGGCGTGAAATGTCGAACAAGGATCAAGCTAAACCGAAGCAGGGACTGTTGGGTGCCTCCATTCGCAAGGGCATTGCCAACGAAAAGGCTGATGTGGACGGGCGCCTCGATGCGACTGGCGTGACCTCCGTAGAGGAGCGAGCCCCTGCGCCTGCCGGTGCAGCCGTGTCGGGTGATCCGCTCGCGAGCACGTATGGCAGCCGCACTAATGCGTCCGCTGTATTACCTCGCGTGCGGATTCTGCTGAATGAACTCGTTTCGAACCCGTTCAATCCGCGTGAGTTCTATAGCCCGATCGCGATCGATGACCTGGCTGTCCGAATGAGGCGGGAAGGGCAGCATGTCGCGATCACCGTCACACGCAATCATCGCTTCCCCGGCAAGTACGTGATTGTCGATGGCGAATTCCGTTTCCGCGCAAAAAAGAGCCTTGGCGAGCAGTCGATCGATGCAGAGATCGTCCCTGATCTGTCCGACAAGGATCTCTATCTCATGGCAAGCAGCATCAACAAGAATCGAACCAAACAAACCGTGTTCGATGATGCCGTTGCATGGGAACGCCTCCTTGATCAAGATATCTTTGAGAGCCAGGAAGCGCTCGCGGAACACCTCAGTATCAACAAATCGCTGGTTTCGAAAACGCTACACGTCGGCAAACTGCCGAAGCACTTTCTTCAACGATTGGCGAATGCGGAAGAGGTTGGCCTCGCCCACGCCTATAACATCAAACTTATCCTCGAGCGTGCCGACCACGCTACGGCCGAGTCCATCCTCGAGCGAGTACTCGCCGGAGAGTACTCGGTACGTCGACTCGAGGAGTATGTGAAGAAGCTCGATGGCACTTCGCCTCCACGCGCCGCGAAAACGCACTACAGCAGCAACGTTCCTTTTCATACGGCAAGCGGCCGGGACATCGGTGCGCTCAAGCGTTATCGCGATGGACGTACCGAACTGAAACTGACGAGTCTCAACGAAGATCAGCAGACCATCCTCGTCGCACAATTGGAGAAAGTCGTGCGCGATTTCGTCGCGACCCACCTCGCTGAAGAGCAGGCGGGGGAGAGCACCTAACGGAACAATGCCGCACAAACGCCTGATTCGTGCGTTTGTGCGCACAGACACAAGGCTGGCCAGCTAAGAACTGGCCTCTTCGCATTAGGGCAGCGCGATAGTTCGCGCAAAGCGAACAAATAGCCACGCTACTCGCATGCCGGAACCCGGCTTACGCGATTGACTTGGCGCCCTGAAGCACGAAGCTCAAGAGGTCGGCGTCCGTGGGCTCTCCCCAAACAGCAGTGGCAAGCCACCCGAAGAAAGCCGCCTCTGCCGATTTCTTCCCCTTCTTGGAATCTGACAGCCGGAGGATCTCCGATGGCTGCTGCTCGTTGTACTGCGATACATACTTCTTCTGCTCCGTGGCATCCAATTCATTGAAGAAGCCACGAATCTGCTCGGTCCGATGAGCCGCATACTGAGCGTGCAGTTTGATCTTCAACTCATCGCCTGACTCGATCGGTGCTTTCGGCGGCTTTTCGGCGGGTGTCGAATTGGCCACTTCCCAGCCACCCTCAACGGCCTTTCGGAAATATGCGCCAACTTGAGCGACAGGCTCGACGCCAGTTTTCTTAACGCGTTGCTCGGTGTAATCGATCGCTTTACGGATCGCATCGTTACTATGTGTCGATGCGAGCTTGCGTGCCTCGGCCAGTGGAATTCCAAGCTTCGTCATGCCGCCAACGAGATCCAGATCCGCCTCCTGCGTGATTTCGGGCTTGCGCTTAGGCGTGATCGAAAACTGGACAGCCGCAATCGCGCGCCCATTCTTAAATTCAGCCATCTCGATCTCGTGGTCAGAAACCTCGTTGATCTCGATGAGAGCTGGCTGAAGGACACGGCTCTTGAAAATCTTGTACTGCGAGTACGAGCCTTCCCGCCAGTCGAGGCCCAGAAGCAGATCCCTAATGGATTCAACGCTAAGTTTGGGAGTCCGGCCGACTCCTTCGTAGCGAACCACGTTCTCCCAAAGGGTTAGAGCATGTCCACGCTTAAACGACCGTGCGATCCGCATGTCGATACGCGCATAGGTCTGCGGGTTCATCAAGAGTTCGCGCATGTTGTCCGAGAACTGATACTTCAGCGTCGAGCCCGACATCTTTGCACCGGCAATCAGACCACTCGCGTTCCACTCGGACTTCCCGGACAGATGGTCCCAGTTGACCACAAAGCCAACTAACGAGTTGACTGTCGCTTTAACATAGTCGCGGTTCTTTGTATTCAGGCCGACGTCCTCTATCAGATCCAAGATCTGGTACTCGAACCATACACGTTCACCCTGCTTGTTTTGCTCGATGGCGTTCTTGATCAGGGCGTTGAACATCTTGCCTTGCTGTAGCGAAATGGCGCCGGATTGCGGCGCGACATGTACTGCAGGAACCGCTTTCCGAAAAGGCTCCGGTAGATCCGCCAACGGGAACAGCGTGATCTGACTCGTGTCTGTTGGGACGGTGATTTTCTTTTTGGGCACGTCAAGTCCGGAGCCAAGATGAACGAAAGGTAACAATACCCTGTTCCGCATTCACCTTCAAGCGCTCAGGAGATGCGCTCTCTTAGAAGATGCGCCTCTACAAGTCCATCAGAACCATAGCCATGCACCATTCTCATAAGATCACTGGCATTCTTGTTAGGCCAATGGAAATCCATTTAATAATCAAAGCACTATGCAGGTGTGAGCACACACTCACTTTCAACCAGAGAACCATGGGCGTTGACCTTCGATCGCGAAAGGCCCCCAAAATCACGCAGCATTCGCCTGCTGTTCGAACCATAGATATGCACCTTAAGGCTGTTCTTGATCGCCCAGGTCTACAGGCCTCGGCTCAGGAGCCATGACCAGTCCCCGTTTTCGAGGGCTAGATGGGTACCATAAACATGAACCCGCGCCGGGCAATCCTGAATCAAAACTGTTTTAAATCATACACTTGTAGACAGAACATCAAGTGACTCCTCAGATACATGGGGAACCATAGACGTCTACCAACAGCCATCGGGCGATGTCAGCACGGGCAACTTTGACGGATGGACCATATAGATGCACCCATGCCCCATATCCATTTACCTCTGGAACCATAGGTATGACCGGTCGGAACCATATCCTTCGACCTATAGAACCACAGGAATATACCCAAGGAACCATAACGATAGACCCGACCCTCTTGAAAGCCTTATCGGGTAAGGATTTCGTCCAACGTAAACGTAGTTAAAAGGTTGAAAGTGTTTATCGAAAACACGTAAACGTCCCCGTGCTCCAAGATAGAGAACCAGAGCCTTTTACCCATGGCGAGCGACTGATACATAGAACCATAGACGTTTACCCGTCGGACGCAGCTGGCGCACGGAACCATAGATGTTCACCCACTAAGCTCGGCTGGCATACAGAACCATAGACGTTCACCCACTGAGCTCGGCTGGCATACGGAACCATAGACGTTCACCCTACTGAGCTCGGCTAGCATGCGGAACCATAGACGTTCACCCACTGAGCGCGGCTAGCATACGGAACCATGGATGTTCACCCATCGCGCGTGGCTGGCAGACGGAACCATAGATATTCACCCATTGTGCCCCGCCACTATATGGATCCGTTGACGTTCACCTACGGAGCCTTGCTCATGTGGAACCAGCCATTGCCTCAAGACTCGGGGTGACGTCGCAGCCACTGCAGTCCTATCGGAGAACCACAAACGTGAACCTTAAGAATGAACTCTCCCACCGCTAAGCGTCTTACGACGCTGTAGTGGGGGTTTCGCGGGTCACAGACTTGGACTTGGCGCGTTGCCTCGACAGAGGTTTCCGTCTCGCCGCCACGCCCGTTCCAGGCGTGTGCGCATCGATCAGGACGACCGACGCTGCCTTCTGATCGCGTTGCGCGGTGTGCCCGCAATACGGGCACACATGCCTGCGGTGGCTGAGCGTCTTGTGAACGATCTCCCAGCACGCGGCGCAACGCTGCGATGGTTTTAACTGACGCGTGTTCGCCACGTGCAGTCGCGTACCAGTCTCCACCACTTTGTACGCGAGCATCTGATGCGCCATGCTCAATCCCGCGGACAGAATCTCGCGATTCAGCCCAGCTTTATGTTTGACCATCCGGCCGGGCTTGTCCTGCGTGCCTTTGGCCGAACGGCTCATGTTCTGCGTGCGCAGTTCCTCCGTGGCAAGCACTGCACACGCCGTCACCATGCGCGTCGTTTCCTTGTGCAGGAACTCGCGACGCAGGTTGCCGATGCGCTCGTGCAGCTTCGCTACCTGTGCGCCGAGGCGCCTGTACCGAATGGAGCTGCGTTTCTTGCGTGCCTGTTGGCGCTGAAGGTCGGCCATGCGTGGCATCTCGTTGCGAACGAATCTCGGATTGGCGATCGTCTCGCAGTCGTCGAACGTGGCCCAATCATTGAGGCCGAAGTCCACGCCGCGATGCGCGTCATCGCTACGGGCGCGCGCACATGCATCCTTCGAGACTCGTAACGTCACGGAGGCGAACCACTCCCCATGCTTGCGCGTAATGGTCAGATCGTTGGGCTTTGCGCCATTACCGAACCGATGCTGGCCGCGCGCGCGGATCGACATGGCTGCCTTGCCGCTACCGATTCGCAGCGTTGCACCGCGTCCGCCGTGCTGCATGAGTTTCCAGCCAGCGGGATCGGGATAGCAGAAGCCAGCGAACCGCTTGCTGGCCTTGAACCTCGGTAAACCCGGCGTCTGTCCTACCTTGACCCGCCGGAAGAAGGCCTGAAACGCCGGATCGAGCTTGCGTAACGTCTGCTGCAACGCGTGAGAGTCCAGATCGACGAACTCCGGGCGGGCCGCCTTGATCTCGGGCAGCACGTTTTGCTGCTCGTAGTAGCCGACTGGCTTACCGTGCTTGCGGTAGGCGTCGATACGCTCCTCGAGCGCCGCGTTGTATAGCTCGCAGTGCAAGCGAATCCAGCCCGTCAGGCGTTCTGCCTCACGAGCATTCGGAGACAGCTTGATGGTGACCTTGCGGCGTTCCATGATGCGAGGCCAACACGTAGGTCGAAGCGCAGGGCACGAAGGAGCAAGCACGGGAGTCGGCCGCAAAGAAGGCAAAAGGCAAACCTGCCCGCTAGCCCCCCCTTCCTGTCCGATCGGCTTCGCCTATAGGTTCGCAAGCGAACCGGCCGCACTAGGAAGGGGAATGCGCGGGCAAAGGTTCAATCGAACCACAGGCGCAAACCAATCGTTCGTGCACCGGATACTTCCTCCCGCGACACTTTGTCAACATTTCAGTAGCGACGGAAGGAAGGTGTTGACAAGGATTTCCAGATCCCTGAGATATGGGACGATTCGATCAATGTTCGGAGAGTCCATTCGCACATACCGCCGACCATGACCTCGACAGACTGACAGGTTGACCGAGATCGCGTCCTCATTCCGAGTGCTCTCAACCGGACCATTCCCCGACAACAATATTGACCTCACAACGTCGGGCGATGAGCCCAGCGGCACGGATCGAGCACGGCTCGTCACCAACTGTTTACCGCACTGTCGAATCAACTTCGAGATTGCACCGGCAGTCTCGAACGTGATGTGATCTTCGTCACTGAACGATCGAAGAATTGGCGCGGGAAGCAACGCAGCCGCGATTGATCGGGAGACCTTCGACGGTGAGACTTTGAGATCGTTGGAAAGCGCCGCTTGCGTCAGCCACAGCTTCCGTTCCAGCACCGCCAGATAGAACCGTCCCATTCTCACCGGTGAGGCGCAAGTGGCCGTAAGCGCTTTATGCGCTGCCATCGCTGTATTCAGATCCGGGAAGGTTGAAATTTCGACTTTGTCCATGCTGAGTCACGTTGGAAAATTGCGATAGCACGATGAAGATCGAGCTGTCGTCCGGGCCGTACGAATGTAGCCTGCTTTGTCGCGACTAACTCTCTGCCGCTCAACCGGTTGAGGGGAGTACTAAAAATACCCCCCTGCAAGCCGCTGAATTAACAATGTATTTCGCACGACATCGTTCTGTGCCGTGCGAAATTTCTGCAACACAAGCTATCGAGCCGTTATGAGCGGCTCACCGTACATATCTTTCGTGCCGACGTGTCGATCGCCTCGGAGAACTCGGCGAAGCGGCTCAGGATCCGCGCCATAGCTCTCGGTTCGACGTCGAGCTTCAAATACCTCCCGGTGGCCGCGACCGAGACCGATACGAGGCGGCCACCGTGTACGTTCGCGCTTTCATCGGCGAGCGCAGCGAGGACTACCGCAATCGGGAGCGTTCTGCCGTCGACAATCTTCTCGGCATTTCGGCAGACAACGTCGTTGCCGAGCGAAGTCAAGAGTTTTGCGAGCGTCTCGGCGACACGGAAGGTAACTCGGTCGGAGCCACCCAAAGCGGTGATAACAGGCTCAGGCAAGGTAGATGCGCGTAGGGCCTTCGATACAACTCCCGTCGACGTAGAGAACAACCGGGCAAGTTCAACTTGATTCGAGCAGATTCCATCGTCAAGGGTCGTTCGATAGAACCGGCCCAGCTCTACAGGCGAAACACCACCCTTGCGAAGCGTCGAATGGGTCTCCATTGCAGCTGCTTGCTGTTCTTCGCGTTCCATGTCGATTCGGATCAAGTTATTGGAGGCCAACGCTCATCTGCCGTGAAATTTGTGAAACGACTCGCAAATAGTCTATTGCACTTCGATGCGACGGAAAGGATCAAAAGAGGGGTGTTTTTGCACATCATTTCGGGTTGCCCCCCTCAACCGGTTGACGTGCGCGTATCGAATTCGCGGTGAGATTGCGGGCAAGTAAAAAAGGTCTCCCAAATCGCATCTCTTTTGCCGCGTTGCGCTGCTGGCCCGGCTGTTCCAATTGAACCGGCCCAATTGGAATCTCCGCGATGCGTTTCCCTCGACTCTTCCCACGAAGCAAGAAGCAGGTCGCCTTGTCGCCTGCGCCCGGCTTCTACTCGAACGAAGATCCTGAGCAGATCATTTTCGATCAGTCCACGCGCCTGCGCGTGGAGGCCAACCATTGGAAAACCTTCTGTTTCGTCCTCGCGATCGTAGCGGGCGGTGCCGTGTACACCCGCAATCCTGCACCTTCCGTGGTCAAGGCTTACGGCGTTTCGTCAGATGCCGGTGGCAACCCCATCGTGACGCAACTGACCTCGTACAAGCCAGACGACCAGGCAAAGCGGAAGGCCCTGCGCGAAACCGTCGAACGCTGGTTCACGATTGAGCCGGTGTTGACCGATGACATCCAGTCGTCGCGCATGGCCAGGAACATCAACGCGGTCAAGCAGCAGATGACTGGCAACGCCCGCAATCAGTTTGCTGACTGGTTGAAGCAGGATGCGCCGTTCCAGCAAATCACGACAAACCCGAAGCTCGTGCGTGAACCTCGCGTGACCAACGTTTCGCTGCTCGAGGACTCCACCGCGATCGTGGAATTCACCACGTCCACCACCCAAACGCCTTCCGACAAGCCGGTGGTTGTGCGTTACGCGGTCACGTTCCGGTACCAGATCGTTGCGCCGACCCAGGAGGACGCACTGGGCACCAACCCGTTCGGTCTCTACTACCCGTTCTGGACCCTGCAGAAGACCGCCGCATGAAACGATTCCGTACCCTTGCTGCGTGCGGCGCGTTCGCAATGATCGCGACGGCCAGCGCTCTTGCCGCAAAGCCCGCGTCGCCAGTGGTCCCGCCAACCCCGAACTTCGATCTAGCGACGATCATCGGTGATCCGATGAGTCCAGTGAATCCATACAACTCGGGCACCGATCCGATCACCATGCCCGGCGATGCGCGCATGGCCGTGTTTCCGTACAGTCGCGACCAGATTTTCCGCGTCATGACGGCACCGCTCAAGGTCACAACGATCGAGCTCGCACGCGGCGAGGTGCTGAACGCGGAGCCCGCGCTTGGTGACTCCATCCAATGGATGATCGATACCGACGGCGCGAATCACGTGTTCGTGAAGCCGACCAAACCGGGGCTCGTGAACACGCTGCATTTGACCACCAACATGCGCGAGTACGACATGACGCTAGTGTCGTCGCCGGTCGGCGGCCTGTTCTACCAGTCAGTCCGCTTCAACTATCCGAATTCGCTGATGGCGAAGGTTCGTGCGCGGGAGGGCGGCGGCAGTGACGGCGCGGAAGGCAGCCTGTCCGGTGTCGCTTCGCAAACCGATTCCGGCCCGATCGGCGTGACGCCCGACAAGCTGAATTTCGAGTACACCGTGTCCGGATCCGGCGTGATCAAGCCAGAGACCGTGTTCGACGACGGCAGGTTCGTCTGGATTCGCTTGCCGCAAAACGCGCCGTTCGCGGTGCCCACGGTAAGAGAGGGCGGAGACATCGTCAGCCCCAACTTTATCCGGCGTGGGCCGTACATCGTTGTCCAGCAGCTGGCGGATGAAATCACGCTGACGCGCGCGGGTGAAGTGGTCGCTATCAAGCGTAGCCGCCGCGGCCTGTTCGGTTTCTGAGCGCGCAACATGACCAAACAGACCGACACTTTGTCGCCGGAACAAGCCTCGCTCGTCAAGGGCAAGGTGCCGCGTAACGCGCTGATCGCGGTGGGCAGCATCGCAGCCATCGCAATTGGCGCGATCGGCTTCTACTACCAGACGCAGGACAGTCGAAAGGCGGACGAAGAGGCGCTGCGGCTCAAGAAGGAGCGCGCAGCTGAGGGCATCGACAAGAGCAATCGTCCGGAAGACGTCGACAAGATCATTGCCGATCAGCAGGCCGCTGCACGACGCGCTGCCTCCGAAGCGGCCGCGCGTGCCGCTTCCGCGCCCGTCGCCGACAAGAAGCCGAATCTCTCGGCGGATTCGCTCGTTCCGGATCAGGGAAACACGGACCTCAAGGCGAAAACGGCTGAGGACAATATCTACGCGTCGCCCATTTTCAAGGACGGCCTGAAAACACCGTCCGCCAATGCGCAACAGCAGCAACAGCAAATGCCGAACGGTGTGGTGACACCGCAGCAGACGCTGCAGCAAGCGGCCGCGCAAGAGGCAGCGACGAACGCTGCGATCGCTCAGGCTACGGCCGCCGCCAAGGGCGGACAAGCGCCCGGTGCCATGACGACGCAGCAACGCGACAACGAGTTCATGCACAGCGTCGCCTTGCAAAGCGAAAACGGTCGCGATTTTCCCCGTACGGGCTTCGTGGGCCAGTCGCGCGGCTGTACGTTGTCGCCGCCCGCCAAAATCCCCGTGCTGTCGGCCGAGGCGCTCAACTCCGATCGTCCCGGCACGGCTTCGCTCGTCGTCGAGCGCAACGTCTATGACAGCATCACCGGCACCTGCCTCGTGATCCCGTGGGGCACGACCATTACCGCGCCATACAGCTCGGACGTCCAACCCGGCCAGGAGTCGATCCTCGTCGCCGGCGCTGAAATGCGCCTGCCGAACGGCAAGCACGTGCCGCTTTTTGGCGCGCAGGGGGCTGACGGCAATGGGGCTGCCGGGTTCTCCGGGCATGTCAACAACCACTTCCTCAAGATCTACGGGGCGTCGTTCCTGACCGCCATCCTGCTACGTGGCTTCGATGGGGGCGATAGCGCCACGACCACCGGCCCGCTTGGTGTCACCCAAGTCGGCAGTACGGCCGGTCAGGTCGCCGCGCAGACCGCGCAATCCGTGCTGGGCCGCTACCAGAACATCCCGCCCACCATCAGCTCCGACCCGGGCGAGCGCCACTTCATGCTCAAAGTCAACCGCGACATGGTCCTGGAGCCGTACCGCCCATGATGAAGCGACTCCTTTTCATTGCATCGCTGGCGCTCGGCGTCGCGAGCGCGCACGCAGCAACCACGATTTCGCAGGTCATCAGTCCGGTGAGCGTCGTCATCTCGAGTGGGAAGGCCCGCGAGGTAGTCGCGTTGCCCGGTAAGCCAGTGTTCTTCTGCGGCCTCGAACCGTTCGCCGATTGGGCGGCGCCCCTTGTCGGGCAACCGGTGCGCAGCGCCCCGGACACGGGCATCACCGTCACGATCGACGGCCGCGATGTCTCGCTCGAGCAACTGCTGGCCGACCGAGGCTGGTTGCAGCCGCCCGTGCTGTCGGACGACGCACAAGCCGCCATGACCGAGCGGCGCGGCGGCTGGGCATGTGCGCCGGCCGTGGCCCCGTTCGAGCTGCTGCGAACGAGTGTTGATCCGAAGGTACTGGCAGGCATTGCTTTGAACGAATCGGCCTACAACGGCCGGCCCTGGCCGTGGACGCTGAACGTTGCCGGTCAGGGACTGTTCTTCAAGTCGCGGACGGACGCCTACAAGGCGATCGAAATGCTCATCGCGCGCGGCCGGTGCGATTTCGACGTCGGCTTGATGCAAGTGAACTGGTGCTTTCATGGCAAGCGCTTCGCCTCAGCCTGGGACGCGCTCGCGCCGGCGACCAATGTGCGTGTGGCCGAGCAGATCCTGAACGACAACTACGCACGCACCGGTTCCGTGGAGAAGGCGATTGCCTATTACCACAGCGCGAACCCGACGCCGGGCCGAGCCTATCTCGCGCGATTCGTGCGTCATCTCTCGATGATCGAGGCAAGCCGATGAAGCTCGCGCTCACACGCCTCGTCTGCGCATGCGCCGCGCTCTTCTACGGGATCGCTCACGGGGCAAACACCGATCCGTTCGATTTCGATTACGAGATCATGGGCGGCATCGCCGAGCGTCCGGCATTGATCTTCAACGACGGCGCAAAGACGTATATCCAGCCCCGCGCCGGTCAGATCATCACCGCCGACGGCGGCCACAACGAAGGACCGTACGTGGTGGTCGAGGGCACGCCGCAGACAATCAGCTACAAGGTCGCGGGGCGCGCGGCGACCGCGCGCTGGAAGAAAGCGAACACGTTCATCGGCGGGACGGGCACGCTCGCCGCGTTGCACGACGACCAGCCGGCCGGCTTTGACGGATTTACCAACAGGCTGACGATTATTGGCACGCGCGGTGCGCTCGAGCCCGTTCGTCCTCTGCACACGTCAACACCCGTGGGGAACGTCGTGAAGGCGCTGGTCCCGCAAGGGTGGACCGGTGCCGCGCAAAAGGATGTGGATCTGACGAATGCGGCAGCGTTCGATACGCATGACGGCGAAAACTGGCTGCAGGCGCTGGATCGACTGCTGACACAGACCGGTCTGTACGCCGACGTCGATTTCGGTGCGCGCCATATTCGGTTGCATCGCGACGTGCCGAAGTCCGCTGCACTGAACTATGCGGCGAGCGAGCGCCGGCCCGACGAGGCCGGGCTGGAAGCGGTCGTCGCGAGCGTCTCTGCGCAACCGGCGCCGGTATCGCAGCTGGCCGAACGATTCGGCGCGCAGGCGATTCGCGATGGCGACGATACGCACACGCAGATTCGATTCGCCGCACGGCCGGGCAAGGACGTGACCTTCCTGAGCCCGGGCGGCAAGTCATTGCACCCGGGCTGGGATCCCACGACGAACGTGATGACGATCGATCGCGCCGAGCGAATCGTCGTGGCTGACGCATCCAATCGCGTCGAAGTCAGCCGCGACGCGAAGACCGTCTATGACTTCGACCAGCCAAACCGTGCACGCCTCGAAGCCGTGTTCGATCGGGAAGGGCGCACGTACTTCAAGTTCGCGCAATCCGTGGTGAAGGTCGGCGTGACCGACTCGCGGCATCTCGGCATGGGGGAGCAGAAGGGTCGCTACTACATGTTCGAAGGCACGGACGGCCAGTTCGTCGTCACTGCCGACGGCAATGTGGTCAACGTGAAGCGTCGTCGCGAAGTGACCTATCGGGAGGTGCCGTCGGCGGCTCCGGCTCCAACACCGGCACCGGCCCCGAATGTCGCGCAATCGAAGGGAGGGGCAGCATCGTGATCGGCCTGCGTTCGATTCTCGCGTGCGTGCTGCTTGGCGCAGCCGCGGTGTGCCGCGCCGACTGCATCGACGACGCGGCCATGTACCACCGGCTGAATCCGCGGCTACTGCGCGCGATCGCCCAGCACGAGTCTGGCATGCGTCCCGACGCAATCAACCGCAATTCCAATGGCAGCGAGGACATCGGCCTGATGCAGATCAATTCGTCCTGGCTGCCGAAGCTCGCGCAGTACGGGATTCGACGCGAACACCTGTTCAACGCCTGCGTGAGCGCGTACGTCGGCGCATGGATCCTCGCCGCGAACATCAAGCAATTCGGGCCGAACTGGAAGGCGGTCGGTGCGTACAACGCGGTCACTCCTTCGAAGCAGCTCGTCTATGCGAGCGCGATTTACCGCCGCCTCATGCAGGGCCAATAACCATGCTGATTACCCACCGATCCCGCGCGCTGACGCGCGCCCTTGTTGCCGCGACCTTGGTCGCGATGACCATGAATGTCCGCGCAGCCGTCGATCCCGACGGGTGGCAGATCCTTGCTTCCGTTCCGAAGGCCACGCCGCAGGCGCCGGCGGCCGGCAACCCCCAACCGAGTCCGTCCGTGGCCAGTGCAGCGCCTGCTGCCGCCTCGGGTTCGGCTGACGTCGCCGCCGTAGTTTTGCCCGGTGCCAGCACACCATCGATGCCTAGCACGCTGACGTTTTCAGTGACGCCCCAGGACGTGAACCTGCGTGACGCCCTCGATCGTTGGTTGCAACAGCAGGGCTGGCAGCTCGCATGGAAGATCGACGACGACTTGCCGCTCGAATTCAACGCGACGTTCACCGGCGACTTCACTTCCGTGCTGCAACAGGTCATGAAGGCGACGAACCACATGCGCACGCCGACGCGCGCGTGCCGCCATACCAATCAAGTCATCCGCGTGATCGTGCGCGCGGGCAATTGCCAGGATTGAGAACCATGCGCATGCACCCATTGAAATCCGCCGTGGCGATTGCGGCCGCCGTGCTGGCCTCGGGCTGTGCCGTGACGCAGCAGGACGTGAACGGCAGCTACGACGCCGCGCACCGCACGATTTCTGACGCGCTGGCCAAGGGCCCGGAGTCGATGGCACTCGTTGAAGACGTGCCGACCGCGTTCCTCGGCGACCGGCTCGTGCCGCTCGCCTACGAGGCCACGCTGCCGGCCGTGTTCCGCGAGAAAAGCGTCACGCTTCCGGCGAACCTCGGCATCAGGCAGATCGCGACGCTGATCTCGACGGCGACGGGCTATCCGGTCCATCTGAGCCCGGACGTCTTCGTCCCGCGTGACTCGCTGGTGCCCGGTCAGGGGGACGGAAAGGCCCAGACCCGCAACGTCGCAGCGAAGACCGAAGAGCCTGTCTATCAACAGCCCTTCACAGGCAAGGTCGGCCTGTACATGCGCAATATGACCACCGATCTCGGCCTGGACTGGTCGTTCGATGGCGGGTCAATCAACGTGTCCCGATTCGTGACGCGGATGTATCAGATTGCCGCGATCCCCGGCAAAGTCTCGATCAAGTCGACGATGAGCAAAGGCATGGACACGTCGACTGGTAATCAATCGGGTGGCGGCGGCGGCAGTTCGGGCGGCAATACCGGATCGTTCTCTGCGCAGACATCGACCGGTCGCGAGGGTGACTTCGATCAGATTGCCTCGATAACCGCCGAGATCGACAAGCTGAAGTCGCCGATGGGCCGCGTCAGTGTGAACCCGCAGAGTCGCCTCGTGATGGTGTATGACACGAAAGAGGCGGCGGACAACATCGGCAAGTTGTTGCAGCACGAGAACGCAATCTCCACGCGTCAGGTCGCGGTCACGGTGCGCACGATCCAGATTTCGCTGAGCAAAGGCAGTGAGGCGGGCGCGAACGCGGATGTCGTATTCAACGCGATGCATGCAGGTCTCGCGCGCTACGCGATCAGCTTCGCGTCTCCCACGTCGCTGGCAACGGGCGGTGGCTCGGTGGGCGTCTCGGTGTTGCGGCCGGATGCCCCGTTCACTGGCACGAACGCAGCGGTCAATGCGCTGAACAAGTACGGCCGCACCGTGCAGGACAACACGATGACCAAGATGACGCTCAACGGGCTGCCGGTATCGGTCGCGTCGTTCCAGAGCGATGACTACCTGCGCTCGACGTCGCCGTCAGCCGGTACCCTGAACGCGACATCGGGTGGTGTTCCGGGCTTGACGCCTGGCACGATCACCACCGGCGATTTCGTCAACGTGCTGCCGGCGGTCAACGACCACAACCAGATCGTGCTCGCGTACTGGGCAGACAGCTCGAAGCTGAACGGCCCCTTCACCAGCGCGGGGGTAGGTTCGGGCCAGACACAGCAACAGATCGAGCTGGCGCACACCATCGGCACCAAGGACGATCAGACGATCGCGTTGTCTGATGGGCAGACGGTTGTCCTGTACGGCGCGATGACGGATCACGCCGACAGCACGACGAATGCGGGCATCGGTGGGCTCACCGGGTCATGGAACAAGTCGAAGACGTTCCAGATCATCATGCTCAAGGCGACGGTCGTTCCGTCGATGTGACGCGATGATGCACATCACGGAACCCCTGCCGACCGACAAGCGCGCGCGGCTCGTCTTCGGCCTCGACTGGCGGGCCTATCCGGTCAAAGGCGGCCGGGTCGAGCGCCGCCGCTACGCTGACGCATTCGGCGCGACGCATTTCGTCGAGTACAAGGTCGGCGATGAGCTGATCGGCGGCTTCGCGATGCCCGAGTCGGCCGACGTCAAGGGCGCGCGACTGTATTCGGGCGCGGCACGCGTCGCACTGCATGACCGAATCAAGAACCGGCCCGCGGCATTGGTGCTGCTGCAGGATGGTCTGCGCGTGCACGCCGTGTTCGTGGTGCGCGGCGCGGTGCGCAGCGACGAGGTGTTGTCCCCGGAAACCGCGCAGGCGCGACGTCTCGAGATCGAGCAGGAATGTCTTAAAGGCAACCTGGCGCTCGAGACCCTCGGCGCTGGAGACCGGATCGGCGACATTGACGAGCCGTTTCAGGCGAGCGAGCTACTCGCGAACCGCAAGGCCGGCCGCATCACGAAAGTACCCGTCTCCATCCCGGCTGCGATTCCGCTGCTGTTCATCGCGGGCGCGACTATCTTTGGTGGCGTGAAGCTGATGGATGTGCTGTCGCCTCCGCCTCCGCCGCCGCGCGTACCGACGTATGCGCAACGCTACGCGGCAGCCGTGCGCAGCACGTTCTCTCGCGCATTGCCGCGTGCGTCCGCACTGGGGCCCGCATTGCTCACGGTGGTTGGCAGCAATGAATCGGTGCGCAAGGGATGGGTCTTCAAGGAAGCGAACTGCCCGACGTCCGGCTATTGCACGATGACGTTCCGGCGGCAGGGTGGCACGTTTGCCGATTTTGAAAGTGCGGCGACCGAGGCAATGCGGCCGGTGACATTCTCGCGCGACGGACTCACGTCCACTGCGCGAGGGCCGGCCATTCCGAAGGTGGACGTGCTTTCGGCGAAGGAATCGTCCCAATGGCCGTCTGAACAGACATTCATCGAGGCGGTGCAAACGCCGCCGCAGCGCATGTCATCCCAGCCGTTCGAAATCCGCGCCTACGGCTACACCGTCACGCTTGGAGAAACGCGTCCGCTCATCCCGGCTCCCGTAGCGGGAGAAGGGGGTGGCCACATCGCCCGGATCATCAAGCAGGGCGACTGGACGATCGAGGGCTTTCGATGGCAAGCACCGTTGCTCGCGAAGCTGCCGCCCAACATGACGCTCGAATCACTCAAGGTCGAACTGCGCCTCAACCAGGGTGCAGGGGCAACGACGAACAGCGACACGGGCGATGCGCCGTATGGCGTCCATTTCACCGCGAAGGGGAAATATTTTGTTTTTGATTAAGCATGCACTCGTCGCGGCGGGCGCCGGGCTGGCGCTGACCGCTTATGCGGATCCGGTGGCGTCTCGACTGTCGATCGATGACATCGATCAAGTGGCGCGAGCCAATGTCGTGCGCCAGCTGTCGGGTGGGGCAACGGGCTCCTCGACGCTGTCGCCGAACGTCGGCGGGATGACAGCGCCCCAACCCGGCGTCGTGGCGAGCGGTGCTGTTGCTTCGGGACCTGCGAAGCCGGCGGTGAAATCGACCGCCCCGACGCATGCGCGAGTCGAGCCGGTCTCGTTTCTCGGTGCATCTCGCGACGAATCGGGATCCTACGTCTTGTATCTCTTTCAGGACGCGATCTACTCCGCGCGCGTCGGCGCGACGCTGCTCAACGGCTGGAACGTGAAAGCTGTTGATGGCTACGCCGTTACGGTCGCCGAAGGCAAGCACACCTGGAAAGAGCCGATCCGTGCCGCCGCCCCGGTACCGTCCGCGTCGACGAACTCGGTCCGATCGTTGATCGAACTTGCCTCACCGTTGCCGTCTGGCGGCCCGATCCCCGGTACGCCGATCGGGGGTGCGCAATGAGCATGTTCGGGAATCTCGACTCGCCGGAACCGGCCAAGCGGGGCCTGTTCGGTCGGCTCAAGGAGTTGAAGGCTGGCTTCGTGGACAACTCGGCTGCCGCGATGCCAATCGTGGGCAAGGTTCCCATGGATGCCGACGAACCGCCGCGTTCGTTCGAACCGCGGGAACCCCGGTTCAAGTCGACCAGCAAGCCAGTCAATCCGCGTCAGGCGGCGGAAGGTCAGCCGATGACGATGGGCATGCGCCTGAGGATGGCGCAGGCGGAAATCGAGGACGTCATATCGGTCGAAGACGCGCCGATTGCGCCGGCTCGTGATGGCGGGCAGCCGAATTGCGCCCCGGAGGTCGCGGGCGCCGATGCTGTTGAAGGCGCTTCGTCGATCAATGTCAATCCGCCGGAGTCGCAGCCAGCCGCCGTCGACACTACAGCGGCCTCGCGCGAAGCCGATCGGGTGGACGCGACCGACCGTGTAACGGAGGCTTCGCCAGACGCGGCTGTTCGCACGGGTGAAGGGGGGATGGAGCGCCAAACGTCCGCCGCCGACGAGCCGCCGACGATTCGTCGCATCGGCGTCGAGCTGGTCGACTCCCCCGCGATGGAGCTTGCGAGTGGCCTGCCCCGGTTGGTTTCCGCCGAGGCGCTCACGTTCAAGCGGATTCTCTGCCAGCGTGATCCGAACGCAGCGCTCCGGATCACCGATGCGGCGCGTCGTGAGTTCATTGCCGTCGAACTGCAGGCAGGGATCTCGATCGTCGTGACGACGCAGCGTTTCCATGAGAGCCAGCTATATTCGACCTACCTGAGGGATCTCGCGCGCGCGGATATTGCCGTCCACGAAGAGATGGTCGCGGACGAGGACGTCATCGCGGCCCTCTACGACAAGGAGAGGCAGCGCGCGGCCAACGTGGTTCCCGAGTCATCCCGCGCGATCGGCACGTTCCGCGATGTGCTGGAGGCCGCGCACGCCTACGACGCGAGTGACGTTCACTGGGAGTACCGGGACTACGCGGACGATGTGGAGCTGCGCCTGCGCGTCGACGGTGATCTTTACTCGTACCGCAAGATGCCAAAGGCACTGGTGCGCCGCGCACTGTCGGCCGCATATCAGGACCTGGTCCAGCGCAATACCAATTCGGGCGAGACGTTCCAGCCGACCGCGCCGCAGTCCGCGATGATTCCGCTCGTGGCACACATGGATATCGTGAACATTCGCTGGCAGAGCGCGCCGCTCGTCGGCGGGTTCGATGTCGCGCTGCGCCTGCTCGACGGCAATTTCAAGAACTACAAGGTTCTGCTCCCGGAAGACATGGGACTGGAGCCGAGTCAGCTGGCGATCATCGAGATGCTCGGCAAGGTCAGCGGTGGAGCGACGTTCCTGACCGGGGAAACGGGCTCCGGTAAGACGACGCTGCTGCGTGCGCTGTCGTATCTGTTGCCCAATCGGGATCTGAAAAAGCAGTTCGCCGTCAACGAGCCGTCTGAAGTGCCGGCGCCGTGGTTGTCCGATATTTCGCTCCAGCGGCGTTCGGGCGAGACGGACGCAGACGCGAACCGCAAGATCGTGGAAGTGATTCGCACGCTGATGCGCATGGATCCCGACGATCTGACGATCGGCGAGGTGCGCGACGCGGTACTCGCTGGCCTCGTTGCCGAACTCGCGCTGACGGGCCACCCGGTGCGCGCGACGCTGCACGGGGACAACATCATTGGCGCGGTCATGCGGTTGGTGGGCGGGCGCCTGAACCTGCCGATGGATGAGGTGGCGTCCGGGAAGTTTCTCAATGCCGTCGGTAACCAGAAGCTGATTCCGAAGTTGTGCCCGCACTGCAAGCGGCCGGCGCGCGACGTGCTGTCTCCACGGCAGCTCGCGACGCTCGAGACGAAGTTCGGGCTCGACACGTCGAACATGGCCTGCCGCGACGAAGAGGGGTGCCAGCATTGCCGCCGACCGGGGTTGCTCACGCGCGCGGGCAAGGTGGCGGCCGGGATCAAGGGGCAGACGCTTGCGATGGAGTTGTATCAGCCGACGCCCGAGTTCCTCGATCGCGTGGTCGAGCGGGACTGGCGCGGGGCGGAGCGAGTGTTCCGGACGAGCCGGAAGACGGAGTTCGGCGACGCGGACATGGCCGGCAAGACGGTCTACGAGCATGCGCTGTACAAGGCCGCGTGCGGCCTCATCGATCCGCGCTTCATCGACGAATCGATGTGCGCGTTCGACACATACCGCGTGTTCGCGGATCAAGACGGGGTACTGCCGTCATGATCAGGTCAATCACCTATTCGATGTTCATGGCATTGCCCGCCAGTGAACGGATGAAGCTGGCGACATGGCGCTTCAAGAAGATGCGCGAGATGTTCTATCGGGAAACGCGGCTGGACGTTGCAAAGAAAGGGCTGCGCAACAGCGAGACCTTGCTGGAGCGCCTGATGACGCTCGAACATCGCCACCGCGCGCGAAAGAACTGGGTGTGGCCGGTGTTCCAGAAGATCGCGCAGCGCATGCGGGCGGGCGACGATTTCGCGACCGCGATCAAGTCGTTTATCCCGAACGACGAATATGTGTTGCTGGACCTGGCCGGCCAATCGCCGCGCGACGACGCGGCGGTACGCGGGCTCGAATTGGCCGAGATGGCGGCACACGCGAAAGGCGTGCTGGCGGCTACCACGTCGTTGCAGATGGCGTATCCCGCCTTTCTGCTTGTTTATCTGTACGCGTTCTGCGTGTTGTTCGGCTCCGAAATTCTGCCGGAAGCGCGCGACGTGAAGCCGCTGGAACAATGGTCCGACGCGGGCCAGATCATCTACGCGATTGATACGTTCTGCGCGCAGTACTGGTGGTTCACGGGTGCGATCGTGGCTGGGATGGTGGTTGCTTATTTCCACACGCTCAAGCGTTGGGTCGGTCATGTCCGCAACCGGATCGATGCGATGCCCTTGATGTGGCGCAATCGGCGCGACCTGCGTGCGGCGCTGTTGATCGTATCGTTGGCGGGCCTGTTCGATTCGAACCTCACGCTGCGCGCCGCGCTCGACAGGCTGACGAAGTCGGCCGACCCGTGGCTACGGTGGCATCTGCGCCGCATGAGCGCGCGGCTCACCGCGAATCCTGATCAGCCCATGCGCGCGCTGGACACCGGGATCTTCTCGGAAGCGACGATCGACATCATGACCGACGCGGCTGGGCGCGACCAGTTCGTCGAGTCGATCAAGGATCTCGGCCAGAACTCGCTCAACCGGGTGGTCGCGACCGTGCGCCGTAACGCGAAGATCACCCACTACGTGCTGCTTGGCTTTGCCGCGCTCGCGTTTCTCACCCTCGGCCTCGGCTCGTATGTCGCTACCGGTGCGGTGAGTTTCGACAGTGCTCCATCAACTGCTGCGAAATCTTTCTGAGGAAGATCATGAACAAGAACATGCCGATTAAACGAACGAATCCCTATACCCGAATCGTCCGCCGCCGCAAGGAGAAGGGCGAGCTGTCGATGATCGAAGCCGCTGCCGTGATGGCCGGCGCGGCACTGCTTGCCTTGATCGTCTATCAGGGGCGAGGCTATGTGATGGATCGCATCCACGCGCACCAGTTCAAGAGCGAGGCCCAACTGTTCCGCAGCGGCATTCAGGACGCGACCTCGGGCGACATCGATTTTTCGGGCGAGTCGCTGACGACGCTCGCGCAAAACCACGCATTTGATGCAGCAGGGTCGCGGATCAATGTGGCGTCCGGAACCTTGACGGGCATCTTTGGTGGTTCGGTGAGCGCGGCACCTGGCACGGTCGCGTCGTCCAACGACGCAATGGTGCTGACGTATCCGGTGCCGGCGACCGTGTGTACGCTCGCGGCGGGAGCGATCGCGGGGGCGTACACGATGGTCAAGGTCAACAACACGACGGTCTCCGGCCCATCGACCACGTTCAACGGGACGACGGCCGGACAGGCGTGTGCATCCGCTGGCACGACGGCGAGCATCGCGATGTACGCGACCCACGACAATTAAGGACCGCCCATGTTCAGCATCATCGAGATGGCGATCGTCCTCGTTGCGATGGCGCTTCTGACCATTCAGGGCATCAAGGACGACGTGGCGAAGCGCCGAACAGGGATGCTGACGGCCGAAGGCCAGAATGAGGCGGTCATTAACTCCGCACTTGGAAGCTGGGTGACGGACAACTACGGTGCACTCGTTGCCCAGCTGGTCGCGCCGGGGCCGACGCCAGTAACGCCGCCGACTTTGGCGCAACTGCATTCGGGCGGCTATCTGAAGGCCAACTACGCGGCGGGCCCGATCTGGGGCGGAACCTACATGGTCCAGATGAGCGTCGGGCCGGCCGGCTGCTCGACGGGCGGATCGTCGTGTCAGGTTTCGTATCTGTTTTACCCGTCCAAGCCGGTCACGAAGAAAGGGCAGCCCGATGTCGCGGGCGCAGGTGTTGTCGCGCAGGCAGCCGGCAACGGGTTCGGTTTTTCGAAGACACAGAACTCGTCGACGGTCTATGGGTTGAATGGCGCGTGGAATGCATCGAATCCCTTAGCCGGCGCACCGGCTGCCGTCGTGATGGCCACGAATGGACCGGCGACGGATGGCAATGCGGTCTACATCCGGCGTGATGGCTCGCTGACGTGGACGGGCGATCAGAACGTCAATGGTGTCAGCCTCCACAACGTCAACAGCATCGACGCGACGGGAACGATCGCAGCACCGACGCTTTCGGCCTCGAACGTCGCGGTCAGCAACGCGGTGCGCACGCCGGGGACGCTGAATGTCCAGAACGCGGCGGGTACGGCGCCAGCGCCGATCAACACCGGGGCGGCGAGCGTCAATGGCAACGCGACCGTCACCGGCACGGTGACGGCGGGGAACGTAGCGGTGCCGCGGGCCGCGTGCGTGGGCACCGGCTTTGCATCGGCGTATGACGGGTCGGGGATGCCGTTTGCCTGTCAACGAGATCCGATCAGCGGCGCGCGCGTGTGGCTGCCGATCGGCGGCTCATGGCAACAGTACGCGCGATATGTGGTCACGTTTGGAACGTGGGTGCCAGCGCCCAGTTGTAACGCTGGCGGGACGCCGGAGATTTTGCTCGCTCCGCAGGGCGTCCAGATCGATCCGACCGCCGCTTTGAACTTCAATGTGGACGGCGCGGGACCTTGGACGGTTGTCGTTACCGATGGTAGCGGCAGTCCCATTTGGGTCACCGCCGTCGCGACGACGTACTGCGCATACTAGGAGCGGAAATTGGGAGTATCGCTTACAGGGGTACGTGCTGCGCTGTTGTCTGCGGCGGCAGTGAGCATGAGTACGGCTTTCGCAGGGCCGGCCCGTTGTTCATACGGGAACCAGGATTCGACCTGCACGACGCCCATCTCGTCGGCGCCGATTCCGCAACCGCAGTGCTCGACGGGAGCGGGTTGGACGACCACGGCTGCTGCTGTTTGGCAGGGGTCACGCTGGAGCGCGCCGTCGTGCAATTATCAGGCACCGCCGTCTTGCCCCATTGGTTACGTTCAAGTCGCCCCACCATCGTGGACTGGTACGAGTTGGATTCCCCCAACTTGTATCCCGAGCGCGCCCCCGACTATGCCGGCCGATCAACAGCAGGCTTGCGCCAATGCAGCGGCAGGCTATGGAAAGTTCATTAGCCCGGTGTCAGCGTTTATCGGCCCGCAGTCCGAGACAACTAATCAAGTTGCCAACGACATCAACACGCAGCCTCCTCCGCTAATTTGTGAGGCACCGGGTACTAGCTTTGGCAGTTCAGCTTACGGAACTTGGCCCCCGACCAATGGACCATACGATGTATACAAACTCGGCTTCGGCACGAACAGTAACGGCTATGGTTCGAGCACCCAGGTGTTTGCCTGCATGCTAAACGCGGGGACGACACAGGTTGTTGGATTCATACTTTCTCAGTCTCAAAACGCATCAGGAGGGCCGTGCGGAGGCGGAGGCGGACATTGAGCGCGTAATTGCAAACCCGCCACACGATGCTGTGGCGGGCTTCGCCGAGGTCACTTAACCGATGACGTTGCCGGTCGTAAAGGTGAAGTTGCGCGAGAACGCTGTGCCGTTCACCGTGCCGGTGATCGATACCGAATACGTGGTGTTCGGCTGAAGTGGCGAAGTCGGATAGGCGACACCTTCAAACTTCGGCAGAAGCTTGTTCGGGTCAGTGGCCGAGTCGAGCACCTTGAGGCTGATGACGTTGCCCGACGTATCGGTCATCGTACCCGATTGCATCAGAATCGTATCGGTCGGATTGCCAGCTACCGCAACCGGTGTTCCCCACGGGCCCGATGTGTTCGGCGGGGTCGGGCTCTCGCCAAACGACGAGTACGGCACGCCGGTCACCCCCTGGCAGGGAAACGTAAGCGGCATGGTCCCCGGAGTAGACCGGAAGCCTCCGATGCCGAGGGACGCCGAAATTTGTGGGTAGCCGTTGAATGTGGTTTTGGCTACGCCTACTCCCGCAACCGTGATCGGCCATGTGGCGATCGCAACGTGATAGACCCCAGAGACGAGCGCATCGATCAGTGCATTGCCATATTGGTCGTTCGAAAGAGTAGCGCCCGTATAGTAGCCGACGCTTTCGCCGGTAGAGTAAACCGACTGCGGGAATCCGAAATGCGTCGCCCGATCGGCATAGGTCGCACCTGTGAAGCCGGGGTTTGTGGACGATTCGGTGTCGCCGATCACATTGTTCTGAAGGCCGTACGCTGCATGAGCGGCGGCCGCCTGATCGAGGAGCGTGTTCTGCTGGACGGCCGGAAATCCGCACTGAATCCGGTATTGGTTCACGCGATTAAAGGCGGCGAGTTCGATGCTGCCTGACGCATATTGAGCGGTCGATTGGGTTCCGGGCGGGAGTGTGTCTGACGGCGAGTTGCTGCCACCCGCGGATCC
Source organism: Burkholderia sp. BCC1998 (assembly GCF_905339875.1). NCBI lineage: Bacteria > Pseudomonadati > Pseudomonadota > Betaproteobacteria > Burkholderiales > Burkholderiaceae > Burkholderia > Burkholderia sp. BCC1998. The sequence continues at coordinate 29,346 of NZ_CAJPHE010000014.1, forward strand.
CGAGTTATTGTTCGACGCCCCGCCGTCGCTACCACCGCCGCCACAGGCAGTGAGCGCCAGGATTACGGCCAACGACAGGGCCGTGAGACCGATGCGTGAATTGTTCTTCATTTTTTCCTCGTTTGTTGGGTGCGCCCCTTGCACACCCTTAATTTCATCTTATCGACCGCTCGACGAAGTCAAGCCTGCGCCGCCGATCGTCGGTCCTTGGTGCGGCCGGGCCGAGCCAAAAGATCGCCAGTTCCTGATATCGGTCGCTTTTGGTTAGGACTTGAATCGCGGGTACGGTGGGGCTGACGGCGGGCACCGTGGTATCCAGTCGCCCGCCCGGCTGCAGGATGCGGTCACATCTTCGTGAGTTCGATCGGCCCGAGCATAAAAGCCATCATGTACCCGGTCGACGTTTTGAAGTCGCCGGCGGTGAAACCCGGTTGGACTTTCGCGAACATCGCCATATTTGTCTGCAGTCCATCGAACGGGCCCTGGAGTTTTGCGCCCATGATCTGCTCGAATTCCTCAGGTTTCAGGGGCCGCGCGACTTCAGTGCCGGTACGCCACTTGCCGGCCTGATAGTCGTCGAATACGTACCCCTTGTCGGTCTTCTCCACCTTGATTAACGGAACGATCTTTCCGTTTTCAGCGACGCCGTATTCGCCTTCAAGCGAATCGACGGATGACTGTTTGCAGCCGGACAGCGCTGCAAACAGGCAGACTCCCAATGCCAAGTACGTGAGTTTTCGATTCAATTTTTTGGTCTCCAACGTTTCAGTAGAACTGCGTCCGCCGTGGTATCGGCAGACCCTCCGGCATATACGCGTTTTCCGGCTGAAGTTCGCCTCGATCTGCATGGGGGCTGGCCGGGACCGGTTCGACGATCAGAAAAAAGCCAGCCACGAGGGCGGGCGTCAGCCGGATCGGTCACCTTCGTTTGCGGTGTCGCCAGTGGAAGATCCGAAGACCGACAAAGGTCGCGCCGAGTAGTACGCCGCTGGCGCGCGGGGCCTGTCCCGCCATCATTGGGACGAGTTGTGCGGCCTTGTACACGCAGAAAAACGCGACGAACACTTTACCGATCACGGGTTTGGCCAATAACGCGAGCAGACGCGTAGGCTGGTGGTGGACCCATTCGCCATATTCCTCGTTGGTTCGTTCGAGATCGAACCCGTCGGCGGCTCCGCCGCCCTGCGCCCGATAGAACTGCTCGTAGCGCTCGAAGCGCCCGTCGCCTCGCCCGGAAAGCCACGCGGCGTTGCTTTCGGCCACGAGATAAGCGTAATCGTCCATCGCAGAGCTCCTTCAGTGCGCGCGATTCGCCACCCACGGCACCGCGCCGACCGCATCCCGTATCACCTCACCGGTTGCCTCGGAGAAGTACTGCTCTGTTTCAGGATTCAGCCAACCGAACTCGGCACGGCCGTCCGCACTGAACACGACGAGGCCGGCAGGCAGCGTCGGTTCCTGCTCAAGACTTTCCATGGCCGGCCCGCGCACGTGCGTGACGCTTCTTCTCGCCGAGTTGCCGGTTGCAGGCCGGGCAGTCGAAGCTCTGGTGCATCTCGATCTTGGCGTCGTTGTTGCTGACCACATAGTGGGTTCGGCACGTGCGGCACGGGGCAATCGTGAGACGCGAATCGGCCGCCATCGAACGGGTCAGGTTGCAGCCGCGATCCGCTGAAATATCCGGCTTGCCGCCGAACAGTTGCTGGTAGATGTCGTTTGTCGCGATCAGCGCCTCCGGCGCGTTCCCACCCGCGGCGAGCCCCGCGCGGTACAGCCACGTGTAGAACGTGGCATGCAGCCGGTTGTGCGGCGTCTCGACGAACCACGTCAGCGACGTCGGCACGTTCCCGCAAGGAGAGCTGACGCCGTGCATCTCGACGTAGCGCTGGCGCATCGCGTTCTGGTTCAGGCGAAACAGGGCCGCGGCCGTCGATGCCCGGCACCGGTAGGCCATCATCGCGTATGCATAGGTCTCGTTCCGTTCGCGCGGCAGGCGCAGCTCGCTCCAACCCGCCTTGCTGGGCAGTTCCCCGACGCGAATCGGCGAGGTTTCCATTATCAGGTGCGCGACCATTTCGTCCGTCAACGTGCTTGCCGTGAACTGGTACCAGAAGGTCGGCGCATTGAAACGCCAGCGGAAGAGTGGCAAGCCACGCATACGCCCAAGTGCAAGGCGCAGCTTGTAAGTCGGCACCGACACGAGGTAGGCAGCCAGCTCGGTCGTAATGCCGAGCAGGGGCGCCGCGAGCACACTCATGTGGATCACGCTCGTGACGAGGTCCAGGAACATGCGGTTGTGCTGTTGCACCGAGTACGTCGACAGCGCATCCAACTCTGGAAGTTTGCGGCGCAGCTCGTCGACGGCGACGGTCGTCGCGGTCTCGTCGATGAAGCAGCGCCAGTCCTCCACCGTTTGCAGCGTCGGCGCGACCATCAGGAACGGCGTGTGGAGCAAGTTGCGCAGCGACGACTCGTTGTGCTTGAAGTGCTCGATTTCCTTCCGCTCGACCGCGAGGATCTCGTTAAACCGACCGTCTTTCTGGAGCAGCCACTTCATGTGATCGACCAGATCGAAATTGGTGACCTGGATCCGTTCCGTCAGCCATTGAGGCACGTAAAGGCGTTCGACGGACCGGTAGGTCTCCCGGGCATTCTTTTTTTCCATTTGTAGTTCTCTCGTTTCCCTGCCAATTCGGGAGCGGCCGCTCCCGAACCATCATGCCGCGCGTGTCGCAGCCATCACTTCCCCGTGAAACTTGCCGATCAGGTCGCCGAGCGCCACAAACAGCGGCTGGAAGCGCGCGGGACGGCCGTCCGCGGTCGCCAGCAACTGCGCGCTGTGATAGTCCTGGGTGAATGCACCGAACTTCTCGATCAGCGCCCGGATCTTCTTTTCCAATGCCTCACCAGCCTCGAGCGCCGCTTTTTGCTGCTGAAGTTCGCCTTCGAGCGCCTGCTTTTCCGCCTGAATGGATTCGAGACTGGCGCGGGCTTCCTTCACTTCAGCGAGCTTGGTTGCGAGCGCATCTTCGAGATTCGTGAATCCGTCAGGAACCGTGGGGACCGGGACCTGTTCCTTCAACGGATTGGCCTTCAGGTGGGCAAGATCGTGTGTGATCTGTTTGACTTCATGCTCTCGCTTCGCCAGTTCGTGTTGCAGCGTGCTGACCTGCTTGCTTACGTTTGCCAACTCGACGGAGGTGGCTTGCGAGCTCTCTCGCTCGCGGGCCTGCTCTTGCCGGGTTCGATCAAGTTCCGCCGCAAGGCGATCGATTTCCGCCTGGGCGTCATCAAGCCGGCCGACGGTATTCGCCAGGTCGGTCGTGACCATTTCAACCTGGTTGGCCTTCTCGGCGAGCTTGTCCTGGTAGTTCGCGATCAGCTGCTCGACTTGTCGCTTGCTCAGGTTCGGGTTCTCGCTTCTGGCGTCGATGACCATGTCGACGACGTCGTCGCCAATGTCGTTACCGACCAGCAGCGCCATGTCGCTGTGCGAGAGGATCTCGACGGCGCGCATGTTGTTTGCGAACTTCTCGTAACAGCGGATGTACAGCCGCACCGACGACTTCGACTTGCGAAACAATTTCGTCAGGTAGTCGTAGACGAGTTCCTTCGCGCGGTTCCGCACGGCGACAGTGTCGCCTTTGTGCGTCACCTCATGACCGACAACGCCCGTGAGAATGTGCACGAAGTTGCCGCCGATCCGCATGTGCTCAAGCAGGATCTTGCGTGTCGAGTGCGCGACTTCCTCGCTTTCCTCGATGATCGTGCGGATCAGCGAGTCGGGCAGGCCGGCGAACATCTCGCGTGCGGCGGCGCCGAGCTCGAGCTGGGTCGGAATGTGGGCGAAGTTCGCTGTCAGATCGGCACTCGATTCGGCATCGTCGGCCGGAGTGCGACCGTCGTCTGGAACGGTCGGGTTGAATTCGTCGTCAGACCGGATGGGTTTGGGCAGATTCTTGGACACGTGTTCACCCCAATGCGATGTTGCTTGCCAGCTTCTCGTAGCAGCGGATATAGAGCCGCACGGTAGCCTTGGACTTGTGGAATTCCCTCGTCAGAAAGTCGTAGGCGACTTTCAGCGCGCTTTTGCGCGTCGTTGGGGTGTCGCCATGCTCGGCCACGTAGGCACTGACGACGGCATCGCGGATGGAGGAGAAGTGGTGGCCGATGCGCAGATGCTCTTGCAGCCTGTTGCTCTGGTTCGACGCCACATCCTCGCTGTTGCGGATTACGCCGCTGAGGATATCGTTGCAGAGATGGCCGAATGACAGGCCGGCGGCCTCTTGCAGTTCGTGCTGTCCCGGGTTCTGGGCGAGCGGTACAGTCGCGTCACGAGCCGATTGACGGTCGAGAGGACTGCGCTCATCTCCGGTCGATGCAGGTGCCTCGTCGAGGCGGGGTTTCTTGGACGGATGGTTGGACACGTTTCCTCTCCGAAATGTCCGGTTGGAGCCATTGCCCGCGCAGGTCGGATTCCTCGGCTGCGCGTCAATGGAGACAAGTAGTTTGGGGGGTGGCGAACCCAGCATACGCCGCGTTTTCACGTGGTCCCGGCGAAAAGCTGCACGAAACCACCCCGCTTTTAAGCGGACTCGAATTGTTACGGATTATGAATTTGTCGGCAGGATTGACCGAAACATTAGGAGGACCTCCTCAAATAGGTAAAGATTGCTGAATTTTGCGGCGATGGATTTCGATGGCGGCCCCCGTTGGATCGTCAACGCAGAGGCGGCGAATCGCGTCCAGGGCAAGCTGGACCTTGACCGAAGGCCGGCCGGCGAGCGCATGACGATTCTTCTTTTCGCGCAGCCAGTGACCCAAGTCCTGCGCACGAATGAGATCGATGGGCAGCACCGGCGACAGCGTGCAGACGTCGCTGGAAAACACGCCGACACCGTGAACGTCCCAAATATCGGGAAGCATTCCGCGCAGGAACGCAACCTTTGACCGGTTCTGGTTCAGCGGCGAGCGCCGTTCCTCGAGCCTGCCGCCGGGCAGATGGCACAACAACTTGGTTGCGTCGCTGCCGGGTACGATATGAGCAGACCAGTGTTTAGTTTCGACTACGAAAATTCCGAATAGCGCGATGACGAGATGGTCGACCTCGGCGGTCGGAAAGTCCGTACCCGGCGCGTGATGCAGCAGCAGGGCCGTCGGATAAACGTAGTAATCGTCGCCGCAGAGCCACGAGAGCACGCGTTCGAGTTCCGTGCGCACGCGCGCTTCGCCGGCGTCGCCCGATGCATGGCTGCGCGACACGGGCGGCTTGCTCGGTTGAGTGGTGCGCCGCTTGCGAAACGCCATGTAGAGCGAGCCGCCGATGAACGCGAAGATCAGAATCGAAGACATGATGAGCGCCTTGAAGTGAAGTGACACTTTCAGTTTGCCGCGCGATTTGCGAAGTCAAGTCCTCGGAACCGGCAAAAGCTATACGATTTTCTGGAGCTTTCCGGGTTAAGCCCCTCAACCGGTTGAACTGGACGCGGTCCGCCAAAGCTGTACGCGATTGCCGAGCATTCGGGCGGCCCGCCGCGTACGAACCCGATACGCTAGGCCTATTACGCGTTTCCCCAACGCATCGACCTCCCAGACCTAACGGTCTCGCCCCTTGCGGCCTGCCCGCATCTTTCCTGATCGACGCCGAGCATTTTCGTGCGCGGGCCCGACGGCCGCGGACGAAAGCGCTTCGCGCCGATTTCCTTGCTCGTCTCGAGCATCGAAACCGCCGGACGTTGTCCGGACATCCTTCTGTAAATGATCTTTCTGGAGAGATAGATGTTGACGCTACTGTTCAAGGGCGCATTCAAATCGCCGTTCAAGTTGCTGGCGCTTTGCCTGGTGCTGTATATCGCGACCATGTCGTTCTTCGTCGCCGGCATTCTGATGCTGGTCGTTGCCCATTGGGCGAAGACGGAATTCGACAAACGTCGCCGCGCGCCGCAAACGCCTGAACCTGCCGAACGTCCGGCTGGGTCGGACGCTGCTCAACAGTTGCATCGCGCCGCAAAAGTACCTGCGGCGAACGACGCAACCGAATCGACACCGAAGCGGCAGTACGCGAAATCGGCTGTCGTCATTCCCATCAAGACGGGCACCAAGTAAGTAAGGCGCCTGCCATCCCGTTGACCGTGCGAAGCAATTCGCGCGGTCAACGCCTCACCCCCGCCGGGAACCCCGTTCCCGGTTTCCGGAGATGAGGTTGCCCGGCACGACCGGAGCATTCTCATGGAACCGCATGTGGCTGCCTGGCAGCTCGACATGTTCGGCGACGCGTCGCCGATCGTTATTCCCCCACTGAAACCCGACCCGCTTCCCGACCCATCCCAGTGGGCACCTCACGTTCGCGAGCAGCTCGCCGAAGCGGTGTTCTTCCTCGCGGTCGACAGCCGCCACGGTGACAGCGTGCCGGAAGCACTGATGGACTGTGCGGAGATCCTGCGGGATCGACTGTGCAATCGTCCCGTCGACACGGCCGACTACTACGCGACGCTCGGATGGATCATGGAACTCTGGTCCGGTGCGATCCCGTATCCGCTCGTCTGTGCGCTCGGCCGGATTCGGTCGCGCTCGATGCAAGACGGGATCCGCGATAACCCGTTGCTCAACTTCGACTACATGCGGCTTAACCGCTGGTGTAGCGGACAACTGTCCCTGGAGGCGCAATGGCAAGCGTAGCGATGTTCATCACGCGCGTGCTCACAAATGCGTTCCCCGGCGAAGGGCGCAAGTCGACCAACCAGCCGTCTCCGGGTGCGTGCACACCGGATCGCGAGCGCGTGGTCGGAAAGGGTGCGTCGAACGAGACCCACGTCACGATCGACGGCATTCCCCACCTGTTCGTTGACGAGGGCGACTGTATCGTCGAATTCGAACCGGCTTTCGACGATCACGCCGGCGACACGATGTTCGGTCTCAAGATCCTGCCGGACCTTGAACCGCACTGGGCGATGCGTGCTGAGCACCGGTCTGCGCTGAAGGATGCGATCGCAACCGCCATTCGGCGTGCGAGCGGTGTCCAAATGCCAACCGTCTCCAATGTGGCGTCGGCCGAGGCGGCGCCGATGGAAGTGGCACCGGCCGATGAGCTCGAGCGCGCACGCGACTCGTCTCGACGTCCGGCGCGACCGCGCCGAGACGAATCTACCAAGTCTGCGGCCGTGGTCGGTCGCATCACCTGGTGGGGCGAGGACGAATTCCCCGACCGGCGTTCGAACGGCTCACGCTTCTACAAGTCCTTTGCGATCCGTCTCGATACGTCGTATGGCGAACGCACGCTGCAAGGCGAAGGCTTGAAGGAGGCGATCTCGGAATGCGGTTGTCGCCTTGGCGACACCGTGAGCGTCAAACGTCTCAGGAAGATCAAGGTGCCGGCCATGCGGTCGGATGGTTCACCCAAGATCGTGAATGGCCAGCAAGTCATGTGGGACAAGTGGCTCTGGTCGATTACTCAATAAAGGAGTTGTACATGGCATCTGTCAACAAGGTCATCCTCGTCGGCAATCTCGGCGCTGACCCGGAAGTCCGTTATCTGCCGAGCGGCGACGCCGTGGCGAACATCCGTCTCGCGACGACCGATCGCTACAAGGACAAGGCGAGCGGCGATTTCAAGGAAATGACCGAGTGGCACCGGGTCGCTTTCTTCGGCCGTCTCGCCGAAATCGTCAGCGAGTACCTGAAGAAAGGTTCGTCGATCTATATCGAAGGCCGCATCCGCACGCGCAAGTGGCAAGGCCAGGACGGTCAGGACCGTTACTCGACCGAGATTGTTGCCGACCAGATGCAGATGCTTGGCGGCCGCGGCGGAAACACGCAGCGTGACGGCGGCGACGACGGGTTCGAGCAGGGCGCAAGCCGACCGGCACCGGCCAATACGGCGCGCGCGCCGGCTCGCACGAATGGCTCGGGCCCGCGGCCTGCGGCCCCTGCGCCGGATCAGACGAGGTCGTACGGTGGTGGTGGCGGCTTCGACGAGATGGACGACGATATTCCGTTCGAATCGTGGTACCCGCGCAAAGCGTGGGCCGCGATCTGATCCCGGAAACCCTCACCGATCCTCTTCGCGTCTCCCGTTTCTTCTCACCTTCGCGTGTGATGTGCCTCGCGGCACGTCACACGCGGACCTTCTCCTCCCCTCTGTTCATCCCACGACGTTGCTGAACCAAGCCGACGCGCCCGCGCGGCTTGGTTGAGCAAGCGTTTCCACGCCTGTCTCAGGCATCGACCAAAACCGCAATCCAAACAGGAGAGCAACTGATGAATGTGAAGTGGTTTCACCTTTCGCGCAGCGCAGTGCTCTCCATGTCACGTCGATTCGACGCGACGGCCGGGGGCGTGAAAAGCGAGAGGGCGTTCGATCCACCGGTGCTGGCTACCGCATCGATTGATGCGGCAGCTGCTTCGTACGTTTTTGCCACAGCGCAAAAGGAGGCTGAATCATGCGAGAGCTGAAGAAGCTGGTTCTCGAGGACCTGAACTGGTCAGACATCTTTCCGCATTATCTCGATAGCCGTTATCTGGGGGACGCCAAGAAGCGTTGGTGGGCGTGCCCGCTGTGTGATGGCGAGGAGACGTTTCGGCTCTATTCGCCCGAGAAGGATCCGAAGGGCGGCTGGTACTGCGCCCGCTGTGCGAAGGGCGGCACGGGGGTGCAGCTCATTCGTGAGGTGACAGGCAAGCCGTATCGCGAGATCTACTACGAGCTCGAGACCGGCAACTACAACGGCGGCATTCCCGTCGAGGTGGCGCGCAAGGTGAAACCTGTCCCGGTCCGGCCTGAGAAAAGCGACGAGCAGAAGTGTCGCGAGATGCAGGTCGCGTGGGATGGCGCCGGGCCGGTCACGGCGGAGTCGCCGGTATGGACGTATCTGTCGACGCGAATCCCCGGGCTGCAAATCGAATGGATCGGGAAGGATGTGCGCTACCACCCTGGTATGGAGTACGTCGATGCATGGGGAAAGAAGCTAGGAAAGTTTCCCGTCATGCTGCTGCGTGCACGGTCGCCGGCCGGAAAGCCGCGTCGCCTTCATCGAACCTACCTGACGGCTGATGGCACGAAGGTTCCCTTCCTGACGAAGAAGGGGAAGCCGCGCGCCAAGCTGGAGATGAGCGCGCCGGACGGAAGTTTTGGTTCGTCCGTGCTGCTCAACACGACCCGATCGCGGAGCCTCGCGCTGGTCGAGGGTTCGGAGACGGGGTTCGCGGTGGTTGCGCGGTATCAGAATCGTATCGAGGTTCGCAGCCTGCTGAATTGCGGCGGCCTCGAGCGTGCCGATATCCGTTGGGACGATTACGACCACGTGATCATCTACGCTGACCGTGATCGGGTCGATGCCCGCCATGGCTATCGGCCCGGCGAGCATCACGCCCAAATCCTGGCCGATCGCCTTCGTCGCCTCGGAAAGCGCGTCTCTATCGTCCGTTCGGTGGTCGAAGGCGTGGACTTCTGCGACGTGTGGGCTCAGCAGTACAAGCGCAGGACGCAGCGCTACGAGCGAGCGTCCGCGAGACGGGCGATGCGTGATGAAGCGCGCCGGCGGAATCTTGCGCTCGTGCATGGCAGCAGAGGGTGCCGTGTAGTTTGACTTGAACGCCGGCGATCGCCGGCATTGCTTTGTTTGCCCGGTGGGGATACGTCCCCGCCGGGCCGTATTGCGCCGGGCCTCATTCGGAGACTGATGATGGCCTTTCGTATGTTGCTGGGAGAGTTCGAGATCGTCGCGACCACGGGTGCGGAGAATGGCAGGCAGCCGACGGTGTTGTCGAAAGCGCAGGCGTTCGACGTCATCGACCGGAAGTGCGAGGGCGAGGCCCGTTATGTGTTGCGGGACGAGCCATTCGAACCGGCTGTGGACTTCTGTATGGCATGGCTCGCGCAAAAGGCGGCCAGTCGTAGACATTGAACTTGAAGCGAAGCGGCTCACCATTTGGTGAGCCGCTTTTTTTTTGTCCATGGATTCTGCATCGGCAACGGCCCCGGAGCCTACAGCACGATCCGCAGGATCAGCAAGAAAAGCTTATAGGCGCCCGAAGCCCACACCGCGCCAATCGCTCCACCGATGAGAAACGGCTCGGCCAGACTCCCATAGTGGTGCGCATGCAGAACGATGCCGAAGAGCCAGACGAAGGCGAAGGCGTATGCCAGGATGAAGCGTCGGACCAGGAACGGCAGGCGCTTGTACAACTGGTGAGCTTCCGTCGCGATCGCTATTACCTTGTTGTTCATTCGTGATCTCCAGAGACATGTTCGATCTTGGCGAGCCCCGCGAAGAAGTATTCGATCGCGATGCGCATCGCAACAAAGCTGAGCCAGAGGTACGGCGACGACAGCTTGTGGATCAGTTCGCCGTGGCGAATCCAGTCGATGAGTTCCAGCATGGTGTGCATCCTATATGCACCGGTGCATAGCGCGATGCGCGCCATGAACACCGGTGTTATGTATCCATCTTCGCAGTTCCAATCCAAAGTCAAGCTGCGATAGCGTGCTGCGGCGGCCCTGTCATTCGAAGTAGCCCGCAAGTTGTCCGCCTAGCTCGTCACCGAAGCCACTACTTTCGTGACCCGAGTCATCCACCCGAAGCACCTGGAATCCCTCGTTGTCGACCGCCGCCGGCGTGCGCGCCGCTGCCGCCGGAGGAGGCGAATACGTTTGCGTCGTCGCCTGAGCAGGCGCGCGTGCGTATCCGGTCAGCTCCTGACGGAGCGTTGCCTCCGCCAACGACCGCAGAATCGTGGCGCGATGGCGGGCTGATGTACACGCGCTCAGTCGCTCGAAGAGCAGCGGCGACACGAGCGGATTGATCGTGACAGTCATCTCGATCTTGTCGCTCATGCCGTCTCCTTAGCGACGTTCGCGAGCAAGGCCCGCTTCCCCGACCATCAGGAAGCCGCGCACGTTGGCGAGGCACGGTGCGTCGATCACCTCAATGAGAACGCGCGGAAACGCGCGTCGGATGACCGCCGCATAGAGCGCTGCGCCGCCGCCGGAAAGAATGATCGACCGCACGTTCGGCAAGCGGCCTACGTTGTTCTGCATTTCCTTGACGACGCCCGAAATGAGCGGTTGGGCCTGCTCGAGGTACGGCGCAAGATCAATGTTGGTTCCGTAGAAGAAGAACGGTGTCTGCTCCCGCAAGGCCTTATCGATACGTTCGATGTCTTCGACTGCGTCGCCCTGGTCGCGCGCGACGAGGCTGGCGATGCGCTGGTAAATCTGCGATGCGCCGCCCGGCATGCCGCCGCTGCGGTTGTCATCCATCGTGAAGCCATTCGCATACACCCAGTCGGTCGTGAAGTAGCCGACGTCGACAACGAGGTGGGCGACGTCTCGCCCGAACTCGTGCTGGCGGTTGCTCGACGCCAGTACCAGCGAGCCGAGCGGCTGTGGGATCACCACGACCTTGTCGACCGTGACCCGGCCCGCCCCGAAATCCAGTTCCCCGGCGAACCGTTCCTTCAGGTCGGTTGAGTACTTTTTCATGTTGTGGACAGGCAGGCCGAGCACCAGCCGTTCAATGTGCGTGACGCCAGAAATGTGGATCGCGCCAAACAGGAGGGCGGCATAGTTGTCGGACAGCACGTAGTCGTCTGCCAGCGCTCGGCCAGTATTGCCATAGGCTGCGGTGAGCGGCACGTCGGGCCCGACTTCGTATTCGACTTGGTCGATGACGATCGTCGAGACCTTACGCGCGGTTAGCACGCTCTCGCCGTATCCGGATAGCGTGCGGCTCGCGGCGAGGGGAGTCAGCGACGGGAACATGCCGGTCGCGATCGTTCCACTTGCGGCGCGGTGAGCGTATTTCGTGTTGCCATAGCCGACATCGACGGCGAAGACTGCGGTTTTCAAAGGCGACTCCTATGGGATCGAATGGGACGGTGCCACAAATCAAAGTCGGACTTGAAGTCGGACATTGAGCGCAGCGAGAAAGCGAAGTCGGACATGAAGTCGGACTTTGTCGAATGAGCGTCGCCAAAGTCCGACTTGATCTGGAAGTTTGCGCAGTGAGCCCCGCACAACTCCGAGTTGAAGTCCGAGATTGCTGAACCCAGTCTATCGAGCGATGCGCGAAGTCAAGTTGCGCAAAGCGCGCCGGTTCCCGTCAGCTTTCGGCCGGCGAGTCGGCGCAAATCGCTCTATTCTTCTTCTCACCTACCGCGTCATCGACGCATCGAAACCGAGTGCAAGGCACTCGCTCGTCCTCTTGGCCCGCAACGGGCCCCAAAAAGCAGTCAAGTGTTCGGGCCGCACAACGAAGCGGCCTTTTTGTGAATCAGATCAAGTACACAGCGGTCAACAGTGAGGACCGCTGGACAGTGCGATATCCATACGATCGGCGACGGTTTGTCGCCACAGGACAGCACGAGAACAAGTGGAGCCCCGGACACCGGACGCTTTACGAGCTCTCATGCGCGTCTGAACACGCCTTTTCAGCGATCAATGCTGGGTGCACTCAGGAAGCCCGATACACCGCGGCCGACATGAGTGTGCTTGGGGGCGGGGGAAATCATGCGACCGGCAAAGGCCCGGTATCGCGATTCCCTGACAGGAAGAAAAAACGGTCTGAGCCGCCGTACCCGAAAGGTCTCAACAGGAATTACCCGGCATACAACCCGGCGTCCGCATTCGCGAAAGCGGCGGGTGTCGCGACGCGAGCGAGTCGGCTTGCAGGGTAGCCACGAAGCTGTACCCGCGCGGAGCTTCTCGGCGCAGCGCGACCGATGAGGGAGCGCACGAATGGCGACGTCTTGCGCGAAGCGCGAGGCGAGTTGTTCAGGCAGCAGGTTGGACAGTCGGCGTGCATGTACTTCCCATGCACCGGGCTGATCGGATGGAAATCGCTAAAGGACAGGAAGACGCAATACCGAGCCGGCGGAATCCGGCAACCGCGCATTGCGCGAAGCGGGTTGAGCTGCCACGGGTTCGGGGCACGGCGCCAGGTAGGGGCGTCGCGAACGCGCTGCGGTAACGAATTAACGAAGGCGCGGCGTGGGCCGCAAGGAGCAAATGCATGGCTGTGATTCTCAACGTGCGTGCGGTCGTGGGCCGCTATCGGTTGTCGGCCGAGTTTCGGGACGCGCTGCTCGCGCTGTTTAATGCGCACGTCGCAGATATCCATAGCTCCACACGCATCAGCACCCGGACGCTCTCGATCAGGACCCAGGAAAACCGCGCGACCGCGCTCTGCAAGGCGTTTGTTGAGCTGCGCGGAGGCGGCTTCGCGTTGCAGACCCCGTGGTCGCTGAAGGAGAAGCACGTGAAGTATCTCGTCACGCGGTGGGTCGATGCGGGGCAGTCGGGCGGTCGGATCGAGAACAAGCTCACCTACCTGCGCGCAATCGCACTGTGGATGGGCAAGACCAATCTGGTCGGCACGCTCGGCGATTACGTGGACCGGCAAGCGGCGGGCCTGGTGCGTAGCTACGTGGCGACTGAGGACAAGTCATGGGTGGCGCATGATGTAGACGCTGCAGGGAAGATCGATGAAATCGCGTCGACCTGTCCGTATACGGCGGTGCAACTCAAACTGCAGGCGGCGTTCGGGCTGCGGGTTGAGGAGAGTTTCATGCTGCGGCCGCTCGAGGCGGTGCGCAATCCGCAGACACTGGCCGTTACGCGAGGCACGAAGGGTGGTCGCCCACGTGAAGTGCCGATCGAGCGGAAGATCTCGATTCTGGAAGAGGCGGCTCGACTCAGCAATGGTTCATCGGGGTCGACGATTCCGGCTGGTCGCACGCTCAAGCAATGGCGAGACTGGTACTACTACGTGCTCGGCAAGCATGGGGTGACGAAGAACGGGCTAGGGATTACGAGTCACGGCTTGCGCCATGAATACCTGCAGACGCTATACGAACAGGTTGCCGAGGTCCCGGCGCCGATCAAGGGGGCGTCGGTCCGGCCAGATCCGCAAGCGCACGAAGAGGCGAAGCGCCGCGTCGTGGCGGCCGCGGGGCACAGCCGCGAATCGAAGGCGAATGCCTATCTGTCGACGTTCGCGCGGCAGGAGGCAATGCGCAAGCAACTGCCGACCGTGGAGGCGGTTGAGGCCGCCCTGCGGGCCGCCGCCGGCAACAAAAGTCATGCAGCGGCAGCGCTCGGGATTTCGAGGGCAGCGCTCTATCGGTTGCTCGCATCGACTCAGGATCGGAAGTAAGCGTCGAAGAGGGCACGGTTGGGAAGGATCGCGTGCGCGTCGCTCTGACAGTCGACGAGATATCCGTCTGCAGGGAGTTCTGCCGAGAGCGTCGGCGCACGTATACAAGGTGCGCCGGCGCCTCAATGCGGTGGAAATCGGATCGGCATGTGGTCGGGCCGAGGCCGAAGCTCCCTCTCGGGAAACGTGTGGAGCGAGGGCGTTTCGAGCGCCGCAATCGGCGGCGCTGCCCGAGAAATGACGGGTGAAATAGGGCGTGTTATGCCTGCTGGGCGGATGGCACGTTCGGTAAGATGGACTTGTCTCTCAGGTTCTAGCTCGGCCCTCGGATATGGCTAGAACTCTTTCGAAGCCGGCTCGCGCCGGCTTTTTTTTCACCAGCGATCCCGATCGGGCATCGCGTCGACGGCCATCGCGATCCGGTCTTCGAACAGGAAGTCCATGTGTTCGGTCGGCGACGCAATCTTCGGGAACTGCACGTAGTCGTGGCCGTCGATTTCCACCCATTTCGCGAGCTGGACGAGCTTCCGGTATCGCGCGGCGTCTTCGAGGACCGGGGAAATCGGCCACGTGTCGATGGTGACGACGGCAGCGTCGACGATGCGTTGCGCGAGCATCTTGAAGACGGGGCCGAGCGTGGCCCAGTCACCCTCAGCACGAGACAACAGATCGAGGATCAACTGCGCATCGCATGCGCCGAGCTCGCGTTCGACAAGCGTTTGCAGGTCTTTCTCGCACGCCTTTGGACGGCTCAGGCGCCGGTTCCACGTTTCCGCGCAGCGGGTCTTGGCGGTGAGCTCGTCATCGCCGATCGGTTCCCACTGTGTCGACAAGCCGCACCCGGTGCAATGGATGCAGACGAGCTTTTCGGTCAGCGGTGCTTCGGGTGGGCGCGGCAGCACGTCCCCCAGGCATGGCGGCCCGCCAAAGCGCCCGAACTGGCTGAAATCAAACGCGCGGTTCTCTCGGCAATCGATCAGCCGTTGCGATCGCCCGATCGTCGGCCGCCCTCCGCAGTGGTCGCAGGGATAAAGCTGCTCCAACATTTGTAATATAAAAATAAGGTAGAGACCGGCGCATTATTGCCGCTTTTTTGTGACAGACAAAGGGGAATTAAACGGAGAATGTCCCCATTATTAGATTCACGACTCGGTAACTTGCACTCTGAGGCGGTTGCGGGCGACCAGACGGCCGCGCTGCGCGCGGCAGCTTCGACGCGCTCCAGGTACCGAAGATAATCGTCGGTATCGCGTCGGGTAACGGTCATCGGAATGATGGCCACGGTGTGCTCGTCGCTCGTCGCGCGAGCAAAAATCCGGCGGATCGAGTCCGGCTGATCGACGATCCAGAAATTCCACTGGCGGACAAAATGCCACCAGGTGCGCGCCCTCTCCAACTCGGCCCACGTCGCACTGAACTCCAGCACCGCGCCGAGGTTCGTGAAAAAGGTGCATCGAATGCCGACATCGTCGGCGGCCGCAACTACCACCTGGCGGCCACGCGAGATCGAGCCGGGTTCGCGGCATGCCATCGACAGGGCGGGAAAGCGCGGCGCCCAGTCGTGGGAACGGGAGACGGCGCGGTCGAGAAAGAGTGATTTGCCTTGCATATTGGCCTCCATGGGCATTGAGCATGCATCCATCATGCCGGCCGCTACGCAATGTCAAGGTGCATCGCCGCCGGTAGCCTAAAGGGGGCGCTCCGCGATGCCGTAATCACTGGACATTACAACCGCTTGAGCCTCCTACATGAAGCCGCCGAAGTCCGCGATTCGATCCAAGTCCGATCTGTTGCCCATCCCTGCCGCGGATCGTGACGGGATCGCACTCGAGTGCTATCTCGCGCTGAGCACGCTCCGGGCCGGTCAGGGAGGTCGCCATACGCTGGCCTTGCTGACCAATGCGCTTGTCGCGGCGTATTTCCTGTTGGAGGCGGGGGTAGGTGATGAAAGCGAGAGTCGGGCGACGTTAGCGGGCGCGCAGGACGCGATCAACGAAATCGACTCGGATGCGGTGATCGCAGGACGAGGTGCGGTGACACCGGGTTCCTCGGCAGGCGCGATCGGTGGGTTGCTGGCGCTCTACGATCGGCAGCTGAGACGGGCGCCGCGCGCGACGGTGGCCCGGATCGTTGCGCAGGTGAATGCATATTGGCGAAAATCGTCCGGGGCGCCGAGTGAGCAGGAGCGGCTCGCGGCCTAGGCAGAACAATGACGGGGCGACGCGCGGTGGTTCCGCATGCTCAAGGTCCCGGATACCGGGCCGTAAACCCGGTTGGAAAATTGGATTTTTTCTCCTCGTTGTACTCCACCTCGCCCCGCACTTGGTATCCAAGGCGGGGTTCTTTTTTAGCTCCAGTTCAATCGGTCATCGCGCATTGCGCTTGGCCGGCTCGGACGGGTTGTATTCGCGACCGGTCGCCTTCTCGGTCAGAAACCATTGGCCGCTCGACAGGCGGGTGACGTGGCAAAAAGGGAAACGCTGCTCCATCAGCATTTTCTCGTTGGCGTCGCGTTGGTCGCGCCAATGTCCAATGAGTCGAAGAATTTCCCCGATCCCCCACCCGCAGGCGAACAATCCTGCCAATGCGCGTCCGCAGATCATCCTGGTGTGGGGGCTGAGCCGAGTGAAGACCATCAGAAGGTCAACGATTAGCATGACGATGATCGTGATTGGAACAAGACGTTGCATGAAGGTTTTGGGCTCGGATTGGAAGTTCCCAAAGGCAAGCCGGTTGGCGTGAGGACCAGCCGGGCTTAGGAATGTGGTGTCTTTGCGTGTCTAGCGGTTGCACTCCTGCATCGTGCCGTCGACCGCGCAGTTGACCTGCTATGCGACATCGAACGGAACGTGGCTGCTCCTGAGAACGAGACGCTGGGCCAACAGCCCGCCAGTTCGATTGTGGCCAGTGGCCACCACGTGCTCAGTCGGAAAGACACGTCAATTCGGTCAGCTTTCTCGGAACCGTCATAGGAGGGCGTCGAAGCTGCGAAAGCTATACGTTTTTCTCGAGCTTTCTGGGTTTGCCCCCTCAACCGGTTGAGCTGGATGGCGTCTTGCCTAAAAAGTGTGCAGGGGGCTCTCCGTCACGCCCGGTGCGGTCTTCCGGGACTTTTCCACAACGTTGTTCAGGGAAATTGTGAGTATCTTGCTCGCGTTCCCCTACGCGCGGCTGGCAAAAGCCCATGTGATATCCCGCCCATTGCCCGGCCAGTGGCGGGCGACCACGCGATACGATCCATCCACCTACCGCGTCATTGACGCATCGACCAAAGTCCGCCGCCGGCGGCCTTCCATATCACCCAGACGGGACCACTCCCGTCGGGCGTGCACTCCCGTTGATCCTGGAGAGCACCATGTCCCATCTGTATATCTGCGCCCGCGAGGTGCTCGCATGAGCCGCAAGAGCGCAGAACGCAAGCACGACCAGACCGCGGACCCGTATCAGCGCGAGTTTGTGCAAATGATTAAGGCTTTCTCGTACGGCCAGCACACGCATACGGTGTTTGCCGACTTCGTCGAGTTGGCCGCGCTGTCGATCAGCAACAGCGTCGATCGCACGCAGTTTGAGGCGCGCGAGAAGCGTTACCTGGAAATCGTCGGGAAGTACAAGCGCGAAGACGTCGAGCGGTTTCCCCGCATGCTCGGTGCGCTGACGCTGTCATTCGAGCATCGGATGCAGGTGTCGGAGAAAGCCGGGACGGACGAGATACCTGTCTTTGAAGGTATGACCGACGTGCTCGGCGAGACCTACATGATGCTGGAGCTGGGGAATGCCCGGGCAGGGCAGTTCTTCACCCCGTACCACGTGTCGCGCCTGATGGCGATGATGACGACCGGCGACGGTCAGCCGCACGTCCGGCAGCACGGATTCCTGCGGATGCAGGAGCCGGCGTGTGGTGCCGGCGGCATGGTCATCGCGACGGCCGAGTCGCTGGCGGCCGCTGGTCACAACTATCAGCAGACGATGCATGCGACCTGCGTCGACATCGACCCGGTCTGCGTACACATGGCCTATCTGCAGCTGTCGTTGCTGCATATCCCCGCGATCGTCGTGCACGGAAACACGCTCACTGGCGAGGTATGGGGCGTCTGGTATACGCCAGCTCACGTCATGGGCGGCTGGCGATGGAAACTGCGTCGACGCGAGCGCGAGCTGGCCGAAGCGGCGCGTGCCGTCGGGGCGGAGATGGGGGGCACCCCGCCCGCCGACGGCGTGCCCGAGCCTGAGCCGGAGGCTATCGACACGATCGAGTCGTCCGTCTCGACGCCTCTGGTCGATGACGAAGACGGTGATGTCGCCATCGCCGAGCCGGAAGTGATCTCAGCACGGCCGGACGACCGGGGAACGATCTTCGACCTGTTCGAGGACGCTGTCGAGCTGACGAGTCCCGCCGCGATCTTTGCAGCGATCGACCAGATGACGTTGTTCTAGCGGCTATCTCTTGAACCCAGCCCGATCCTCGTGATCGGGCATTTTTTTTGAAAGCTGAGCCGAACCTCCGGGCTTTCTCGTCTCCGGCTGAAATTTCGCGCGGTATCGTTGTCCCATCTATCGCGTCACTGACGCATCGACCCCGCCGGCTCCGCCGGCAATCCATTGCCTATCAACCCCATCGGGAACCACTCCCGACGGGGGGCAGGTTCCCACTCTGGAGAACCTGTCATGCAACACGCCAACCTTCAACAACCCACCGTTCCCCTCGGTCGCATCGTCCTCGGTCCGAACCCTCGAACCTACTTCGATGACGCCGAGATGGACGAGATGCGAGCGTCCATCCGCGCGCGCGGCGTCGATACACCCGTGCTCGTGCGTCCGCTCGACGACGATACGTTTCAGCTGATCGCCGGCGGACGCAGGTACAAGGCCGCGATGGACGTTCACGGCGAGACCTATGACATGCCGGTGTCGATCAAGTACGTCGACGAGATCGAGGCCGAGGAAATCGCGCTGGTGGAAAACATCCAGCGTGCGGACATGTCACCTGGCGAAGAGGCGGTCGCCGCGGCCAAGATGGTAGGCCGCTGCAAGGGCGACCGGGAAGACGCCGCCCGTCGCATCGGCTGGAGCCTTCCGACGCTCAACAGCCGGCTCGCGCTCATGAACTGCAGCGCGAGCGTGTTGGAAGCGCTCAATACGCGGAAGATCAATCTCGGCCACGCCGAGCTGCTCGCGGCCATTTCGAAAGAAAATCAGGACAAGGTGTTGCCCGTCATTGTCGATGAGAAGCGGACGGTCGCCGACGTGAAGAAGCTGGTCGAGTCCGTGTCGTGCTCGCTGAACGCGGCGATCTTCGACAAGGAACAGTGCACCAGCTGCCCGCACAACTCGTCCACGCAGTCTGCACTGTTTGGCGAGTCGATCGCGGACGGCAACTGCACCAACCGCGGCTGCTACAACGAAAAGACCGAGAAGCAACTCGAAGTGATCGCCACCGGCGTTCGCGACGAGTTTCCGCTCGTTCGGATCGTGCGTCCCGGCGACAACCACACCCGCGTGCAAATTGCGGTCGATGGACCCAACGGTGTGGGCGAAGACCAGGCGAAGGCTTGTCACTCGTGCCAGAACTATGGCGCCGCGGTGAGCGCGTTGCCGGATTCGATCGGCAAGGTGTTTCGCGGCCAATGCTTCGATACCGTGTGCAACATGAAGAAGGTTGCGGCACGGATTCAAGCGGCGAAGGCGGCGAAGCAGCCTGCGGCAACCGCGAAAGCGGGAGCCGCGCCCGAGAAGGGCGCCGCGAAGGCGAGCGGCTCCAAGTCCGAGCCGGCAGCCGTCACGGTCGTCGCGGAATCCGACAAGGTGAAGCAATACCGTGTCGCCGTCTGGCGCAAGGCACTTCGCCGCGATATCGGGACAAACGGCTTGCTCGCACGCCAGTACCTGATCGCGATCGTCCTGGCCGGATACGCCCGGCAGATCAAGGATGACACCTTCCGACTCGTGTTCGAGAAGATGACCGAGGAGAAGGTGCAGTCTGGTGATCTCGCGAAGGCGATCGATCTGGTGCAAGCGACGAGCGAGCGGCAACAGGTGGATCTCGTGACCGGCATGCTGCTTTCCGCGATCGAAGGTCTCGACGTGCTGTACCTGACCCAGCTTTGCAAGCAACACAAACTGGATCTGGCGAAGCATTGGAAGCTCGACAAGACCTTCCTCGAACTGTTGACCAAGGCCGAGATGATGGTCGTGGCTGACGAAATCGGTCTGCGCATTGCGATGGGCGACGACTTCAAGAAGGTGTTTTCGAAGTCGAAGTCGGAAGTAATCGAGGCGCTGCTTAACGTCAGCGGTTTCGACTACGCCGGCAAGATTCCGAAGGTCCTCAAGTTCTGACATGCGGGGCGGCCGTGCGCCGTTCCCGTCCTTCATTTGTGCCGCCATCGTGCGGCGCTTTTTCATTTTCCGGAGATTTCCATGTTTCAAGCACTTGAACCGCTGATTCGTTCGGCTGGGACGTTGACGTTGTCACTCGCGATGGACGGCGACAACGTGGTGGTGTTCCTGACGCCGCAAGGCGGGAAGGACGCCACGCTGCGTCAACCGCTCATCCTGAAGGCGCCGGCTGCGGAGCTGGACGAAGGGTTCGCCGCGGCGGTCACCTCCTACTCGACGGCGCACAAGTCGCTCGAGGAGCAGGTGGCGGCAACGAACGCGATCCTGGACGAGCAGAAGGCTACGGAGGTGACGAAGGCGCAGAAGGCCCTGACCAAGGGTTCGAAGGTGCCGACGGCCGGCGCAGCAGGCGGTGCTAATGACGACGACAACGACGACGACGGCGATCAGCCGGCACCGTCCGTGCTGCAGGATTCCGTGGCTGAGTCGAAGCCGGCAGGCACTGATCTCGCGTCCTTGCTCATTTAAGGAGATATCTCATGTCGATCAGCATCGCAGCGGTCGTTCGCGAATTCCTCTACAACGGCATGGCCTTGATGGATCCCGGTGTGGCGTTCTCTCCCGATCAGGTGCGGGATCTGTACACCGCCCAGTATCCGGAGCTGACGACGGCCGCCGTCGACGGCCCGCAAATCAAGGGCGAGGTCATGTCCTACACGTTCGTTCGCGCGGCTGGCGCCAAAGGCGCCCATGCGTAAGGACCCTCTGCTCAAAGCCCTGTCCGATCCGGATGGTGGCTTCAACCAACAGGAACCGGCCGAAAGGCCGGTTTTTTTATATGACGAGGAAATGCGGAAATGTTCTTCGATCCTGCACTCCCTGATTCAAGCATCGCAGCTGGCTCAGCCGCGCCCTGGCAACCGCCACGCGCTGCCGCTGCCCGACGTCGACCTGGCGCTGATCTTCTGACGCTTCCGTCCTTCTCGGCGGAGGTGCCGGGGGCGGTGCGGTTGAAGTGGCGTGAAGACGTGCACTTGTCGGAGCTGGTGCTGAAGCATTTCCAGTACGGGCCGCTGCGCGCAGGGGACGTTCATGATCCGGCCGACGCAGGCGACGCGTTCCAGCAGGCGTTTCATGCGTGGGCGCAACGCCAGTATGGGCCTCTTTCCCGGCTCAGATTCAGGCCGCGTCTGTTCGATGCGCATGCGGTTCGTGATGTTCTTGATTGCATCGGTAACGAGAACAACGGGGACGACCCGACGCCGCTGTTCTTCGGGTTCGGCCTTGAAGATGAGTGGGTGTACTCGCTTGAAGGGGCGATCGAGACACTGCGGTCGGTCCACCCGTTGCTCTTCCGGACGGTGATGGCCGAGTTGTACAGCGCATCAGCTCGGACGATGTTCATCCGGACGCCAGACTGGTTCATGTACGAATTTTCGTGCTGGTACTGGGACGGCGATCCGAACATTTCGGACAAGGATGCGGACGAAGCGCTGAAGGAACGCTTCGAGGACGACACCGTAACTCGTTCTGCATATCTGCCGTCGGTTGTTCGGCCACAGCTTTGTCCGGACGACGCCGATCCGTGTGTGTTTAGCGGCGGTAGATGGCGTAATCGACGCGCCCTGACGGGCCCGGAGCTACTTCGGCTCCGCGCTTGCAACACGGGTATGCCACGGC
The DNA here is from genome assembly GCF_905339875.1 of Burkholderia sp. BCC1998. Taxonomy (NCBI): domain Bacteria; kingdom Pseudomonadati; phylum Pseudomonadota; class Betaproteobacteria; order Burkholderiales; family Burkholderiaceae; genus Burkholderia; species Burkholderia sp. BCC1998. The sequence continues at coordinate 51,512 of NZ_CAJPHE010000014.1, forward strand.
GCGTCTGCACCGAGGTGCTCAAGCTGCGGGCACTCATGCGCCGTAGCCGAACACGAAATCTGTTTCACGTGAGCTACGCCGCAAATCCGGCTTACGCGCTTTGCTCGGTGATCGTCGAGGACAACCAGTTTGTCGGTGACCTTCTCGATTGCCATTTCGACAATGAAGCCCAATCCGGTGATGCGACCACCTACAGCGGATTTTCCCGTTTGGCGTCGACCCCGAAAGCTATCCGCCGCCAGTACGCCGACCTGGCACTGGCGTTCCGAATTATCACTCACCTTGACCGGCTTCTTGCGCTGGTGAGTCATCCCACTTAAAGGAGTTTTCATATGTCTGGTATCTCGGCCGGTCGCACCGGTTCGGATGTCGCGTTGTCGCAAGCGTTGTTGCTCTATACCGGCAAGGACGGTGCGCACTTTGCAACAGCCCACGCTGTCATTGCTGACCGCCAAAGCGGTCGGCCCATCATTGGCGCCGGTCGGCCGCTCGACCGGAAGGTGCTTGTTCAAACGCTTCAGCAGCTCGCGGAGCACGTCGCACCGCGGGCGGAGTTTTTGCCTGCAACGGTGCTCGGGGTCTCGCCTGATGCAGTCACGTGGTGGTGTCCGCCAGCGATGCGTCGAGTGTTCTTCGAATGCGAGAGCCTGGGTAAGCGAAGTGCTGTGGTGCCGCATCCGGGGCTGGTGTTCCAGGCCTCGAATCAGGGCTTCCGCGTGTTCGCGGTGGCAGGCAGTGTTCGCCCCGTTCGCGAGACGCCGTTGTTCGAACCGCCTTACTTCAACACGTGGGATGTTGGCGCGATCTGTATCGGCAGCGCACGCGTACCGAAGCGGGTTGATGTCGCGTCGATCGATGGTTGGGAAGCCGGCTTCTTCGACTCGGCGTTCACGCATCCGAACGCCGGCGGCAAACGGATCGAGTACAAGGACGGCGAATACGCATTCTGGCGCGACATGCTCGACGGCAAGTTCGGCGAGACGTTTCCGCTAAACGCGCTTGTGCCGATGAAACGGACGGTCGAGCAGCTGGTGAACGGCCAAATCGGGAGGGGCGCATGAATCCGCTCGATACCGTTCTCCAGCAGTCGTTCCCGTCGGTGATGGTTCCCTCGCGGGAGTCGGTTGCGCCGATGACGCGGTGGGGTGAGCGCCTGCTCATTGCATCGGATGGCGTCTATCTCGAAGTCCTGCGTCCTTGGGTGAACGTGGTGCGTCGCATCGCGCAGTACGAAGTCTCGACAGCTGTCCCGTACGGGAAGGTCGAAGAGACGACGGCGCTCTTGTGCGGGCAGATTCCGGCCGCGCTCGTCGCGGAGTTTCATGCGATGGCTCGGGCGGCATTGCCGAACGAGGTCGGTGCGTGGATCGTCTGGAACAGCGTGACCTTTACCTTCCGCATCGTTGCGTTACCTTTGCTGTCGCACGGGCCAGGGCATCTGGTCTATGAGCGGCCGCGACTGGCAGAAGGCGAATGGTTGGTGGTCGATTGCCATTCCCATGGCGCTGGCCCGGCGTTCTTCTCGCGCACGGACAACAAGGATGACCAGCATGACGTGAAGTTTGCGCTCGTGCTGGGCCATTGCGATCGTACGCCGTCCGTCGCGCTGCGGCTTTGCGCGAAGGGGATCTTCGAGAAGTTCGAGCGCGCGCCCGAGTCGTGGGCGGCCGCGTGGACGATGGAGGTGATGTGATGAGCGAGGTGATCACACACAGTATTCTGGCCGAGATGATCCGCCGGCCGTGGCGCGTCGTCGTGGTTGGAGCCGGCGGGACCGGGAGCGCATTTCTTCCTAGTCTCGCGCGGTTGCATTACGCCATGATCGAGCTCGGCCATCCTGGCGGGATCGAGTGCACGGTGTACGACGACGACACCGTCAGCGAGACAAATGTCGGGCGGCAGGGGTTCTATCCCAATGACGTCGGGCATTACAAGGCGCTGCTGCTCGTGAATCGGCTCAACAACCTGATGGGGACCAACTGGGTTGCGGAGCCGCGGCGCGTCGATTCATCGGTGCGGATCGTCGCCGACATCGTGGTGGGATGCGTCGACTCACGTCGCGCGCGGCACGCCATTGTGCAGGCAGCGAAGCGGGGGAAGTGTCACTACTACCTCGACTGCGGCAATGAGACGGATCGTGGTCAGGTCATTCTCGGGGAGTTTGGCAAGGCCCGGCATGACCGGTTGCCCCACGTGGGCGATCTGTTCCCGGAACTGCTGAACGCTAAGAATGACAAGGGCGACGACACACCGTCCTGCTCAATGGCCGATGCGCTGCGCAAGCAGTCTCTGGTCATCAATCAGGCGATCTCGGTGCAGGCCTACAACCTGCTCTGGACGCTGTATCGGACGGGATCGCTGAAGTATTCCGGCAGCTTTGTGAACCTGGAGACGGGGCGCACAAGCCCGATACCGATCGATCCTGCCGCGTGGGCGCGCTTCGGCTACGACGCGCCCGCGCCGAAAAAGCCGAATGCTCGCAAGAGCCGGAAGCCGACTGCAACAGATTGACTTGGCCGCCTCATTTCGAGGCGGCTTTTCTTTTACCCAGCGGGTGGCTGCCCGGTGGGGCGGCGCGCGCAACATTGGAGCAAACATGAAGGATGTTCGGGATACAGCGAAAGCGGTTCGCGATGCTGACTTGCCGCATGCAGTAATCCGGTTCAAACGTTCAGTTCAGTTTCCACGGTTCAGCATGGCCAAAGGCGAACGGTGGGGGGGCGCCGTCTACGGTAAGACAGCGGACCGAATCGCTGTGATCAAAGCGGGAGATCGGTTCGATTTCGCGGGCGGCAAGTGTCTTGCGATCGACGTCGAAATCATCTACGAAGGACCTGGCAACCTCGATTTCAGTCGGGGCGCAGGATACATCTAGTCTTACTGCGTCACGAAAGTGGCGCGTCGCTGGCACGCCCGCAACAAGGGCATAACTCCATACGGGCGAGCAGATGATAGCTCCGGCATGACGCAGGTTTTTGACCGAAGTCCGCACATAACGCTGCGCGCGCAGGACTGCCGCGTGGGACGTAAACGCCGGGAACGGCAGGTAATTTTGCGACGAAGCTTTTTTCTGCGGCCGGACTATTCGGCGATGAGGCGGTCGGTCATTACGAAGCCGTAAGCGACGATACTAAAGCTTGCGTGATGATGAACCCTCGCTAGCCGCGCCCTTCGTAGTGCCCCAGACCGAAGTTCTGCTTCGAGTCCTGACAGTTACGCGCGATGTGCGAGCGCTGATGGACAACGCGAGCCAGCACGTCGATGGGCATATTCTCGGGCAGTGTCAACAGATAGTGTCCGCCCGAGGATCTCCGCGATAGCGGGTGCGCTCGATATCGCCAAAGCTGCAGGGCTATGAGGGCATCGAGCGGTCTCGAATGGTCGGAAGGGACCGGGACGGTCCCTCGCGACGATCTTGTCAGCTGACCTGCTTGTGTTTCGTCAGATCGACGCTCATGTCGGTCTGCCCATCGCAACCGAAAAGTTGAAGCATTGGAAACCGCGCGGATAGACTCTTTCGCAGATTCTTTGCGAAATTGTAGCCATCGCATATGTCCATGTAGAGCTTTCCTTTCCAGTCGCCTTGCACCATTCTGATCAGCGCGTCAGAAAATTGCTGGGCGGTGAAGTCGGTGAATGAGTCGTCTTCTTCCCCAAACACCAGCGGCGTGCCATGCGCGGTGACCACCAGAATGTCGTCACCGGTCAAAGGCCCGAAGACCTGTTGGAGGGCTGCGCGGCGACATCCGCTATAGCGACGTTCAGCCTTGAATTTCTTGGCTGCTTCGGTTACTTCTTCGTCGTCGCGACACCAGCAAAGTAATGTTGTGCTCATGGAAAACTCCTTAAATCGGTTTGATTGATGAGAAGCGGCACCGTCGCGGGTGTTCAGCCATCAGAAGGCGGCGGCGCGGTACCGATTCGCGCCGGCCAGGGGCAATTCCAACTAGATGCCGACTTTGGGGAGGGCACTATGCATCGGGCTGCATCGAGAAGGTTTGGCTAAGCGTCGTGCCACCGATCTTCACAGTCCGATTTGGCACGAGAGGCATGCCGCGCTTGTCCCCGGATGTCCGCCACCATTCCCAGGCGAGACCCGTACAGCCCTCCGCCTTGATGTCGATCATCCGCGCGTTACCGCGAAGCGGGATCTCCGTTGCGAAGGGTGCGGTTCGGTCACGACCGCTTCCGTCCCACGTTACCCGACGGGTGACCTTGGAGCCGTTGTCGTAGCTGATTTCGTCCCACGACACCGTAAAGCGAGCGACATAGCCACCGGTATGCTCGAATTTGATCTGCCCGCCGGAATAGCACTCCGTCTTCTCGGCGACATACTCGGTCTTGCCATGCACGCCGGCGGACATGCCATCCTTCAGGTAGACGGTGGTGTAGTTCAGAGGCGCGGCCGGGTTGGCCGGCGAAAGCTTCGTATTCTCGAAGATGATCTTGTTGATCTTTTGTGCATCCTCCACGCCCGCCAGACTCAGGCCCGAGTAGATTGCTTCCGACCCGCCGAGCGCAACGAGGCTCACGTTGATTTGGCTGAGCTTCGCTTTGTACTCCGTGGAGCCGCGGGTGTCTGTTTGAACACCGTTGGCCGTGACGCTGGCCTTCACCGTCGCTTCGAGCTCAGTCGAGGACAATGACGACTCGAACTTGAGAAAGATCTGGCGCCCATATTGCACGTTCTTGACCAGCAACGGCGGGTGAGTGGCACTGACACCCGCCTGCGACAGATCATCCCACGACGTTTCCTCGTCGAAGACGTCCGCGGGGGCACGCGGCCGTTCAACGGACACCGTGTAGAAAATCTGCTTGAACTGAACGAGATAGACCGACTTCTTCTCGACGCTCTTGCGAGAGAAGTCGATCCCCATCTTCTGCTTCAGATAGGTCACGTCGCAGCCGAACTTGAGCGCGAGCTCGTTCTCGTCGTAGACGAGGCTGCTGCGGTACTGAAAGTTTGCTGGCAGGCTCCACTCGCCGCCGTGACTGCCAAACCATTTCGCCAGGACGGCGTTGATCCCGGCCTGTACGTTGGCATATGTCGGCACGGTCGTGAACGAGCCGTCGCTGGTACCCGGCAGGTTGATGGTGAAATTGAGCGGGGCTTTCTTGCACGCGAGCTCCTGTGGCTTGCCGTCGAGCAGATCGTTGCTGGCAAAGAGCAACGCCCCCGGATAGGTGACGTCGTCGTAGGCACTCGGAACGGCGATGTCGAAATTCGCGTCGTAGCTGCATTTTTCGCGCGTTACGACCAGATAGGTGGATCCGTCGAAGCGGTCTTCTGCAGGGTGATCGATGTTGGCAATCCGCGTCCCGTTGAAAACCATCACGGTCCTCGGATCGTATTTGAGGGCGGCGATCTTCTCGTTGATCGATTCACGGTTACTTGTCACGGTGGTATTCATTTGTTGCTCCGGTTTGTTTGAATTAGGAACGCCGGTGGAATTCATGAATATGTAAATCTCCCGTCGGCGTTTTGAAACAACAGACGGTACTGCGATGCCAGATTAGGATCGAATTGCTGGGCTAGTCGATGCCACATTTTGCGTATTGAGATGCAACCCAGGCGACCAGGGTACGAGTTGAGCTAAATCCCATTTTTTGACGTAGGCGCTCTCTATGCTTGTCGACAGTCCGTGGGCTTATGCCGATCACTCGAGCGATGCATTTGCTGCTCCCGCCCAGGCAGAGCAGTTCTAAAACGCGAATCTCGGCTGGGCTCAGGCCGAGCGATGCGAGTCCAAGTCTCGCGATCCAGCCTGACGGTGCTGGGACACCAAGAAACGGAACACCGGTCGAAGTGGTGCCCGCTTTCAACATCGCGCGGCTGACGTGGCGGCGTGACGTGCCGAGACCGATGCCGAGTCGCGCAGCGATCTCGGAGTTGCTGAGCCCCCGACGTAGTAGTTCAAGAACTTCGGCTTCCCGCGGCGTGAGTGGCATCAGTTCTGACGCTCGGACCGGTCGATTACCAAAGTTGGGGAGCACATTGAATGTGCGCTTGCCACCGGCTTTTCGAAAATCGAGAGCGACCGGCGTGGTGCGTCATCGGGATATTTGACGCTGAATCTTGCTTCGCATGAAACCCGCAACCTTCGGATGCACGATCGCACGCTATTCTAGGCAGACTGCATTGTTCTGATACCAGCGCCTCCCGAGGGATCGGGCAGGCGCTTTCTTTTCGTCCAGAGGAAAGCGGGGCGGTTTTCCCGATGATTTCGCTTACCGGCGCACGGCCACGCCCCTAAACTGGATCTACTTCTCGCGCATTTGCGCATCGACCTAACCGTACCGACTCAATCGGCACGTTCCTACGTTTCAACCCGTTCGGGAGTCCATCCCGTCAGGATCAGGCTCCCTCACTCAACTTGGAGCCTTCTTGAACACTTACCAACTTGCCGCACGCGGCCAAACGAATGGCTGGAACCCCACGTGCAACGACGTGAACACGCGTAACGCCTTCCAGATGCTCCCGATCGAAGTCGCGGCGCAAGCGGAGGACGTTGACGAGTTTCGCGCGATCATGAACAACCCGGCATTTGATCCGATCGGTGCACGGCCCCGCTTCTTCGCAGAGGTGGGTCGTAACGACCTGGATGACGAAGCCAATGCGCGCTACCAGCGCCTCGTCCCGTTGCTCGACGAATATCGTCGACGCTTCCACTGATCGGTTCCCGCCGGTCCGCAATTCGTGAGCGTGCGGTCCAACGCACGTATGTAGTCGGGTAGGCGCTGTCACCTACCCATTTCTCCCGCTAGGGCAACTGCCCTATCGGGCCGGTTGCCATTTCCTTCAAGAGGCAACCCGCATGTTCAAGCTCTTTATCTCAATCGTGGTTCTGTCCTGCCTGACCGCGTGCGCGTCGGTTGACTTCGGTTCGCCGGACATCTACCAGCGCTACGACGTCCAGCACGCAGGCTCCATTGAACAGGCCACCGTCATCAGCGTCCGCGGCGTCACGATGGACAGCGGATCCGACAACACGGGTCTGTCGTCGCTGCTCAGCGCAGGCGTGAGCGCCTTCCTCGGCTCCCGCACGATCGGTGGCGGTAATGGCCGCTATATCGCTGGTGCCATCGCCGGCGCGGGCGCCGGGTTTATCACGCAGAAGGTATCGGCGGTCCTGCAGCGTCACGCAGGCGTCGAGATCGTTGTCCGTACCGGCGCCGGCCGAGTGCTGGTCGTCGTGCAATCGGACGACCAGCGCTTCACCACGGGCGACCGGGTGATGCTGGTCAGCAGCAATTCGGGGCTGCGCGTCACGCGCTGAGCCCATTTTCAGTTCCGGCGATCGCCGGCTTTCCCATGCATAGCGAGGCACTCCGAAAGGGGGCCTCGCTTTTTTCTTTTCGAGGTTGTGATGTTGAAAGTACCGAAGATGTTCTACGCCGATCGGCGTAGTGCTGGCGCGGCGTCGGACGCCGCCCTGACCCACCAGGCGACGCAAATGCTTCGGCGCGTCGCGATCGACCTCCGGCTGCGCCGTAGTGACCATGAAATCGTCGCGGAACCGGCTCGACGGGGCCGTGGCTGTCGTGTCACGTTGCGCACGCCAGCGATGATGCTCGAGGTGGCCGACTCGCCGAGCCGGCGAGCGGTTGCCGTCGACTTCCGCACCCGGCGCGGCCGCTCGGATCTCTCCGGCGGTGGCGACAACGCCGTTTCGCTAGACCAGTTGGCGTCGAAGGATGGCTACGATGAATTCCTGAGCGGGCTGCGGCTCGCTGACGGTTTGGATCACGAGCGGCGATAGGAGGTCGAATGGAAATCGTCGATCTCGTTGTCGAGTATCCGTCGGGTCTGTCGATTAGCGATCGTGCGACGTATGTCGCGGATCTGAAGATCGTGCACCCCTCGATGCGTCTTGCCATGATCCTACTGGAACTCGACGCCACGGAAGCGCCGCCTACCGCGTTCGCGGTGTTCGATGGCGGGGAGGTAGAACTGGAGGCCCAACTCGACGGTACGTTTCAGGTGACCGGCGAGGTGCCGGAGACCGTGCTCGTGGAGACCGGGTTTATCGCCACGCTGCTGGCACGCGCTTGGACCAAGGACCAGCGTCAGCAGTTTGGAAGGTTTGCCCACACGCTGTCGGCGGCATCGCTCGTTGGCGCGATAGGTTACTGGCACTCAACGGACGACTGGAATCTCCATGCGAGCCTGAGCGTCGCGTTTCTGATCGTTGCCTGTGTGATATTGTTTGTTCAAGGTATGAAGTCCATGAACGGAGAGTGACTATGGGTTTCGCAATTTTTGCATTGGCCATGGCGTTGATAGTGAGCGCCTATGGCAACTACATGAGCAATCGCGGTCTGAAAGCTGACCGTGCACGTCGCCACGCACGCTTGCATCGCGTTCCGCGCTACTGACTTAGGCCCGCTTGAGCGGGTCTTCAAAACCATCTAAGGCCGCCCCCACACCGGGGCGGCCTTTTGCTTTTTGGGAGTTCCGATGCACCAAGTACTGGATCTACCGGTCGTGCGGGTGAACAGTCCGTTCGACCCCGTGGGCAGGACCGTCGCTGCGGTTGTCGAGCAGATCGAATTGGCCCTGCGTAAGACTGAGATCGAGCCCGAATGGGTGTCGCTGGCCAACCATTTCGCAGATCCCAATGAAGCGGTCTACGGCCTCAAGCCAACGTCCAATTGGCCTGATGCCGGCGGGCGGCGGCGGCGCGTGAGTCTGTCGGTCGAGCGCGGCTCATCGGAAGGCTGGATCGTGCAGGTCGACTTCGTTAGCTTCCATGAAGCGGGCGAGGGCGGACACTGGACCAGCCAGCCGGTCATGCGCATCAAGACGCTGTCCCGCTCTCAGGCGTGGGCGGTCGCAGCGGTCGTGTCGCGCATGCTCGATATCGACTAAACCGAGTTTCTTTCCCTTCCCGATCTGGGGCGACTGCCCCGATGGGTGGTCGCCCCTTCTTCAAGGACACCATCCATGTACGCAATCCACATTCCGGGCGAGACCATCCTTGCCGACACGCTGGCCCAAGTCTTCCATATCTTCTTCCACGACGCGCGCATGAGCGCGTACGAGACACGCGATTTCTCGCTGACGAAATCGGGCGTCCCCCTGCCGATCCTGCGGTACAACGGGATTCTGACGGTCCGGCAGCAAGGCTCGGCCGAATCCATCTTCAATGCGATGTTCGAGGAGATTCGCGACCAGTGGTTCACAGCCGGTGGGGCCATGCGGCAGGTCTGGCAGGTCACCCGCAAGCAGTGGGAGGTCTTCAGGTTTGTCTTCAACCTCGGCATCAAGCCGGCCTGGATGCTGTCGGGCGAGCAACTCGAGGCCGAAGTCGAAGCCGCTCGCGCGATGGGCGTTAGATTTTCCCTGTCCGAAGTTTGTCGACGTGCATCCGACGATATGTTCGGCTTTGGCTCAGAGGGGCCGCGATCTATGTCTGGTACCGTCAACGGCCGGCACGAAGTTCACGTGGTTCAGGCGCTGTTGCTCGACAAGCCGATTCCCGACGCGGTGCTGGACCCATACCGCGCGGATCCGAAGCTGTTCGGTTTCGATCTGGAGTGGGCGGCGGCGGTGCTCAATGTACCGGTGCTGCGTAACGCGTTGCCGTACGACGTATTGCGCGCGGCGATTCGGATCATGCACGACGAGAAGCGAGTGATCGACGGCCAACTCGGTGCCGATCTGGTCGCGGCGTTGCGCGAGCTGTTGGCAACGGCAACGTCGGTGCAAGTCGACGACCGTCTCTACGAGGCGGGCGTCGTCGGCCGGCTGGCCCTTCCGGACACTTACCAGCAGCCAGTCGATCTCGGCACGCCGGTATCGCCCCTTGCCGAGCGGCTCAGGACCATCGTCGCGAAGAAGATCCTTGAGCGCGAGCTGAAAGCGATCGAAACGGATTTCGGAGATGGCAAGCTCTCGACGCGAAAGCGTGCATTGAAACTGGAAATCGCGACGTTGGGGCCGGGCCGGTACACGTTCCACTGGCCCAACGAGTTTGCGACAGCGGTTGAGTTGCGCGACATGCCCAAGCTATTGCAGGTGCTGGACCATCCGGATGGCCAGAACGAGTCGAGCAAGCAGGTGATTTGCGAGGCGTTCGGTGTGTCGCTTCGTGGGTTGAACTCGAAAGGCCGCCGGCGCGTGATTTTCGCGTGTTGCGGTTACGACGAGGCCGCTCAGGCGAAATGGGAAGCGGAGCGCGAAGTGAAGCGTGCTCATGACAAAGCACACGAAGCAGCGAATGACGCGAAGGAACGTGCGTCGCGGGTGCATTACCAATGCCCGGACCGGACGATCATCACCGGTGCCGAGCACGTGGAGCGAGCCGTAGCCGCGGGTTTCTCGGAAATTCGCAGCTACCGGCGCGGTGCGTCGACCCGTTACGCGATGGTGAATCCCACGTCCCGCGAAGCGCGCAACCTCCGTGCGAACGATGGAACGCTGCAGTACGCACGTTCGCTCCTGGAGCCGCTTGCGGCGTGACTACTTCCTGGCCGCCGAAAGGCGGCCAGGCGCACACGAGGTGTTGACCATGCGATTTGATCGATCCGTGCGTTACGAGGATTACATCTGGACGCGTCGTAAGGAACTGGCGTTCCTGAATCGGCACAAGCGAGTCGCGCATAAGCTGGAGCGCGACTATCCACTGTTCGCCGACCAACTCGCGCCTGCGGCCGAGACGGACATCGATGCCGAGAAGGCGTTGCGCATCGACAGGGCCCGGAAGAGCGAGCAAAGAATGCGCGACCTCGACGCAAGTCAATGGCGCGCAGGTCGTGCGTCGTACTTCGCGTGCGATCGGGAGACGCGCGTACGGATCATGGCGGAGTGGCGAGCGTGGACGGGGCCGGCGAAGCCTCTGTACTTTATCTACGTCGTCGAGAAGCACAATGGGGTTGGCGACGAGCGCACGCGCAGAATGCGTGCACGCGACGCCGAACTCCGCGAGCAGCTTCTGCCGATGTCAGATGCCCAAGGCGACCTGCTTCGCACATGAGCGGTCTTCCGTCAGTCGATATTGAACAACCGGCGCCTCGTGCGCCGGTTTTTTTTCGTCCATTCGCGGCGTGGCAGATCCAAAGCCGCTCGCTTTTCCCGACCTTTCCGGCCGGCGTGTGGCGCCGGGACGCCTACACTGGCTTTACTTACCGCGTCATCGACGCATCGAACCCGCCGCGAAGCGGCCTTTTCCTGCCCCAGGGGATCACGTCCCGCAGGGCGTTGTTCACGGGGCGACACTTTCTAGGTCACCCATGAAACTACTCGACGTATCGACCCGCCTACCACCGGACGTCGTCTCGATCGCTGAGATCGAAGGCGCGATTAACGTCTGGCGCAATCGCTCGTCGGCGCCGAACGGCCCCGACGAGCTGCTCGTACTTTGCCCGGAAGCCCGCGTGCTCGCGGACGTCTACGGCGTGATGATCGTGACGCGCGCGAAAAGCGTGCCGCGGTCATCGTTGACGGAAAAACAGGCCGCCGCGCTCGCGCGCGCGCACGCCTAAGCATCAAACAGCGTCTTCGGACGCATCGACACGCCGTATCACGGCATCTCCAATTGCCCCGCAGGGTCACGTCCCTGCCGGGCGCGATTCCGTGGGGCTTTCTTTTTCAAGGAACCCCATGAAACTCTCCCCCGCGCAGCTCACCGAGCTGCTCAGCATCTACATTCCGAAGCGCTTCCCGGTGCTGATTAGTGGCCGACCTGGCATCGGCAAATCCGACATCGTTGAAGCTGCTGCGGCCGCGACCGACCACGATCTGCTCATCAGCCATCCGGTGGTCGAAGACCCGACGGACTCGAAGGGCCTGCCGTTCCCATCCTCCGATGGCGAACGTGCGCGCTTCCTACCGTTCGGCGATCTCGAGCGCGCTTTGAGCGCGCGCCGGCCGCTGCTCTGGTTTCTCGACGATCTTGGCCAGGCGTCGCCGGCCGTGCAGGCCGCCAAGATGCAATTGCTGCTTGCCCGTCGCATCGGCGAGCACAAGCTGCCAGAACACGTCACGTTCGTGGCCGCTACCAACCGGCGCGGCGATAACGCCGGTGTGGCCGGGATTCTCGATCCGGTGATCTCGCGCTTCGCCGCGGTGGTCGAGCTGGAGCCGACGATCAACGACTGGACGCGGTGGGCGGTTGCGCACAACGTGCCGCCGGAGCTGATCGCATTTCTCCGGTTCCGGCCCGATCTGCTGTCGGTTGTTAAGACGAGCCGGGACATCGAGGCATCGCCGAGCCCGCGCAGCTGGGGCTTCGTTGCCAAGGTGTTCCCGTGCGTTCCCGCGCACTTGCTGACCCATGCGGTTAGTGGCGCGGTGGGCGAGGGTGCGGCGACCGAGTTCATCAGCTTCCTCTCGATTTACAGGACGCTGCCGTCGGTCGACGCGATTCTGATGAACCCCGATCTCGGGCCGATTCCGGGCGAGCCGAGCGTGCTGTATGCGCTGACGACGGCGCTTGCCTGCCAGGCCGGCGAAGGCAACGTCGAGCGCGTCCTGAGGTACGCGGATCGCCTCGTCGACGCCGGCCACCGCGAATTCACGGCGGTCCTGGTTCGCGACGCGACCGTGCGCAAGCCGGAGCTGCAGAGCCATCCTGCCTTCGTCCGCGCGCAAGGCGGGGAGATCGGCAAGATCATCCGCGGCGAAGACTGATCGCCACCTTCCTTCCATCGCAGTGCCTGTTGCCACGGCCCGCTCGCGCGCCGTGGCCTTTTTTTCGCCTCATCCATTCACTTTCTATCTGGAGTCATTCCATGAACATCACCGATCTGAAGTCCAAGGTCATGCTGTCGTCCGTCACGATTTCCACGTGGGTCGCCCGTCGCTACGACGGCAAGGTCACCGAGGAGGTCGAGAAGAACCACCACGCGCGCGGTATTGGCCGATTCAACAAGCGGCTGCTGCCCGAGCACGCGCCGAGCTATGCCGAGGTGGTATCGATCGGCAACCGGATCCGTTCCTACTACTACGGCCGGACGCTGAAGTACGACCAACTGGGCGTGCGCCTGCTGCCGACCATGATCTACATGGATGTGGCCGAGCGCATGCGCGCGATGAAGGACGAGTTCGATCTCGCAGTGTCCGTGTTCCTGACGAACTACCTGGATCTGAAGGAACAGGCGCGCGCCGAGATGAACGGCCTGTACAACGAGGCCGACTATCCGTCGCTGGCCGAGCTGTCCGGCAAATTCGGCATCAAGCTGTCGGTGCTGCCATTCCCGGACGCGAGCCAGTTCGGCGTCGATCTGCCGAACGATGTGCTGACGAACCTGCGTACCGAGATCGACCAGCACGTATTCGAGTCGATCAAGACGGCGAACAACGATCTGGTCGGCCGGCTGTACGAGGCCGTGTCGACGATGGCGAACCGTCTGTACGCATCCAGCAACGTTCGGATGGACGTCGCCAACCATGTCCGTGAGCTCTGCGAGCTGTTGCCGAAGCTGAATTTCAGCAACGATCCGAAGCTGGCGCACATTCTCGAGCAGGCCAAGACGCATCTGGCCACACACACCGGCGCGGAACTGAAGGAATCCAACGTGCTGCGTTCGCAAGTCGCTGCCAAGGCGACCGAGATCGAAGGGTTGATGGCGGCCTTCATGGGAGGCGCACCGGCGCCGATCGCGGATCAGGTGACCGATCAGGCGATCCAGCTTCCGCCGCTGCGCTTTGCCGCATGAGGTCGCCATGGACGCGCGACTTTATGAACGCATCGCGAAGCAGCGCACGGCGCTTGTCCTCGACCACCCGTTCATCGGGGCGTTGGCGCTTCGGCTCAAGGTTGTCGAGGATCCGGGCTGCAAAACGTTCTGGACGGACAGCGAATCGCTGGGCTACAACCCGGTGTATGCGGCCGGCCTGAACGACCTGCAGGTTCGCGGCGTGCTTGCCCACGAGGTGTGGCACGTCGCGAACGGGCATTGTTGGCGTCAGGGCTACCGCGAGCACGAGGGTTGGAACGAGGCATGCGATTACGCCGTGAATCCGATCGTGCTCGATGCCGGGCTGCAGTTGCCGCCTGGTGGACTCGTCGACCCGCGCTTCAAGGGACGGTCGGCCGAGGAAATCTACGGTGTGCGGCAGAACGAGGCGCGGCAGAAGGCCCGGCAAGGCGCAGGGAAGCAAGGCGACGGGCAATCGGGTAAGGCAGACGGGAATCAGCCGTCGGCCGATCCCGGCGGCTCTCGTCTGCCTCAACCCGCGAACGGTGCAAACCCACCGTCCGCGGGCGCTGCGCCTGATGCTCAACCCGATGCAGGTCCTTCGTGCGGCGAGGTCCGCCAGTATGCGGGGCCCGACAAGGCGGCGAAGGAAGCCGAGTGGACGGTCGCGGTCCTGCAGGCGGCGAAAGCTGCCCGGGCCGCTGGCAGGCTCGGCGGCGGGCTGCAAGCCGCCGTCGAGCAAGCCGTTGCACCGGTGGTCGATTGGCGCTCGCTCCTGCACCGGTTTGCGCAGGAAGCCGCACCGACCGACTACACGTGGGCGCAGCCGAATCGCCGCTACCTTCACGCCGGGTTGTATCTGCCGTCGTTGAATGAGCCGGCGGTAGGCGACGCGGTGTTCGTGCGCGACGCCAGCGGGTCGGTGTGGGACGCGACGCAGGCGCAGTTTGCCGCCGAGATCGAGTCCATGTTCGATGCGGTTCGGCCTCGACGTCTGGTTGTCATGGACTGCGACACGCGCGTCACGCAGGTGCAGGTGTTCGAGAGAGGCGAACCGGTCGACCTGGCTCCGTTGAAAGGCGGCGGGGGTACGTCGTTTGTCGACCCCTTCCGTCGCATTTTGGCGGAGGGAATCGATCCCGCGTTTCTCGTCTACCTGACCGATATGGACGGCGCGTTTCCGAAGGAAGCGCCGTCCTATCCGGTGCTTTGGGCGTCGACCACGCCGCTCAAGCGCGCGAGGCGCGCGCCGTTCGGTGAGATGGTCGAGGTCATCTGCTGACTGCGCGATCGCGCTTTCATTCTGTAGCCCGCCCGGTCCCTGTGACCGGGCGTTTTTTTGATTCCTCGTGGATTTCCGTTGACGTCGCTTGCCGACCCATTTCAGCCCCTCGACCCGGCGAAACCTCAACGGCAGCTTCCAAGGTACTCCGGCCTCTCGCTCAACCAAGCAAAACATCCGCGGCGGCTGGGCACCGTTGTTGTCATTCGAGGCCTATTGCGTCCTGCTTTGGACGAGTGACGACACGTTTAACACCGCCGACACGATGCTTGATTCGTCGCCTTCCCCGTCGCGCCTAGGTCGATCCATGTCTCTAAAGCGCGGTGAAATCCCGGGCGCCCCGCGAGGGATGAACGGCGGCCACACGCTCGGCGAGCTTTGCATCGTAGCTCGAGTGCACATGCACACGCTTCTTGTCGGGAAACGCATAGACGTATGCTTTGCGCAGCGCGAGCGATGCCTCATGAAACCCGGATAGGATCAACTTCTGCTTGTTCGGGTAGCTGGCGATGTCGCCTGCCGCGAAGATGCCTGGCCGTGAGCTTTCGTAGTACGACGTATCAACGACGATCCGTCCGGCCTGTACGGCGATCCCCCAGTTGGCGATCGGACCGAGATCCGCAACAAGTCCGTAGAGCACGAGCAATTGATCTGCGTCGAGGCACACCGAGCCACCAATCTTGCGAACCTCGATCGATTCGAGTGTCCCCCCGGGCGCATTCAGCCCAGCAATCGTGCCAACCACGAAATCCATCTCGCCCGCCGCGACCGCCTGCTGTAACCGAGCGATGCTCGAGTCCGTCGCGCTGAAGCCGTTCCGTCGATGAACGAGCGTGACGCGCCGCGCGACCGAGCGCAGCGCCAGCGCCCAGTCGAGCGCCGAGTCGCCACCGCCCGCGACCACGACGGTTTTTCCGGCAAAGCCGTTCACGTCGGAAACGCTGTAATGGATATACCGGCCTTCAAGGAGCGCCGCCTCATCGAGTGCCAGCCGTTGCGGCACAAACTCTCCGTTGCCTGCAGCAATCAAGATCGCCGCGGTGTCAAACGCATACCCTTTGTCGGTGCGAGCAAGCCATCGACCGCCCTCGAGCGGATCCAGCGTCTCAATACGCTGACCGAGATGCATCGGAGGATCGAAGGGCCGGCATTGCTCGACGAGGCGATCGACAAGATCGCGTGCAGTGCACGATGGTATGCCGGGGATATCGTAGATCGGCTTGTCCGGATATAATGCGATGCACTGGCCACCGGGGCGCTCGATCCCGTCAACGATCCGGCACGAGAGGCCGATCACGCCTGCCTCGAACGCAGCGAAAAGGCCCACGGGACCTGCACCGACAATCAGCACGTCGGTTCTTAAAGGACTCGCAAGCGAGGAATTTTCCGGTGATGTCACGTGTCCTCCTCGTGAATGTCATGCGGGCCGCACCATTACGCCTGCTTTTTCCATATCGAGCCGGTACAAACTCGCAACGCCATTACCGCACTCGTCGACTACTCAAAGATTCAAGGAGCACGGCCCAGCCGGCTCCAAGCCATCATCGCAAGTATCTATTTATATCATGGCGTGATATATATGAGTATGTCGACGTGGAGCAAATCCCTCCGATTTCCTCTCGATACAGCGAGAGCGAGTGATCTATGACGCGATGTGACTGCCGCAGCACCTCCGGCGAAATAGATCCGACCCGTTTTCCACATTGCGCCCAATTTTTCGCAGAACGGCCATGGTTGCTAGTGTTGGGGCGCCCGACCAAGACGAACAATGAATGGGGCGCGCGGGTGACCGGATGCTCCGTCTGGAATGCCGTCGGTCTTCAATCGACAGGAACGAAGTGACGGGGAGATAGCGAGCGCGCGCCGGATACGCGATCCGTTCCACAAAGGAGGAACATCGTGAGTGAAACAAGGACGTTTGAAATATTCCGCTACGATCCAGACCGGGATCCCAAGCCGTACATGCAAACTACGAGATCGAGGTGCCCTCTACTGACAGGATGTTGCTGGATGTCCTTGTCCGGCTCAAGGCACGGGACGAGGCGCTCAGCTTTCGGCGTTCGTGCCGTGAAGGCGTGTGCGGCTCGGATGCAATGAACATCAACCGCAAGAACGGGCTCGCCTGCATCGCCAACCTCAACGACCTTCCCCGCCACACGGTCCTGCGTCCGCTGCCCGGGTTGCCGGTCGTTCGCGACCTGATCGTGGACATGACCGCGTCCTTCAAGCAATACCACTCGATCAAGCCCTACCTGATCAACGACACGCCCCCGCCGGAGAGGGAAAGGCGCCAGACGCCCGAGGAACGCGATCAGCTGGACGGTCTGTACGAGTGCATCTTGTGCGCGTGCTGTTCCAGCGCATGTCCCTCGTACTGGTGGAATCCCGATAAATATGTCGGTCCTGCCGGGCTCCTGCAGGCCTATCGCTTTCTGGTCGATTCCTGCGACGAGGGTACGGGTGAGCGGCTGGACAATCTTGACGATCCGTATCGCCTCTTCCGGTGTCGGACGATACTGAACTGTACGGACGTCTGCCCCAAAGGCCTGAATCCGGCCAAGGCGATCGGGGAGATCCGCACCATGCTCGCGCGCCGGACGATCTGAGTGACGCAACCTGACACTGGGATACTGTTATGGCAATGCCACGGGCGACACCGGGGGAATTGATCGACGTTCGACCGCATTCCATCACGCTGTTGCGTTGACCGGTTGAATCCGCAGCCAGACTCGGCAAGCCACGGTCCCGGCGGCCCGTGACCGGCTCAACCCGACCCATTGCTGTCCTTCGCCATACGGTTGCGATTATGACCGACTTAGAGAGCGGAACAGCCATTGCGCCTTAGGGGACAGCGGGGCGCCACTTTGCCGCAATTGCCGTCAATTGCTTAGTGGCGTTTGCAGCCAGATCGAGCGCAGGCGACATAGGCCATTAGAATCTCGCCATATGAAACGTTTTCGGATGGCATTTGTCCATTTCATGCGGCGATCCCGGGGCTCGAAAGGAGTATATCGGTTAGATCCTCTGGCGGAGACCAAAGTCCAGACTTTGCCTTTATGTAGCTCTGGCAGAAAGCGACAATTTTTTCCTTGTCACCGAATTTCAGTTTCTGTTTTTCAATTGCCGTGAGTTGCTCGAACGCGTTTTCCGTAAATCCATAGGTGGATAGAAACAGACCACCGTCCTTCCTCTCCTTGACAATTACTTTTAAAAGCCTCTCGATTGCAGCTGATCCGAATCGTGTTGCTGACCGCCAATGCTTAATCTCGACGTAGTATTCTGCGCGTTTTCCGTTCACCGTACATGTCAAGATTACATCTTTCCCTCCATCCTTTGAGCCGGGCGTGAGCTCAACGCCGAAACCTAAACCATCGAAGACTTCTGCCACTACACGCTCGACGTCCCGCCACTCCAGATGCATCAAAGCAGCCGGTTGGCTCGCAATCAATCGAGCCAACTGACCGCTAAGGTCACGCATCATTACGCGCACTTCAGTTTCAACATCGACGTTATCATTTCGAAGTCGACTAACCCAGCTGCGCAGTCCTTCAATGTCGAGTAGCTCTATACGAAGTGGGAGCTCTCTACCCACCGCATTGCGAGCGGCCTCGGAGAATTCGCCGTTGCTAACAAGCACTACGCGATTGAGATCTTGTAACAGGGCAGCGCCGATCAAAGATTGAACATCGCTCATCGGCACACGACGCGAATTACGGTAGAGCTTCGCTTGAATCCCTACTGTTTCGACCGTCGTCAATGCGCCACTACCTGCGCACCGAGTTGCCTTGAAGTCAATTCCATTGTCTCCGGGGCCACCCGTATGTTCTAGATCGTAGCCTTCGTCTTGTAGTAGAGGCTCAAGAACGCGTCCCAAAATCAATTCTGCGTCGCGTGCATTTAGATTAGGGGCGCGGTGTAGCCGATCGATTGTCGCCTCCAAAACCTCGCATTCTTCTTTGCTGAATTTTCCCACTCCTCACCTCCAGTTCCAATCGTTTGAACGATGTTTTCTCCATCGATTCGATCGATAAGGCTCATGAGCCGCTTTTGAGCCATTCGACGAATTTCTCAGGGTCAATCCTGTTTTGAACAAACGTATTTGCTGTAAGCGTCCCCAGCACGCTCCCATTCTTGACGAATCGAGGAGCCTGTTGGGAAAACTCATTGTACGGTGACAAGGGACTGAACGGGTTACCATAGGTGCCGAACTGATTGAAGATTGATCTTGTCTCGAATTGACTTCCGTGAGGGCCAAACTCGTTGACCATGGACTCGCTGTCAAACGGATTGCGGTTCACCTTCCCTAGCGAGACACCATCAAAAGCAACCAGCGTTGAATCCAGAAGGTGGCTAAAGTCGCCCCTCGCAGATTCCAAGAATGCCTGCGATCGAGGTGGTGATTCCTCGCGGCGTTTTCGCTCAAAAACATCGTAAAAGGGCTGTGGAACCGCTGTCATGCGCAGTCGCTTGAACGGCTTGAACGGCTTCAAAGGCTTAAGTGGCCTCATCCTTCTCGGTAAGGCTGGGCGCGCTGGCGCCAAACGGTTCCTTACCACTCTGTCATCGTTCGTGATCACGCCCATATACTTGCCATGTGGGTCGATTACTTCATTGCCATCCACAATGAACCCCAGCCAATCGCTATTGGGACTCCACAGGTTTCCACCCTGGACAAACGCAACATAATCCCCTGAAGTATTGAAGATGTAGCGGGTGCTCATGCTCAATCCTCACGAACCGAGAAGTAAAGCCCGACGATCATCATGATGACCGCAGGCACGAACAGTCCAACTCCGTACATCTTGGGCGCGTCGCTAGTAAGTAAATTTATGCCAAAGCCCATGAAAACGTTGCTCAGGGTCAAGAGTGCTGCACCCATTCTAGCGTCCGACTTCTTCTGCTTGTAGCCGTCAACGTAAGTCGACAAAGTGTTCCGTTCGTTCTTCAGCGCGGTGTTCTCTTCCTGCATCTGCTTGTAGTAGTGCAGGAGCATTGTGATGGCAACTTTATTTCCCTTGATCTCGTCTACCGACAGACCCGCCAACTGATCGACAGACAAACCCAAAAAGGCAGGCGGCTGCCCGGTAGCAGCTGCCTGGGCAGCTGCACCTTGCATTGCTGCGCCTCCCTGCGGCGCGCTTCCCGTGCCAGCAGTGTTTGGATTCGAGCCATTCATATTGTCCGCTTCCTGGAAAAAGTCGTGCCGTCGTTATCAAAGGCCAGTGCTTGCGAGGCGACAGTATACGGCGCTTCCAATCCACTCCTACGTCTCACGAGTCGTGCCCGCGTGCTAGACGTCCGGCGAACGGGACAGGGTTAAACGTCCGATGTCTGCTGCGGAAAGGCCGCTCGAGTGTCAGCCGGCGTGCGCAGGCGCATGACAGCAAATGGCCGTACGCCGACGTTCCTCCCCGGTGTTTCCCCGGAAATCCGCGATGAACCGCCTTTTTGTCCGTTCGAACCGCGTAACAGGTCGGTGCTTGACGTTGTGGGCGAAAGCTATAGGTTTTTCTGGAGCTTTCTCGGTTAGCCCCCTCAACCGGTTGACGCGAACGCAGGCCTGAACAGTCGCAAACGCGGCCGTTTGGGGTGCGACGAAAGCTGCTGAATTTCGCCGTTCTTTCGGTCCGCCGGCGGCGCGCGCAGCTTGAACAATAGCTGCATGTCCGAAATTGCCCAGAATCCGCCAATCCCGAATCAGGCGCCAGTCGAACGTCCGGTGGCTGATGTGCCGGCGTCTCGCCCGAGCGCGCAGATCACTGCGGAAGAGTTGCTCAAGGTCCGTCCGCTCGAAGACAACGCGGTGAAGCTGTTCTTCGCGTCGCTCGACCAACTGACCGGTCCGCTTGAGGCGCCCGACGTTGCCGAAATCATGATCAACGATTACGACAACGTCTGGATCGAGCGGCGAGGTGAGATGCACAAGCTGGACCTGCGCTTCAATCCCGCGAAGCTGCAGGGCGCCATTCTGTCGCTCGCGTCGTCGGTCGAAAAGTCCGCGAAAGCTGGTACTGCGCAGGGGATCATCAACGGCGGCCACAAGAATCTCCGGATCGCCTCCGTGATGCGGCCGACCGCGATTGACGGGCATGCGCTTGCGATCCGGAAACATCGGGAATCCAACCTGTCGTTGTCGGACTACGTCGGCATGGGCGCGTTCTCGCTCGTTCACGCGCGCCGCGAGGTCGAGCGCGCGATCTTTCCGCCAGATGCGCATGACGAGGCCCTGGGAGAAGCATTCCGGGCGCTGGTTCGATCGCGAGCGAACGTTCTCGTTGCCGGCGGCACGTCGACCGGCAAGACGACGTTCCTGAACGCGCTGAATGCGGAGATTCCGCCAGAGGAGCGTGTCATCACGATCGAAGACACGATGGAACTCAAGCTGTCAGCGCCGAATCGTGTGCGGCTGCTGTCGAACCCCGACAAGGGCGTGACCACGCAGGTCCTCGTCGCCCTGTGTCTGCGCTTCCGGCCCGACCGAATCATCGTCGGTGAGGTTCGGGGGGGCGAAGCCTACGACTTTATTCAGGCACTGAGCACCGGCCACGACGGTGGCATGGGCTCGATCCACTCGAACGATGCGCGCGGCGCGCTGAGTCGTCTCGAGAGCCTGGCGATGCTCGGTATCCCCACGGGGAGCCGCTGGGAGCTTGCCGACATGCGCAAGGCCATCGCGGATTGCTTTCACTACGTCGTGCACCTGCGTCGCACGGGCGAGCTCCGCCACGTGTCGGAAGTGCTCGCCATCAAGGGTTTCAAAAACGGGGACTACGTCCTCGAGCGCGTTTTCTAACCATACGGGGTTACCTATGAAGAAGTTGTTCAATGCTTTTGCTCATTCGGCGCTCGCCAAAATTGTCGGCGCCTTCCTTCGGCCGGCGACCGCCAAAGTACGCAGCGCTGCGCAGTACCTGTTCGGTCGCGGCCAGATCCGCTCCACGTTGATCGCAGCTGCGATCGCGTTTGCCACGCCGGCGGCGCATGCAGTGGATCTGAGCGATCTCGGCAACGCGGCGTCGATGATCTGTCTGATTCAGGGTTATGTGAGCGGCCCGGTGCTGTTCTGTATCGGCATCGTGGTGATCATCATGGCCGCGATCATGATCGCGAACTCCGAGAGCAACATCGTCAAGTTTCTCGCGACCGTCTTCATCGGCCTCGGTGTCGCGGCGTGTGCGATTCCGATCGTGAAGAACCGCATGCACATCGACTACACCTGTGCGTAAGCCGAAAAAGGTCAGCCGTTCGCTGTCGCTGCCCCGCCAGCTGGGCGGGGCGGAGCGCGGACTCGCCATCGCGAACGGGACGATCACGACGCTGCTCTGCTACAGCGCGATGACGCCCGCGTTCCTGGTCGTCGGAATTGGCATCCATTGGGTGCTCCGATGGCTGTCGTCGACCGATCCGTGGTGGAAGGAGGTGCTCATCGTCTACAACCGCTATCCGGACGTGCACGAGCCACTCCCCACGACGAAGTTTTCGGTTCGCTTTAAGCGTCCCTACGGATTCGATCAGGATCTGCAATGTTGAATTCGAAAATCAAGCGCGGCCCGGTGCAGGAGATCGCGCCGTGGGCGACGATGGTCACCCCGGAGCTGATCCTGGACAAGGATGGGTCGTTGCTGACGGTATTCACGTTCGACGGGATCGACGCCGACTCGCCGAACAAAGCTGACATATCGGCAGCGCGAGACAGCCTCGATCATGCGTGCAAGAACTTCGACCACCGGGTCACGGCGTGGTGGCGACTGTCGCATCGGCGTGTCCGTGGGGAAATACAGGGGGGATTCTCGTCCCGGATCGACGAGCGCATCGATGCCATCAACCGCGCGCATGTCGGCAGCGGCAAGTTCTTTCGCAACACCCATTCGCTGGCGCTCGCTTACACGCCCGAAACAGGGATCAACAAGATCTTCGAGAAGGTCGCGTACCACATGACGGTCGGCGGCAAGTCGGTGCCGATCGCTCTGTGGGAAACCCTCCGGGACGTGCTTTTTGCGCGCAGTGCCTTCGCGTTCGACATGGAGCGGATCACGTCGGACATCAAGCGGTTCGAGGGGGTAATCGACGCTTTCAAGGGGGGCGTGACGCGTCTCAAGATGAAGCGTCTGCAACTGCAGAATGCCATGGCGTTCCTGCACCAGACGGCGAACCCTTCCGTTCCGCCGCGCCGCGTCCGCTACCCGGTCACGATGCTTGACACCCATTTGACCGAGACGTTCGTGACGTACGGCACGGAACATCTGATGTTCGAGTCAGCGTACGGAAAACGGTACGCGAAAATCGTGTCCGTGAAGGAATGGATGGGGTTTCAGGAGGCCGCACTGGATGTCTTGGCGGACGTCGACGCAGAGCTCGACATCTGTGTGATGTTCCGCTTCCTGTCGACCCACAAGGCGCGGGTCTACATCGAGAAGATGCGCAAGTTCTACAAGGTCGCGGCGTTCAACCCGCTTGCGATCCTGAAGAGTTTCTTCTCGAAGGATGAAAAGCAGGAAGCGGAAAAGAACGACAAGGGGCGTGAAATCCTCGCCGAAGAGGCCGAGAACGCACTCGCGAAGCTGGTGGCCGATGGGACGCAGTATGGGTTCGCCAACATCTCGGTGGTCGTCTATGGGGACACGGTCGAGGAGTGCGACGACAACGCGCGTGAAGTCGTCGGCCGCATCGGCAATGCGGGGTTCGGCGTCATCCTTGAGACCCGCAACATCCCGGCGGCATGGGCGACCACGTTGCCCGGACGGTGGGATCAGCAAAAGCGCCTGCAATTCGTCGAAACACCGTGCGTTTCCGACATTGCGCCGTTGCGCGGGGTCGAGGAAGGCAGTCCGGTCAACCAATGGCTGACCCAACAGACCGGCGAGCAGACGGGGCCGCTTACCGTTCTGCCCACGCGTCATCGAACGCTGCAGCGCGTGACGCTGCACCAACCGGGCGGCAAGTCGCACACGCTCGTGGTCGGGCCGATCGGGGCGGGCAAGACGATCTTCCTGAACTTTCTCGTGTCGCAGTCCGGGCGCCACAACCCGCGCCGGATCAAGTTCGACAAGAATCGGTCGACGCGGATTCCTACCGTGATGGCGAACGGTCGCTTTGTCGATGCGACAGGCCGGTTCGGCGCGGCCACGCCGGTCAATCCGCTTTCGCTGCTGGCGGACAAGCGGCACTGGACCTATGTGGCGGAATGGGTGCAGATGGCGATCGAGGATGAGGACTTCCACTGCACGCCGCAGCAGCAGACCGATATCTATCAGGCTGTCGCGACGCTCGGCGGCGGCGAGTACGACCGCGAACTCTGGACGTTGTCGATGCTGAACACGTTGTTGCCGATGGAGCTGCGTGAGCGGCTTCAGATCTGGACGCAGGGCGAGAAGAACGGCCGCTTCTTCGATCACGTCGAGGATGCGTTCTCGCTGTCGGACGATATCGCGATCGAGATGGGTGACCTGTTCGAGAAGTACCCGGTCGCCGCCGCGCTGTTCATGGACTATGCGTTCTATCGCATCTCGCAATGGCTGGACGGGAAGCGCTTCACGATCATTGAAGTCGAAGAGTGCGGCTTCTTCTTCCAGTATGAACGCTTCTATGCCCGCCTGGAACTGTGGGCCGTCACGATCCGCGGCTTGAACGGGACCCTCGTGATGGCGACCCAGTCGCTCGGGCAGCTTGCCCGCGTGAAGAACTTCGAGATTCTGAAGGAGAACATCCCGAACTTCTTCTTCCTGCCGAACCGGGACGCACGCAACAACAAGCACCTGTATCGGGATGTGTTCGGCCTGACCGACGACCTGATCGACATGATTGCCGACGCGGTACCGAACCGCGATTACCTGTGGGTGACGCCTGACCACGCACGGATGCTCCAGGCGCAATTCCCGAAAGAAGCCCTCGCCGTGTTGCGCGCCGACGGCGCCGCCCAACGGGTGCTCGACAAACACCACGACTCTGGCTCGCCGCACTGGCGTGAAGAGTACCTCCAAGAAATGTTGACTCTCGACTGATAGGTGATCCCTTGAAAATGCGCCTCCTCCGTGCCGCCATCGTCGCAGCCTCCCTTTTCTCGGCCCAGCATGCTTCGGCCATGATCGTGTTCGACCCGACCAACTTCGCGCAGAACATCATTACTGCCGCGAAGGCGGTGCGTGGTGAGATCTACCAGAACACCAACATCATCTACCAGTACCAGATGATGGCGAACCAGCTGCTGCAGGCGAAGAATCTCGATCCAGCCGCGTGGAAGGCTGCGTATGACCAGATCAGCGGCGACATCAACAAAGTGAAGAATCTGGTCGGCACCCTCAACGGCCTGTACGGTGACCTCAAGCAGGGTGGCCAATGGGTTTCGCAGGTGCAGACGTTGGTGAGCCGTTCTGGCAAGACCAATGAGCAGTGGTTCGCCGACATGAACACGCTGTATCAGCAGAACGACAAGGTGGTGCGCAACCTGTTCCAGATGGGATCGGACATCATGCAGCACACGAACGATCTGGCGAAGCGCAGACAAGAGTTGCAGTCTCAACTGTCGTTGTCGCCGACCGCGCAGGCGACGGCGGAGATTACGACGCACTATCTCGACATCGTGACGAGCCAGAACGCCGACATTCTTCAACTCAACGCGGCGAAGGCGCAACGCGACTCGCAGAAAGATGCGCAGCAGGTTGAAGACGACAAGGAGAAGGCGGCTGACGCGAACCGCTTCATTTCGAAGCAGCAGGCCGAGCGGTCCGCATATGGGTTCTGAGGCGGCAATGGCAAACGATTCTGCGAAGTGGCTGCGCCGCGGTGCCGTGGCCGTGCTCGTGGTGATGCTGGTCGGGGTCGTCGCGGCTTCGAGCGCGTACGCCGCCGATTGGCCGCCGATCACCACGGGATGGAGCTCGAGCTACCAACCGGGCGAGGTGGCCAAGGGTGCAATGGCAGCGATCGAGGAGATCGCGAAGATCATGAAGGATCTGATCGACCTCGCGGTGACGCTGAGTCAACCGCTCGATCAGTACGCGAACAAGATGGCTGGCGGGCTGGCAGGCATCACGATCGCACTCGCAGGCGTTCGGTATGCCGCAACCAGGGATCCCGTGGCGGCGTGGCAGTCGCTGCTTGAGGACCTGGCGATTCTCGGCATCTTCGGTTCGATCTTCCTGATGTACGCCACCTGGGCGCCCGGGTTCTATAAATGGTTTAACGACATGGCGGTCGCGGTGTCCGGCACCGATGCACAGTCGCTTCCGTCCGCGATGGTCAAATCGGCGGGTTCGATCTTCGATGCGGTTATCGAGGCTTTCCAGGCCGCGCATTGGTGGAGCTACGTCGCGCTGGCGATCAACCTGATGCCATTGTTGTTCGCCTGGGGCTTTCTGATGATCGCGTCTCTCGTATTCCTCTTCTTCATTTCGCTCGGCACCATTCAGATGGCCGTCGGCATCGTGATGGGCAAGATCGCCTTGGCGTTGGGTATGTCGGAGTTCACGCGCGGCTACTTTAAGACCTGGCTTGATTACATGATCAGTGCGGGCATGTATATGGTCGTCGCGGCGATCCTTCAGCGGTTGGTGACGACCACGATTACGAGCGCGTTTACCAACGCGATCTCGAAGGGCCTGACCACACCGTATGCCGGATCGCTGACGCTCGATCTGTCGATCTTCGTCCTGATTCTGTCGTTCGAGGTTCCGAAGTTCGCCTCCATGTTCGGCGGTGGCGCGAATGCGAGCGGTGGGGCGTTCAAGAGTCTGACGAAGCTTGCGACGAAGGGCTTGGCATGATGATCGAGCCACGTCTTTTTCAGTCGGTCGATCGTAGCGTACTTGTCGCGAACAACGAACGGCGGATCGATCTGATCGCGCAATGCGCAAACGAAGTCAGCAAGGCGGAATTCAACCGCAAGTGGGTGACGCTCGTGCATCGGTGCGCCGATTGGTTCTCGTCCGTCCCGCTCAATCCGGAGCTGTACCGGGAGCCTGGAGGTGCATTCCGGTGCACGATCGAGACGGCCTTCTACGCGATGCGGCTGGCCGGCGGGCAGAAGTTCGGCACAAACCTCCCGTCGGAACGCCGGCGGCGCGTTGAGCCGCAATACAACTATGGCGTGTTCCTTGCCGCAATTTGCTCGTGGCTGGATGAGCCCTATCGGCATTTCGAGGTGGTGCGCGAGGCCGATCAGCTGGTCTGGAATCCGTCGATTCACGGGCCGGCCGGGCCGTGGCTGGGGGATCGTCCTTACCGTGTATCGCGCCGACCGGCACCGCTTGCGGTCGAGCGGATGCGCACGGGCATGCTCGCGCAGGCGCTGGTCGGAAGCGAACTGCTCGCGGGCCTGGATGCGGAGGTGCTGGCCGAGGTGTTCGGGTCGATCAACCCGACCGCAAGTCCGGTCGGTGTGGAATCGTTGACCCATCGAGTGGTCCGGCAGGCGATTTCGACGGCGGCCGAGTTCGACCGGAAAGCGCAGCGCGGCGTGTTCGAACCGGTGAAGTTTGCCGTGCCGTCTGCGATCCACGTTGCGGGCGAGCTCGAGCCGGTGGTGACGCCGTCCGTCACACCTGCCTCGTCGACGGTTGCCGCGCCGGCTCCCGCTGCTCCGACGGCGGCAGGACGTGCGCCGTCACCGATGACGCCCACCCCTCCAGCGGCAACCGCCGCGGAAGTGGTGACGACAAGCTCGGTCGGCGTGTCTTCCGCGGCGACGACGCCGTCGAGCCCACCTCGACTGGGCGCGCCGACGCCTGCTGAGTCACGCGTGATGGTCGCGCAGCCGGCACAATCCGGCGCACCGTCAGCCGTGATCGATCCGGCCGAGATGCGCCCGGCTTCGGAGCGTCGCGTCGAGTCGTCCCCGGAAGCCTTCGACGCGGTGCTCAAGGGCGCGCCACGCATGATTGTGGATTTCTTCCGCGCGCTCGGTCAGGATGTTCACGCGGGCAAGGCCAAGGTGCGGTGGAGCGAGTTGGGGCTGGTTCTGCCCAAGCGCCTGATCGGCAGCTACGGCATCGCAAGCGACACCCTGATCGAGCACATGCGTCGCCGCGGTCTGTTGCTCGCCAACGAGCCGATGGAAGTCACGCTAGCACCGCGCGCGGGTGAGTTGATTCAGGCGCGCGGCCTATGAACGGCTACATCAACCATTTCCGGCCGATCTACGAGCTCAGGGCCGCGCTCGCATGGCTGCTCGCGCTCGTCATGTTGCCCCTGTCCGGGATGCCGCATGCGTGGGCATTCGCGCTGATCGCCCTGGTGGCGTTTGCGATTCGATCGGGGCAGGTCTGGCGCGCGCTGAAATTCCGCATGGCCATCTCGACGAAATGGCTGACGACGCTCGCGGTGCCCAAGCTGCTCGCGATCCAGTCGCGCATGAAAGCGGAAGCGAATGCGATGTTTCTCGGCACGGGCTTCGAGTGGACACAGAAGCACTGCCAGATTGCGCATGACATTCTTCGGATGCCGTCGACGGATATCCCGGGCCTTCCGAAGTGGCTGCCGAAGACCAAAACAGGACGTCAGTTCGAGGAGATGATCGAGCGGCTCTTTGCCCCGAAGGACAGTATCAGGGACCGCATGCCGCAAGGGGTCTCGTGGATCCACGGGCTTGAGCCGGCGAAGGGCTACGTGCCATTCCACTACAAGGCGATGGGCGGCCACACCGCGGTGGGCGGCACGACCGGTGCCGGGAAGACGCGTACCTACGAGTGCATTTCGACTCAGGTGATCCATCTCGGCGATGTGCTGCTCGACTTCGATCCGAAAAACGACAAGGAATGGAAGCTCCGGGTGGAGCGGGAGTGCAAGCGGGCGGGCCGGAAGTTCCTGTACTTCAATCAGGCAAAGCCGTCGGAGTCGATTCGCCTGGAGCCGCTCGATAGTTGGTCGCAACCTTCGGAGATCCCGAGCCGGATCGCGCAGCTGATGGAGGAGGGGCCGTTCCGCGACTTTGCGTACCTGTTCATCAGCCGCTCGGTAAACGGCGAGCTGTACATCGGCGACAAGCCGAACCTGCGGTCGATTCTCAAGTATGCCCAGTCGGGCATCGCGACGCTGCTGGAGAAGGCGCTGAAGCGCTTCTTCCTCGAACAGGGCCTGACGGATTGGGAAACGCAGGTAGCAGCCGACACCGTGAAGATGGCCAACAAGCCCGGCGTCTCCAAAGTGGACGGCATGGTCGCGCTGTACCAGGCACGGTTCGCGGCACTCGACCGCGGCCACGAGGCGATCGATGGTCTGATCTCGACGCACACGCACGACCGCGAACACTACATGCGGATCATCGCGTCGGCGCTCCCCCTGCTGCAGATGCTCGCAACCGGCGAAACCGGCCTGATGCTGGCGCCGAAGGTCGACGACTTCGAGGACGAGCGCGAAATCTGGACCATTGAGAAGATCATTCGCCAGAAGGCGGTGCTTCACGTGGGGGCCGACTCGCTGTCGAACAGCATCGTGGCGAAGGCGATCATGTCGATGCTTCTCGCCGACGTGTCGGCGGTGTGCGGCTCGATCTACAACTTCTACGAGACCCCGCCTGAAGTCGTGCTGATCATCGACGAGGTCGCGGAGGCGATCAACGAACAGGTGATCCAGATCCTGAACAAGGGGCGTGGCGCGGGCTTCAAGGCGTTCGTCGCATTCCAGACGCGCTCGGACATTGAGGCGAAGCTCGGAAATGCCGCAAAAATGCTGCAGGTTTTGGGCAATTTGAACAACCAGATCATCTTACGCTTGGAGGACACCGACACGGCGGACTGGTTCTCCGACAAGGTCGGGGAGACGGCGATCCGCAACCTGGTGATGTCGAGTTCGACCAGCACGGGTAGCGAGTCGCACGTTGGTGAATTTACGGGATCGGTGTCTCGCTCGCTCCAACTGGAGAAAGTACCGCTGATTCCATCCCGCCTGATACAGAGCCTTCCGAACCTGCAGTACTTCATGCGGATTTCGGGCGGCGCGGTGTATCAGGGACGCATTCCAATCCTAAATGGCTGAAAACCAAAGCATGTCTGTCGTCTTCAAAAAAATCATCCGCGACCATAAGCTTTCGGCCCGCCTGATCCCGGTGTTCACGCTGGCGCCGGAACTGGAGCTCGCGTGCACGCGCGTGGCCGACTTCATCGGTGAGAAATTCGTCGGCAAGTCTGGTCCGCTCGTCAAGGAGATGCTCACGGAGGGACTCGATGGGGTCAGGCGCGTACGAAAAACCGGCGATCCGCATGTTGCGTTCATGCAGGGTCTGTTCGCGTCGGCGCACCTGCTCTATGCCCGACGCTACGTTGCCCGTGACGGCGAGCGCTGCCATGTATGGTCACCGATGTTCGAGCCGGTCACGGTGTTCGAGGCGCGTCATGCACATCTGCCGACCGAGGTGGTCGACGAACGCTGCCCGGAGAACATCAGCCAGCGCTCCGCCGCATTCCAGCTCGCCGCGCGTGCGCTGACGGGCGAGAACTTCCGACTCTACTTCGAGGGATACGATGTCGCTCACGCGTTTTCTGATTCGGACGCTGGCCAGGGTTGACGACGATGTTGCGCGCCGAGTGATATCGACCGCGTCCGCCCAAGATGATGCGAACGCGCCGGTACCGGCCGAGTTCGCGCGTGGGCGGAACGCTATGGCCTACGCGCTCGCGATGTTCATCGGTCGCCGCCCACTTCACTTCTACGTGGGGCTGTTTGGTCTCGTCGCGTTTCCGAGCTACCTGGCCTGTCGGGCGATTGCATCCCTGCTGACGCTGATGGGAGGCAGCCATGGCGGATAGTCGGTTTGTCCGGCATGTGAAGGTCTGGTTCTTCTTCGTGCCACTGGTGGCCGTCGCGATCATGCCGGTCGTGCCGAATCGATCGTTATTCGAAATCCCGGAAGCGGAAACTCGCTCGGTGGTGGCGACGATCGGCGAGGATCGGGCGGATCGGGCTGTGGCGACCACGAACCGGTTGTTCAGGCGGTACTTCGTGGACACTGGGGTGGTGGCGGCATCGCTCGAAACGACGCGAGGCTCGGACGCAGATGATGGCGGGATGACCAATCTGGCCAGCACGTGGGTTCACAACTTCTGGCGGCTGGTTTATCGCGTGGTGTACCGGCTCACGATCATGAAGCTTTGGCTATTCGGTACGTTGGCCTTCTGCGTTGCCATGTTCGTCGACGGGACAGTGCGTCGGAAGATTCGGGCTGCTGCTGCGGGCTATGTGAGCCCGGTTGCGTTCCACCTGGCGGGTCACGGCATTCTGCTGGTGTTCGGAGTCGCGTTCACGGTGTTGATCGCGCCAATCCCGTTGCTGGCACCTTACTGGATCGCGATCGCCGGTTGCCTTGGTGTGCTGCTCTGGAAGGCGGCATCGTCTTACCAGTAACGTCGTTCCTCGAAAAGGAGAACCATGCGAGTCATCATTCATTCGACGTCGAGAGGCACGTTACTCGACTACAACGGCTTCTTCGGCTGGGCATTCTTTTCTCATGATTCGGGCGATGTCTTGGCCCATGTGAAGGCCAAGCAAACTGCTCGGACGTTCGTCGACGAGCCTGATGCGCGCGCGTTCATCGACCGAATTGACCGCGTCTCGAACGCCGATTCCGAAGAATTGTTTCCGACCGATCTCTCATTTGTTCAGGTCGATACCGACGTTGAGTACGCACCGGTCGACGTGTGTGTTGCCGCCGACGTCCCGTCGTGGACGGCTCCGGAGGTGAAGCCAGTTGCACCGTTTCGAATCGTTGCTCACACGGCCGACGCGGGCCACACGTTGGTGATTGGCTCCGTTCGTGCGGGTAAGACAGTTTTCCGCCCACACGCGCGGGCGGCCACGACGAAATAGGACAGAAAGCGATACGAATTTGTGGAGCTTTCCGCCAAATGCCCCTCAACCGGTTGAGGGGCATTTTCATT
Organism: Burkholderia sp. BCC1998; assembly: GCF_905339875.1. Classification (NCBI taxonomy): domain Bacteria; kingdom Pseudomonadati; phylum Pseudomonadota; class Betaproteobacteria; order Burkholderiales; family Burkholderiaceae; genus Burkholderia; species Burkholderia sp. BCC1998. The sequence goes on from NZ_CAJPHE010000014.1 coordinate 83,303, forward strand.
TGGTCCTTTGTATGGCTCGAGTTGCCTTCGCGTCGACCTCGGGCAAAAGCGTGCAGAAATCGTCCATGTTTCGGGGCGATTCCGGGCCGCCACCTCGCAAGAATAGACGCATGCCGCGCGTGCGGTTACTCACCCCATCCAAAGGACCATGATGACCACCATTGACAACGAGACGCACGTCCTCGATGACGAGGCACGAGAGAAGACGGCAGAGCATCCGACGACCGGGCCGGTCCTGACTGCGGCCGCCGGCGGAGCCGAGGACGCCGCCATCGACCCGGCGACGCGGCCGACGACGGACGGCTCCGACGATGCCGAACTCGAGAACGAGCTGGCGCGAATGGAGGAGGATGCGTCCACGCTGCAGAAGGAAGGCATGATCAGTGCCGCCGAGGCCGACGAGAAGCGCGAGCAGGTCGCGCGCACGCGCAAGCTGTTCCGCGAGCTGCCGCCGGCCGAGCGGGTCCGCATCATTCAGCGCCGCCGCGAAATCGGCCGCGAGCTGATGAACAAGCAACTGTCCGGCGCGGCGGTCGTGTCGACTGATGTTCGACTGAAGCACACTCGGCTCAAGCCGCTGTTTGAGCAATGGTGGCCGTATCTGAACCGGATGAGCATCAACATGCAGCGGTTTGGCCGGGCGACGTTCGGCGCCGACGATCAGGAGACGGTGACGACCTTTTTTGATAAGCAGCTGAACGACCTCGAAGCGTACGTCAATGAGCAGCTTGAAGTGGCGCACGGCTTTCGGGAGCGAACCGAGACCGAGATGCGCGAGCGCGGCGACATCGTGTTCTCGCCGACGGTGACGAAGCCGTCCCTGGACATCACGGTCGAGGCGTATTCGCGTTTCTCGATGCGGTTGCTGTCGGTGATGCTGAGGTACGATCAGGTGATGGACCACTTCGACTTTCTGGTCTGGAACGGCGTGCGTGATCAGTCGGACGCCGACGAGGAAACGTCGCGCTTCCTGCGCAAGTTCCATCCGATCGGCGTGCGGGGCTACATGACGCACCTGCGTCTGATGACGACCGTCCGCGGTCGATAAGGGGGCGCGGTGAGTGCCATGCTCGACGAGCTGAACCCCCAACAGCGCGAGGTGGCACTCCTGCGCCGCCACTGCGTCGCGATCGCGTGTCCTGGCGCAGGGAAAACCAAGACGATCGCGACCAAGGCCGCGCGCTTACTAGAGGATCCGGCCGCGGTGGTAGGTGCGGTGACGTTCAGTAAGGACGCGGCCCTCGAGCTGCGCGAGCGGATCCTGGCGATCGCCGTGCCGGACGCGAAGCGGCGGCTAATAGCCGGGACGTTCCACTCGTTGGCGTTCAAGCAGATCGGTCGGCCCGGCCGTGCACGCCACGATATTGCGTCCGACGGCGACCGGTTCGGGATGCTGGGTCGCGTGATCGCGGAGCTCGGCTTCGAGTGGAAAGTCGAGGAAGCGGTGCCGATCATCGAACGCATCAAGACGAACTTCGGTCGGGCTGAATCCGGATCGGCTGAAGCAAGGCTCTATGCCGCCTATCAGGAAGCGCTCGAGCGCAACGGCAAGATCGATTTCCAGGACATGCTGCGGCTGGCCGTGGCCGGCATGGAAAGTGGCGATATCCGTCCATATCGCTTCACGGATCTGCTCGTCGACGAGTTTCAGGACACGGATCCGCTTCAATATCGGTGGGTCGAGCTGCACGCGCGCGCCGGCGCGCAGGTCACCGTTGTCGGTGATGACGACCAGAGCATCTACGGTTTCCGCTCGGCCTTGGGCGTCCGAGGCATGGAGAGCTTCTCCGGGACGTTTGACGCGCAGAAGATCGTGCTCGGCAGCAATTACCGTTGCCGATCGGAGATTCTGTCGGCGGCCGACCGCGTCATTCGCAACAACGTCGACCGTATTCCGAAGGTGTTGCACGCCGACCGCGGCGGCGGCGGCGCAGTGTCGTCGCAGCGCTTCGAGGACGAATACGGAGACGCCATTGCTGCAGTCGATGCGCTGCAGGCGCAACTGGCAGCAGGCCGGACGTGTGCGATCCTCGCGCGCACCAACCGCAACCTCGATCCGATCGAATCGGTCTGCCGGTCGCACGGCGTGCCGTACTACCGCGCGTCCGGCGGTTCTGTGCTCAACCGGCCGCAGGCGGCACTGATGTGCAATCTCCTCCAGATCGTCGAAGGTCGGAAGCAGAACGGTGTCGACGCGGTGCTCGGATACATGGGGATCAGTTCGCATGATCTGCGCGCACTCCATCGGGACATGGGCGCCGAGTTCGTTCAGCGTCAGAAACAGGATCTGGTTGCGCTCGGCCTGACCGAGGACACGGCGACCGCGTATCGAGCGTTCATGAAGCGTCTGGCCGAATGGCAGTCGCTCTGCGAGCGGGAATTCCACTCGCTTGCGCTCGAAGGGGTGTTCGAATGGATGATGGGGTACGCGAAAGGGGATGCGGCCATCCGGGCGCTCCAGTGCACCTACGACGTGATCAGCCGCCTGAACGGCCCCTTTACCAATCGCATCGAGTTCTTGCAGCGGGATAACAACAAGCCCGGGGACGGTGTGTTGGTGCTCACGACGATGCACGGCTCCAAGGGGCTGGAGTGGGATTACGTATGGATCAGTCGCGCGGAGGAGGGCGTCGTGCCGGACGACAAGAGCCCGGAATCCGAGGAGCGCCGGCTTTTCTATGTGGCGATGACGCGCGCGCGGGAGACTCTTGTCATCACGTCGATCCAGAAGAACGCCGTTTCGCGGTTCGTGATCGAGTCCGGAATCGAGTAAAAATCGGCCACGTGAGGTGGCCGACCTGCGGAGAAATTCGAAGCCTTATGGCGCCGTGTTTACGTCGTCTGCTTCGGCTTTTTCGTGGCACAGCTCCCACAGTTCAACAGCTAAACATCCGATGAACAGCGGGACCGTGGTCATCAGGAGGTAGGTGATGAGCGCGATAGGAGCCTGGAGAAGCCAGATGTCGGCTACGCCTTCGTTGCGCCAGGCGAGCACGTAAGCAACGAAATGGACAGTGTTCCCAATCGCCTCGGTAGTGATATTGCCGGGGGATCCCCATAACCGCGCTAGACCGCTGACAGCAATGGCCGCCGAAGCAGCCAGCGACGAGATGATGATTGCCATAGGTACCGCCCGCTGGACAATCGAGCCGAGGAGTTTACGCACGTTCTTCATGACGTGGTCAGTGCCGTGGTATTGGCGTTGTCGCTGAGTGGTGCGCCGGCCGTCGGCGCTTCAATGATCAATTCGCGCGGGACGCGTTTGAGCTGACCGTTGAGCGCGGCTTGTGGCCCAAGCCGGATCGTGCCGCAGTAATAGACGTTGCCCTTCACTACGCCGTTGATCTCGAGCATGTCACGGGCATGCACATCGCCTTCCACGACGCCGTCGATGCGTACGATCTCGCCTTGCACCTTGCCCTTGATCATTCCACCTTGGCCGATATGCAGCAGGCCGGCCGTCGAGATGATGCTGCCGCTCACGAGTGCGAACGCGCTCATCCCGTGGTCGAGGATCAGATCGCCCTGGACGACCAGGCCCGTGGCCAGCAGCGTCACGTTGATGGTTTTTGCTTTCATGGTCGCCTCGTTAGAACAGTTGGACGTCGCCGGACTTGCCCGCTGCGGGCGCTTTGGCGGCAGGCGCCGGCGTGGGCGCAGGTGCGGCGAGTTCGGTATTTTCTGCCGGTGCGGCATGCGGGCGCGCGGTGGCGCGGTGGATATGCCGGGGAGCGGCCTTCGGTGGTGCAGCAGGTGGGGCAGCCGGTGGCGGTGCCGGTTCGGTCGTTGCGGGAGCCACGGTCTGCGCGGCGGCCTGCGCGATGGGTGCGGTCCGCGGCGCACGGATCGGTGCTGCTGCGGCCTTGTCGAAGTCGCTCGGCGCGGCCTGCTCTCGCGGCGATGAATCGGTGGGTGGCGGATCGTGACGGGCGGTCAACGAGCGCGGATCGACGCTTGCCAGCACTCCCGTTGGGGCGCTGTTCGAACCGGCGAAGTCGGCCGCTATCAGGGAGCGGGGGCCGGCGAGAGCGGAAGCGGCGGCCGACGCAGGGCGGGGAGCTGGCGTGGTGGCTTCGTGCGTCGCCTCGGCGCGCGATGGTACGCGCAGTACCCGCCACAGCTTGGCGGCACTCACACCGCCGCCCGCAGCGAGCGCGGCAACTGCCACGGCAATGGCCACGGGCCTGACCAGACGCTTGAACCGGCCGAGGCGGGGTAGCGCGATCCGACTGCGATTTCCTTCGGGAGCCGGGAGTGCCGGCATGGCTTGGACGTGGCCGTTGATGTCGATCACGACCGGGTGGGCGGCGTACTGGGCGTGCAGCGCCTGAATTTCTCGGATGTCCATAGTTCTCCGCGTGTGAAGGCGTCTCGGTTGCGGACGCATATACGAGATTGCGAGATTGCTCACGCGTGCGCGGTCGTTCGACGAGCGAGCGCTTGCCCGTGCGTCGCACCCGGCACGTAGTCTTTGCCAGCGTAGCTATTCCGGCAGCTAGTCAAGTTCATCGGGCGATGAACCTTCAATCGCGCAGCGTCCCGTCTACCTGGTAGCGATCGTTGTCGGGCACGCAGACGAGCGAGATGTGCTTGATCCGCCCCTCGGCGTTCGCGAGGATGGTGGCCCGGTCCTGCGCGGTGATTTTTTCGGCGAGCACGGCTTCCATCGTCGCCACAAAGAGCTTGTCGTATTGGGTGAGGCAACGGACCAGCAGACCCGCGAGCGGTCGCGTGACCTTCAGTTCGATATGCTCGGCGGGGAAAGCGATCGTCCGGGCTTCGTGCTTTTCGACCCACACCAGCGCCTTGCGCAGCCAGTCCGACGTATCACGCAGCGCGGACTCGAGCGCATGCGTTTTTCCCCCGCGCGCGACGGTGATTTTCGACGCGCAGAAGTTGTAGTCGCCGCGAATGAAATTGCGGGCGAACTGCGAGCTATAGCGCAGCACGGTGACCGCGTCGGAATCGGGGATGATTCGATCGATGCGGCTGTCGCTCGTCAGACGTTGGATCGGCTTGAGTCCCGTTGACGACGGGGACAGCGAATCGTTCGACGGGCGCGTGTTGGCATCGACGGCGATCGGGTCGAGCAGGGGCGCGTCCCGCTGCGGGTCGTGCGGTGGTTCGAGAACGGCGGACATGATGTTTACGGGTGGTCTCTCTCACCAATGATTTTGGGTTAACCCGATTTAACAATTCAGGCAAAAGCGGGCCTGTTTTCGTGAGCTTTCCACCCTTTCCGGTCGCAAATTTCCGCAATACTGACTCTACTTCTCGCGTCCACGACGCATCGACCTAGACTTCGTAACCCGAAGTCCATCTTCTGTACAAGCCGTGCCAATGGGCATGCTCCGACCAGCCGGCAACTGGTGTGGAATCTTCTGCTGATGAGTGCCTAGCCAGCACTTCCCATCTTTCAGTCATAAAACTCGTCGCCGGCCGCATGTATTTGCGCCGCGACATCGTTCGAGCCCGGACATCGGGTGTCTCTCTCCAGACCAGAGTCTGGGTAAAACGATCGTAGTCGACTGAGCCGTGATCCTGCGGCGGAGTGGTATTTCCGAAAATGGGCTGTTGCGCGGCGTGACCATGCTGCGCGAGGACGACCTAACGTCCTCGATATGAGCCGACCGGCTCCCTGAGCGCCACGTCCCCGGAAGGGACGTGGCGCTTGGGTCATTTCCACGAATCCGAAAAGCGCGTTCCTCTTGCCGAGGGACGCGCTTTTTTTTCGTCGTTTGTTCCTGTCCCGGAGGTTCACATGCTTCCCAACCGTCTCGACGCGCGCATCGCCAACGTTATCAGCAACACGATTGCCGACGAGCGCGCAACTGCCGATACCGCGTCGCCAGCCTGGCGCGCGCGGTGCGAGGTGGCTCAGGTCGCGATGTACAGCGATCCCGACCGCCGCATCTTTCTGTCCCACATCGCCGAACGCCGAGGAGAGGCGGCCGCCAGCACGCTCGAGCAGTCAGCGAGCGCGATGCGCACTCAGGCGATTTTCTATCTTGCGAGGAAACCTTCATGAATGCTGTAGTCCCTATGCTGGGCGGCCCTGTGCGCAGCCTGGTCGAAGAGCGTGCAATGCGCCCTCCGGTGATAGGACGTATCCGGCCCGGTATCAAGGTGCTGACGTCCAAGGCGCGCGCCAATCAGGAGGCGGTGAGGCTGTACGAAACGATGGTCGCCGCCGGCGACTCATCCGAGACGATTGGCAAAGCGATCGAATCACGCTGCCAGCTCCGGAACGCACTGGCGCCGAAGAACGTCGCCTACTTCACGTGCCGCCGATCGGACTTTAACAACCCGGACGTGGCCGACGAGATTCTCAAGCTGTACGGCGAGGATCGCGGGCACGGAGTGCGGCTGTACCGTTTCCCGGTGCTGTTCGCCTTCGACGACTGGATGCAGAACCTCCCGAACGAAATGGCCGCATGGGGCACCACCGGTCGGAAGTTCTTCTCGCAGTATGGTCCCGACGGCATCCGGTACTGCAAGACCTACGCAAAGGTCGAGCGCGATCCGCGCGCCCAACGAGCCACGCGCCATTTCGGTGGTCGCGACGTGATCTTCCGCCAGGACGACGCAATCCCGGACGGCGTCTGCGATCCCGAGCAATGCCCGCAGTATCAGAGCCGGCAGTGCAATCTCTCCGCGCATTTCGTGTTCGCGGTCCCCGACATCAAGGGGCTCGGCTTGGTCGAGCTGCCGACGAACTCGATCTACGTGCTCCAGAAAGCCTACGCCGCGATGCAGACGGTGCAGTTGGCGCGTGGCAGGCTCACCGGCACGCGCTTCTGGCTCTCGAAGCGGGAATTCGACATCACGCGGATCAACGAGAATGGTGAGGCCGTGCGTCAGCCCCAGATGTTGACGGTTCTCGACGCGGATATCGACATCGGAGCGCTGCTGGATGGCGCGGACGAAGCGGCGCCGGCGATCGAGGTCGCGCAAGGTGCGGCCGCACTTCTCGGTGCGGGCGGCACGGTGATTCCGCTCCATTCGACTGAAGGAGGCGGCGGGGTCGGGTCGGGTGACACCCAACCGGCGACGCACGCTGGCAATGCTCAACGCGATGAACACGACGACCCGCCCCCGGAGTCGATCGAAGAGAAGCGGCATCGCCTGCAGGATCTGCTCCTGCGTCTTCGCCTCAACGCAGACGCGCGCCGCGAGCAGTTTCGCGTCTACGGCCATGTCAAGTTCGGGCGCGGCTGGACGGAACGGCCCGCAGACGTCGACAAGATGATCGGACGGCTGACCGGTGCCCTCGATGCGCCGGATGTTCTCGCCCGCGAGATCAGCGAGGCAGTCGAATCGCTCAACGGCCGATAACGGTGTTCCCCATTAGCCAGCCCCGCGGGGCTGGCGTCCTTTCTTTCAAGTGACTGCGAGAGCATTTCAGCAAAGCCCCTTTGCTCAAGTGCTTTCGACCGCGTCATTCACGCATCGAAACCGTCCGCGCAAGCGGCCATTCCTTGACTATCCATTGTCGGCTGCCGAGAGGCGGCCTTTTTAATTTTGGAGGCGGCGATGAAAATCGCGCATTTTTCTGACTTGCATTACTCGCCGGAGAACGCAGACGAGGCCGATCGCTGTTTCGCGTTCGCAGTCGACGACGCGATCTCGCGCGGGGCGCGGGTGGCGGTGATCTCGGGCGACTCGACCGATCATCGCCTCGACGCACACGCGCCGTCGCTGCATGCGCTCGCGACACAGGTGCACCGATTGGCCGAAGCGATGCCCGTCATCATGTTGCAGGGCACGTTCTCGCATGAGCCGCCAGGCACGCTCGACAACTTTGCGTTGATGGGCGCGCGGCATCCCGTGTTCGTTGCAGATCGGATTGGTCAGGTTGCGCTGATCGGCACGCAGTTCCGAGCGTCCGACGGTCCGGTGTTTGACGACGCAGAGATGCTTGCGTTCGACGGACTCTATCCGGACGCGGTGTTCACCTGTCTGCCGACGATGAACAAGGCCGATCTCGCACTGAAGGTCGGTGCGTTGTCAGCGTCGACCGAGCTCGGCGACGTGCTCGGAACATACCTCGCTGCGGCTGGCAGGAATAACGCCCGCTTGCGCGCGATCGGCGTGCCGACAATTGGCCTCTCGCACGGCACGGTGGCTGGATGCACAACCGAGCATGGTGTGACGATGGCGGGATTCGATCACGAGTTCAGCCTCGGCACGCTGTTCGCCGCGGAGTGTGCCGCGTTCATGCTGGGTCACATCCATAAGCACCAGATCTGGTTGCGCGAAGGGCGCGCGGTGGGATATCCCGGCTCGATTGGGCGATTCCACTACGGCGAAGAAGGCGACAAAGGTTACCTGTTATGGGACGTGCTGGCGGCTGAAGCACGTGCCGAGCTGGTGACGACGCCGTCGCGCGAGATGGTATGCATTTCGTTCGACGGTCCGCCCGACGAAGCGCAGCTTGCGGCGCTTGCCGCGGACTCGGCCGGGAAATTCGTCCGGATTCGCTGGCAGATCGACGAGGAGCACAAGCAGCTCGTCGACCGGAAGGCAATCGAATCGATGTTTGCGTCGACCGCTGGCCTGAAGCTCGAGCCGCGCATCCTGCCGGTGATGAGAAGCCGCGCGGAGGGGATCAGCAAGGCGGTGACGGTCGATGCGAAGGTCGCGCGCTGGTGCGAGCTCACTTCGGTCGACCCCGACCCGCTTCTTGAGCGGCTGCAGCTGCTCGAGACGGGCGACGCGGAAGCGATCGCGGCGTCGGTGCTTGATCGAATTGCGCAGGTTGGCGATTCGATCGAGGTGCTGGAGATTCCTGGCGGCACCGCGAACGTCGTCCCGCTGGTCGCCGCCAGTCTCGAAGCTGCGCCGGAGCCTGAATCAAAGCCGTCGCTGTCATGGCTCAACGATGATCTGTTCGCAGCCTGAGCGCTGCCTGTCTCGACGGTCAGCACGACACCGAGAGTTGGACACAGCCGTGTTCCGATAGCCCACGTGGCTATCGAAACGAGGTTCACCCCGCGCCGTCAGGCGCATCGATCGCAGCACCGCTGCATCCATTTTCTTATCTACCCTGGCGGGGAGCGATCCCTACCGGGCGCACTCCGTCCATTTCACAGGAGCGTGTCTATGTTTGGCCTTTATCCCGCAGGTGCCCGTTGGGTCCAGCAGCTTTCCGCGTCGAACGACGCAAAGGCGTTGCAGAAGCGTCTCGTTGACCACGGCGGATGCACAGCTGCGCTATTTCATCAGCCCTTCGGCTCAGGTCGCGGCTTCACGATTGCGCAGCGCGACTGTTTCCTCGTGCTCGTGCATGCGACCGACGTAGAATCCCCGGAAGTCGCCGTGGTGCCCGACGTCCAGATGCAGAACCTGCTTTGGTCGTTCAATTCGGGATACGCCAGTCAGTGGTCGGGGCGCGAGCTTCAGGTCCTGACCGGCTGTACCGATTGGGACGCGCTGATCAAGCAGGCTTCCGCGTCGTTCGCGCAGCTTTGCGACACGGTTCGGCAAGCCGTGGCTGGCACGCTTGGCACCAAGGTCATCCGGCCGGAGCCGGTGCTGCCGATCGACGACGAGGACATCCCGTTCCTGCCGTCGGAATACCTGCAGGAGATCTCTTTTTTGGAGGCGGAATCATGCGTCCGTTGAGATTGTTCCTCGAGGGGTTCTATGGGGTACGAGACGGAATGAAGCGCGACAGCGTCGAACTCGATCTCGAATCCTTGCCTCGCGGGCTGATTGCGTTAACCGGCCCGAATGGCGCCGGGAAAACAACGATCATGGACAACTTGCATCCGTATCGGATCATGCCGTCGCGCGCATCGAAGCTGTCCATCGATGCGTTTTCCTATTGGGATCACATCTGCGGTGTACAGGCGCGCAAGGAGTTCGAGTGGGAGCACGACGGTATCCGTTATCGCTCAACCTTCGCGTTTCGCAAACCGGGTAAAGCCGGCAAGGCGGACTACTTCCTGTTCTACCGCTCGATGGACGGGGAGTGGCGCCCGGTGACGTTGCCGGAGGGCACGGTTTCGGACGGCAAGGGCGAGACCTACGACCGTTGTGTCGAAGCGATCTGTGGCTCGCTGGAATCGTTCTTTACCAGCGTGTTTTCCGCGCAGAACCGGCGGCCACTCGCGTCCTACGGCGCGAACGAGATCAAGACGCTGCTCGCCGAGTTGCTCAAGATCGACCATCTGCGTGCGCTGGCTGCGAAGGCGGCCGACGTCATTAAAGTGTTGACCAGGCGTCTGGATGCCGTGCAGCAGGACATTGTGGCGTTTGCCGGGAAGCGTGAACGTGCCGACGCGACGCGTAAGGCGATCGAAGCGGATGCCGCGGCAATTGTCTCGGCGCGCGCTGAACGGGAGTCGGTGCAAACCGTGCTCGCCGGCCTGATGCAGCAGCGGGCGACGCTCGTGGCGAAGCAGGGCGAGAATGCGGGTGTCGAAGCACGACTGCGCGAACTCAACGTGCGGCGTAACGAGGTGGCCACGTCCCTACAGGGCGTCGAACGGGATACGGCCGCGGATCGGCAACGTTTCACGCAACGCCGCGCCGCGATTCGCACGACGATGACGGGCCACGAAGCGGTGGTGAAGCAACGTGACGCCATTCTTGGTGCCGCTGCCGCGAGGGACGAAGCGCAGCTTCGCGTCTCACAACTGGAAGCGCAGATCGGGCCATTGCAGCAGGCCATCGCCGACATGGATGCGAAGCAGCTTCGGCTGGCGACGGTTCAGTCTGCGATGACCGGTCTCGAATCGGAAGGCGCGACCAAAGCCGAGTTACTGAAGAACCTGCAGGGGCAAGCGGCTGTCGTTGAGTCGGTGCCGTGCGCCGGGATGGAGATTCACGCCACGTGTCCGTTGCTCGTGCAAGCGCGCAACGCAGCACAACAGGCGCAAGTTCAGACCGTTTCCCTGAAGGATCTCCGCACCCGCTACAAGGCGCAGAGAGACGAACGGGATGTGCTCGCGCCGGCAATCGCATCGCTGTCCGCGAAGCGCGCTGAACTTCAGCAGGTGAACGCCAGTATCGCGGCGGCACGACAGGCATTACAGCGTGCGACGGACCTGGCGGCTCGCAAGCCGTTGCTGGATGCGGCAGATGCGGGGCTGGCGACGTCGTGCGCTGAGCTTGCCACCCTCGATGTCGAAGACAGTGAAGCCCAGAAACGTCGTGAGACGGAAATGGGCCGGCTGGCTGCACTGTCGCGTGAGATCGAGACGGAAATTGCTCGTCTCGTCGCAGTCGACGTCACGCAGGCAATCGCGGATGTGGACCGGCAGATTGCATCGCACCGCGACGCAGGCACGGCGCTCGACGCGCGGATCGAAGCGTTGATCCGCAGTCAGGCGACACGCGAAACCGAGCTCGGTTCGCTGGAGCGTGAACTAGGCGGCCTGGCGGCAACGCAGTCGCTGGCGGCGCGCATCTCGGACGAGATCGCGCACTGGAAGCTGGTGGCGAAAGCCCTCGGCAACGACGGCGTAATTGCGCTGACGATCGACGATGCCGGTCCCGCCCTGACGAAGACGGTGAACGACCTGCTGCTTGCGTGCTACGGCATGCGATTCACGGTCGAGATCCAGACACAGCGGGCGCTCGCGAACGGCGAACTGCGTGAGGGCTTCGAAATCCTCGTGCACGACGCCGACAGCGACAGCAGCAAGTCGGTCGGGGTCATGTCCGGTGGGCAGAAGGTCTGGATCAACGAGTGCCTGACGCGCGGTATTGCGTTGTATATCGCGGGGAATGCGAGCCAGCCATACCAGTCGCTGTTCAGCGACGAGTCGGATGGGCCGCTGGATCCGCAGCGCAAGGTGCAGTTCATGCGTATGAAGCGGGAGGTGTTGAAACAGGGCGGTTACGAGCGGGAGTTCTTCATCTCGCAGACGCCCGAGTTGATCGCCGAAGCCGATGCAGTGATTAATGTAGCAGCGCTTGCCCAGTAGGGCGGCGGCCATTTCTTTGAACCCTGGCGGGGAATGTCCCCGCAGGGGCGTTCCTCGCCTTTCTTTTTTGTGAGGAACGCAATGCAACTGAAATCCGTTCAATCGAACACGGCGATGGCGATCACGTTGGCGATTCGCCGGGCGCGTCCGCGCGTGGGTGTCGAGCACGTCTACACCCTGAATGGCTCGGAACTACGCGACATGTTGATCGACGGTCAGTGGGTCACCGTCTCCGCGACGGCGGTACCATCCCAAGTTGTCTGAGCGCCGGAGGTCAGTGAGGTCAAATTTGATCATGCTCCTGATCGCGGGTTAAGGACCGCTTCCGGCCGCCCAGCCGGAGCTTCAGCGGCTGGTCCGGCGCCCGACGATCAGTGTGTAGCGTTGGATCGAAGAGGAGTCGGATTTCATCACCTTCAAGGATGGTCGAGTCCTCGTCTTTCCTGTCGGGCAGCCGAAGCGCTACGATACCCCCAAGTTCTCGAACGACGCTATTGCGCTTGAAGCCAGTCGGTGGAAGGTGAGGCCGTCAGACCGGAGGCACTGTCCAATCCCCTGCTTCTGGGCGCTGAGTAATACGCTCGACGGGTGTCACTGCTTGTTCTGATATCAGACTGCAAAGCAGGTCGGCGAACGGTTCGATGTTGCCATAGGTACTGGCTTGTTCGAGCGCGTCCAGGTAAGCCTTGCGCGACTGGACGGTCACGATTGTCCATGGGTAGCCGCCCGTGGTCAGCATGAAGTTCATGACGAATCGTGACAGGCGTCCGTTACCGTCCATGTACGGGTGAATGAAAACGAAAATGAAGTGGCCCAGCACTGCTCTGACGCCGGCGTGCTCTTCGCTTTCCAGCAGGTCCATCAAAGCTGGCATGCATTCGCGTACGGCCTCTGGAGAGGGGGGCACGTGGAGGGCGTTACGGATGAAAACCTGATTGTTGCGAAAACCAGCCAAGTCTCCTGCCTTGAGAATACCGGCCTGCACACTCGGCGAAAAAAGCGTCACGTACCATTGGAAAAAATCTGCGCTGAAGACTTCAGCCGGTTTCAGCCCTTCATTCACCACGCGGCCGATGAGCGCCTTGACGTGACTGTGCGTTTCTGCGTACCCCTTTGCTGCCATGGCGTCTCGGGTCTGCCGGTCTTCAGGGGGCGTGAGCGGGCTCCACTGGCCATTGCGGACCTTTTCTATGAGCTCAGCGCCGACCCGGTACCCTTCGATGGACAGCGAATGGTATGCGTCCGCGACGTACCGGGCGGCGATGTCCGAGAGTAGGCTGTTTGCATCAGTTAATCCCCGCCTCGGAACGTTCTCAAACCGCTTGAGGACAGTCTCGCGCATGGTTGACCACATCGCCTTGATGCGTAGGACGTAGGGGGATTCGTTGCGTCGTCCGTTGATTTGCGCAAGAGGCCGCTCGAACGGATTGTTCTCCGTTGTCGTGTACATTGCGGCCTTCATGGTGGTTAGCAACTGGTTTGCATCGGCCGTACGTCCTACGGCCCTGAGGGCGCCGGCCAGTCGGCCAGCAACCAGGCTGTGCCCTCCCTCGAGCAGGCGTGCGATGAGCAGCGAGATGTCGACTTGTCGCATCGCAATCTGGGCGGCCATCTCATGCTGAGTGAAGAACGTCGGGCTGACGCGAATCAGCGCGTCGGGCAACGGCATAAGTATTAGCCCACTGGCGTCCGGGGCTCGCGAGGCGACGAGTTGGGATTCCGGAATGCGGTAGAGAAACAGGGAGCAGTCGTGCGGCAGCGCCTGCATCTGGTTGTTGGCTTTCGGCGACTGCAACTGTAGCTGTTTCGCAATGCTGGTGTGACCGTTGTGTTTCAGAAGCGACAGTTCGGCGCTGAGTTGCCAGTCGTCATCGAAGCGCGAGTTGGCGTACGCCGCGACAAAGACCTCCATGTTGGCGTACCAGTGTGTCGAATCGCCGTCAGCATCTTCTGGATTGTTCGCGAGATACCATCCCTGGATGACCTGCTTCAGGAACCCGGCCCTAACCAGTCGTTCTCGATGAGTGCGAGTGAGCGACGGTATGACCGAAGGCTGGAATACCCGGAAGCCTTGGTCCTGCAACGCCTTAAGTACGTTCAGAGAGTCCGCCAGTTTTTCGTTGGGTGCCGCCATTTTGTTGACCTAGGTGAGTTCACTACTTTTCTGTCTCAGAATATCACTAAAATCGCGTTATTGGATGACACTACTTTTGTGCTATTCGATATCACTACTATCTTGCCTGGCAATGCCACTAGGATTTTGCCAGGATAGCCAGAGCCCAGTTGGTACTAAGGTTCGGCACATCGGGGCGCTATGGATGGCGTGATTGAACTGTCGTTTCTAGGACCGGCAGACAGATGAGGGTGGACGAGTACCACTGTGTAAAACAACCGAAGTGCGGTGGCAAATAGTAGGGTGCGATGATATTTTTCATTTCACCATGACTCCAGCACCGAACTTCGCTGGACTACGCCCAAGCCCGATACAGCAGGTTTATCAATAACTTAGGCGAGTTCAACATATGCCGGTGCTTTCCGAAACCTGACCCAACTTCCCTGCTGGTGGCCCCTATGAGGCTTTTGGGAATTGGGTCTTTCCGAGGAGTCATCATGGCAAAGATCAAGCTCACCAAGTCCGCAGTCGATGCGGCACAACCCCAAGCGCAGTCCGTCGAACTCAGGGATACCCTGGTGCCCGGCTTCTTGTGCAAGATTACCCCATCGAACCGCAAGGTGTTCACGCTCCAGTACCGGACGAACGCCGGCGAGCGCCGCAAGCCCGCCTTGGGTCAATACGGAGAACTGACCGTCGAACAGGCCCGCTCGCTGGCTCAGGAATGGCTGGCCCAGGTGCGCCGGGGCGGCGACCCGGCCGCAGACAAGGCGCAGACGCGCAAGGCGCCCACGGTCAAGGAGCTTTGCACGAACTGGGTTCCTCGTGCCAACCGCACAGAACAGCCGAAAGGCTGGGCTCCGAATCTAGGAATCCGGTGTGCGGTTTGAACAGCAAACCCTTTTCGTCAGGAGAAATGCCATGCAACTCGCATCCCGATTCGCTTCCCGTTCCCCGTCGCTGCGCAGCGATTAGCCGATGCTTTCCTTGCAAGCAAGCCCGGTAAAAGTCGCCACATCTCTGTGCGGTGGTTCTCCGAATAGTCGCTTGTACTCTCTACTAAATTGCGACGTACTTTTGTAGCCCACTGCGAACGCTATGGTCGCAGCGTCGGCCTCTTTGGCAAACATGCGGCGACGGGCTTCATGCAATCGAATCTGCTTCTGGTATTGCAAGGGACTCAATGCGGTGACTGCTCTAAACCGCCGATGAAAGACGGACTCGCTCATGCCCGCGACTGCTGCCATATCCTCAACGGTGAGCTGATCCATATAGTGCTCTCGAATCCAGGCCATAGCCCGGCGAATGTGAGACAGGCGTGAGTCCGCTCCGGCGATCTGCCGCAGCATTTCAGCGTGCGGACTCAACATCAGCCGGGAAATCAGTTCGTGCTCAAGTTGCAACGCCATCACCGGAATTTCGCGCATCCGCTCATACATGGCAAGCAACCTCTGCCAAGCGCCAATCAATTCAGCGTTCGGCAAGCTAAACGCGAAGCCAGGCTGCATTTGGAACTCTCGCGTCTCCGAGAGATAACGGACCACATTCATTATCACAGCAGGATCAAGGTCAAGGCTAACCGCAAGAAAAGGCTTTTCTGGAGAGGCCTGGACGATCTGACCCATCACAGTGATTTCCGCTGAAACCACCATTGTCTCGCCTGGCCCGTAATCAAAGACTTGACCACCAATGATCGACTTCTTAGTGCCCTGCAACACGATCAACGCCATCGGCTTGTACACCCGGAGGGTGAGCGGGGTTGGCTCGGAAAAGCGATGGATGTTCAACCTAGGCAGGCTAGGTTGCGGTTGACCGGCATGTCGCTGAGCAAGCCCGCAGATTTCGTCGAGATTTTCCATTTCCGAATGATACCAACTGCCTAAAAAAACAGTAGATCGATAGGAATGGGCAACTTTTCAGGACCTTCAGACAACTGGCAAGGTCTGCTCGTGCTCTAGACTGATTACACACAAATGAGGTACAGCATGCAAAAGCGCAAACTGGGTACGAACGGCCCCGAAGTCTCCGCCATCGGCTACGGCGCCATGGGCTTTCATCTTGCATATGGAGCCGCTGACGAAAACGCCGGGCTTGCCACGATCCGCAAAGCCTACGATTTAGGCGTGACATTTTTCGACACCGCAGAAGTTTACGGCTGGGGCGAAAACGAGAAATTCATCGGACGTGCGGTCAAGGGCTTCAGAGACGATGTCGTGTTGGCGACTAAGTTTGGGTTCACCCGCTCTTGGGGTGTCGATAGCCGACCGGAGCATATCCGCGAAGTCGCCGAGAACAGTTTGCGGTATCTCGGCGTCGATCACATCGATGTCTTTTATCAGCATCGGCTAGATCCGAATGTGCCCATCGAAGATGTCGCCGGTACTGTCAAGGATCTGATTGCCGAGGGCAAGGTCAAGCACTTTGGTCTAAGCGAAGTTGGCGTACAGACCATGAAGAGGGCCCATGCGGTGCAGGAGGTGGCGATGCTTCAGACGGAGTATTCGGTGTTCGAACGAGGCGTCGAAGTTTTGTTCCCGACCTTACGCGAACTTGGCAT
The DNA here is from genome assembly GCF_905339875.1 of Burkholderia sp. BCC1998. Taxonomy (NCBI): domain Bacteria; kingdom Pseudomonadati; phylum Pseudomonadota; class Betaproteobacteria; order Burkholderiales; family Burkholderiaceae; genus Burkholderia; species Burkholderia sp. BCC1998. The sequence goes on from NZ_CAJPHE010000014.1 coordinate 99,906, forward strand.
CGGGCTCGTCCCTTATTCACCGCTCGGTCGCGGCTTCCTGACTGGCGCAGCGAAACCGGCCGCCGAATACGAGGAGGATGACTACCGTCGCACCGCTGCTCACTGGCAACCAGGCAACTTTGAGAAGAATGTCGATGCTGTCCGCCAGTTGACCGAGTTGGCAGCCACAAAGGGTGCAACGGTCTCGCAGCTCGCGCTTGCCTGGCTGCTGGCTCAGGGCGAGGACATTGTCCCGATCCCGGGGTCTCGCAAGCCGGAACGTGTTGCGGAAAATGTGGGTGCTGCAAACCTCTTGCTCACGCAGGAGGACCTCTCCAGAGTCAGGGAAATTCTCCCCGAAGGCGCGTTTGGCGAACGCTACTCCAAAGAATCCACCCCGAACTGGATCTAAATTTACGCCGAAACCCGGTTGGTTTTAGCGCCGGGCAGCATCTGCTCACCCATCTAGAGTCGGTTGCTGTTCGTGCGCGAAATTAACTTTAAATCCATTTAAGTTAAAGCTTAACTCGCAGTTTGAGAGGCACACGCAGTGGCCGGAGTCAGTCTTGGAATTCGCTTCCAAGACAATTCCGGAACGCTGTCCTTTAAAACCTGTGAGCTAGATTCAGCCCTTACGAAAGAGAGGTGGCCGCGCAAATTCGGACAGTCGGATAAGTGGTTTGGCCGGGGCCTGAGCCAGCGATAATGCCGGCAAAGGAACCGAGGAAATGACGAAGAGAACTCGACGGACGCACTCAGCGGCGTTCAAAGCGAAGGTGGCGCTGGCAGCGGTCAAGGGCGAGCGGACGCTGGGTGAACTGGCGCAGCAGTTCGATGTGCATCCGAACCAGATCACGGAAAGGAAGCGGCAGTTGCAGGAGCGCGCGGCCGATGTGTTCGGCTCGCCGGGCACGCCGTCGAGCGAGCCACCGGTGGATGTGAAAACGCTGCATGCGAAGATTGGCCAATTGACGCTGGAGAATGATTTTTTAAGCGGCGCGCTCACCAAGTCGGGATTGCTGAGCGCAAAGCGATGATCGATCGTAGGCATGCGCTGCCGGTTTCGCATCAGACGCGGCTGGTTGGCATCGCGAGATCGAGCGCATATTACCGACCACAGCCGGTCAGCGAGGCCGATCTGTTGCTGATGCGACGAATCGACGAACTGCATATGGAGTTTCCGTTTGCCGGAGCACGGATGCTGGCGCGCCTGTTGCGCCGGGAAGGCCATGAAGTTGGTCGCCGTCGCGTGCGCACACTGATGAAGCGCATGGGCGTGGAGGCGCTGTACTGCAAGCCGAACACAAGCCGCCGCAACGCGCAGCACAAGATCTGGCCATATCTGCTGCGCGGCCTGAAGATCGAGCGGGCCAATCAGGCGTGGGCACTCGACACGACGTACATTCCGATGGCGCGCGGCTTCGTGTATCTGACGGCGGCGGTGGACTGGGCGAGCCACAAGGTACTCTCGCATCGGGTCGCCATCACGCTGGAAGCCGTGCACGCCGTCGAAGCACTGGAAGAAGCGTTCGCCCGTTACGGGCTGCCGGACATCGTGAACACCGATCAGGGTAGCCAGTTCACGGCGGGTGCGTTCACCGAGGCCGTGCTGGGTCGGGGCATCCGGCTGTCGATGGACGGCAAGGGAAGTTGGCGCGATAACGTGTTCGTCGAGCGAGTATGGCGCAGCGTCAAGTACGAGGAGGTCTACTTGAAAGCGTACGAGTCGGTCAGCCATGCCCGGCGTTCCATCGGCGAATACATCGAGTTGTACAACCGGAAACGGCCCCATTCGAGCCTGGCGGATCAGACGCCGGATGAGGCATACTTCGCGACGCTGCCTGCGATCAAATCGGCAGCATGACTGCCTCGGACATTCCACTTAAAAATATCGAAAACCTGTCCGAACGAGCGCGGCCACCTCTCTCATCTCAATGAGCTCTTGTCCGCTTTTCAGGCGAGCGAAGGTGTGGTGGTGCGAGGATCGGACGGGGAGGAGCCCGGACATCCAGTCATCGTGCCATCTGCTTTGTTCTCTCAAATGCGGAATCTGGATGGTGATCAGGGGGCCAAGGGAATGCTGCAGCAAACATCGATACCGGTCCGAATGGTGGATATTGGCAAGGCTGCCTTGATAGACGTGGATGACGTTAAAGATTTGGTATCAGCCGGCGGGCTGTTGGTTTCCACCCGTATATGAGCCGCCTATGAAGTGAGACTTCGGGCTGGACCATCGAAACGCTTCAAATCAAGCCAACCTGCCGGGCGGGTTGAGTTTCAAATTGATCGCCCGCAGCAATGGAGCGGCAGCAACGTCTTTCTGCAACTGCTAAACCCCGAATTCTTCGCCGGCCGCGTTGCGTTTGAGCACCAGACTGAGTTCTTGGGAAATAACTACCTGGCCAACCCGCCGGTTGATCCAGCACTGCCCGTGCGCCTGCCTGGCGATGTGGCGGCGGCAGGAATGCGTGAGGCTGACCAACGCGGCCTGCACTTCGAGCCAACGGTGTGGCGCAACTTGTCGAAGCAGCGGAACAACAACAGGTCGGTCTCCGCAAAGCCTAAACAAAGCAGCGAGTAGGTTCGTAGGGTTTGGTCAGAGTTAGGCTCGCAGCAAGGCCGGTTGTATCCGCATCGGTGCCGCTACTGAGACCTCAAACCGTGCTCACTTGCGGTCGTGCGCTCAGTTGGAAGGTATGGGATAGCAACGCACACTCGCAAATGCCGACCGCATTCAGGGGACGCTGGACGCTGCTGGCCTCCGCCGTAACCAGTGGCTCAGTGCCAACGCTGCGATGGCTGCAATCACAGCAATCGCCGCGCCGACCAGGGCCATGCTGTGGCTTCCCACGCTGCGATGCTGGCACCGCCGATCACCGCGCCCAGCGCGATCCCGCCATTGGCGGCAGACACGTTGATCGTGCCCGCCAGGGCCTGCGCCTGCGGCGCAGCCTTCATCACCCGAATCTGGCAGATGGGGTACAGCGCCGTGTTCGCGATGCCCCACACGCCTAGGGCGATCGCCAAGCCGACGTGTTGCGCTGCGAGTGCCAAGGTGGCCAGCATGCCGACCGCCAGCACCACGCTGAATGCGGCAGTCGTCGCCAGCGGTCCGCCCAAAGGCCACCAAGCCAGTTCCCAACCAAGCCAACGGCGCCGAAGCCCATCAACCACCAGCCCACGTGTGCCGGCGGCACGTTGGCCACCCGCTCCAGCAGATCGGCCAGGTAGGTGTAGCCGGTGAACATCGCGGTGAAGACGGCCACCGACAGCAGCACGTTGGCGACGAATGCCGGGACTCCATCCTGGCCACCTTAGCCCGAGGGTTCCGAGTGTGTTGGCCGGACGCATACATTGCTCCTTCAATGTACGGATCACACGCTCGACCACTCCGTTTTACTGGGGGCAGTTGAGCGTGATGAATTCCTGCGTAAGCGCTCGGTGAATTCATCTTGATTGCCAGAGAGTCGGCGGGGCATCATGTCCGCGATGTCTAGCTTTCGCGCAGCCGCGGCGCGCTTCTACTTCAACTGTTATTTGACTACGCCCATCACGGCATCCGATCGACTTCCATCCGTCAGTCCAGTATCGCTTAGCGGGCATGACCGTGCGTATCTGCAAGCCGGCATGATCGGTGGTCGCCGCAGGTGCTCCAGCGCGATTTCGAGACGCTGAAGCCCTTTATAGCTCACGCAGGAGTGGGCTCCATTACTTCCAATCTTCCCGTCGCGATGCACCTATGCGGCACCCAGGGCATTTGCGACAAATGGCTCAAAACGTTGGGAACGTGGCCTAAGCCATTGTCGAGCTTGGACTATTCATTCACCACGTAGCTTTAAAAGCAGCTTGACAGCGGACATTTTTCATGGCCTCTCACCGGCGCCGACGTTGAGCAAGGCGAGACGGCGCTCAATGACTCGACCTCGTTTTTCCGTTCATCTTGGAAACGGTCCGCCGCATGCAGGTCAGGCGTGTGGTCCGCATTCTTTCACGAGCGGACGATGTTGGCAGGTTTGAAGCGCCGGCGATCAACGAGCGGAGTCAACAGAATCCGGACTCGCCCGCGAGCGTTAGTCGTGAGGATCACCAGTGCATTCCATAGCTCGGGCAGGGTCGGACATTGCTTGCGAGCCTGCGGGCGACGCGCATGTGCACTGTGGCATCCTCGTCAGTGCCGGCCACGACTTCCCAACGTGTATTGGATTGGGCTGGAATTCGGAAGTGACGGTTGCGTCGACCCATCATCAGACCGCATAGAATCTCGCCGACCAGAAACCCATTGTCGCGCATATACCGATGTGCACGACGACGATCGGCTGGTCGCCGTCGGAGACGATCAATCGAAATCGGCAAGCGCCTTGCCCGCGGGCAGGTCGTCGAGTTCGCTGTATGGCGTCTTGTGGTGCATCCGGCATCTCCGATCGAAAGAAAAGCCAGCGCGATGGGTGGTCCCTTCAACGTACCGAGTGGCCGACGAAGTCAAGGTCAGGTGCCGTCGCCGGACGAGGGAATCGTCGATCGCAGTCGCACAACAGTACGCTGGCTAGTGAGACCCAACAACCGGCTCGTATCCTCGTTGCTGCGGCCCGCGATGAGCAGGCGGCGAGCGTAAGTGTTGCGCAAGGTCCGCGGACTCATGTCGGGCAGGCGGATATCGATTGCGAGCAGCTCGTCGCGCACGGCGAGTCCGAGCAGCGCGTCGTTCATCGGACCGCCGGCGCGAGGTGATGGAAAGAGAAGGCCATCATCCGTTGCCGCCAGCTGCGTGTACCAACGGGACAGGGCTGGCAGGGCGAACTCGGCAATACCGATGCGACGCGCATCGCGCGCGCCGCGCTTCGGGATTTCGATGTTTGGACGGACAGGTGACAGGTCGACCTCGGCGGCCTTCGCCAAACGGATCTCTTGCGCCGTGATGCCGGTGGCAAGCAGTAAGGCGACGATCGCACGGTTGCGCAGTACGCGGGCGTCCATGCCGTCGATGTCGAGCACGTGCGCCTGCAGCCGAATGTCGTCGGCCTCGGGGACATACACAGGATTCGGTTCGTCTTCGGGCCAGGCCTGAGCCAGCGCGAATGCGGACGCGGGATTCGTTTGCCGCACGCCAACGTCAGTCAGGTGGCGACACAGGCGGTCGATCAGCTTCTGGTACCGAAGGCGCGTCGTCGTGCCGGGCTGGCACCGGTTGTCGAGGTCGACAAAGAACGATTCGAGATCCTCGGGGCCGAAGGTGGCTAGCGTTTTGCGTGCGGCCGCGAGGTGTCGCATGAAGCGCTCGAACATCGCTTCGTGCTGAGTGATCGAGCGGGGCGAGAACGCGCGTCGATCCGCGCCGGCGGCTTCGGTGTGCTGCCATTGCCGATAGGCATCGGTCGGGGCGGAAAGCCAGTCGGAGATTGGGTTCATGACGTACTTTATATACTGAATGTCTGCCCGTCACCACCGGACGCGAATCTGCGATTCGCGCCTGAGCGTCCAACCGGAAGGGGAGGATGCCTCGTCACATGCAAAGCCGGCGGAACGCCATTTTTGCTGCGCCAGTGTTCCCGTTCGGGCCGTGCATCTTACCGTCCGTGTTCCGCACCAGAAAAATGTCAACGCCCGACACTATGGTTCGGTCGATCGTTCATCCACCGGGGTGGGTCCAGCCATGGTCCCCTGCTACACGCCACTCGTCTTCTTTCTGAGCGGTGTGCAGCGCTGAGCGCTCGAGCATCGTGTCGCTCATACTCGCTTGCCCGAGTTCGCCTGGACCATCGTCCGAACGATTGCGTACACGGTGGGAAGGTGCGAATCATCGCGGCCCCAGTCGACCGCGGCGTCGGAATTGCCGCCCGGTAGGTGGCTCTCGCTCAACCGAGCGAACGCGCGGATGACGGCCGGGTCGTGCCGTCCCTGAAAGCCCAGATCGGAAAACGCCTGCTCCTCGATTTCGAGCAACGCGTGCCAGCTGAGCAGGCGAGGGTCGGCGGCGCGGCTGAACGCATCGAGATAGCGTTGCGCGAGCGTGGCGACGATGCGCTGTAGATCGTGTGCCGCGCGCTGCACGGCGTGCTCGTATTGCACGAGATCAACGTCCGGTTGGTCCTGTTCTGAGTACATGGCGGAGGCGAGCCAGTATCGGGAGATCGCTGGCATAAAGAGAAAACGGCACTGTAAATATATACAGTGCCGAATCGACTCGCAAGTCCGGCCTATCGGTCGATGGCAAACGAGTCTTGATCCGTGCAGTTGATCCATGACGGTGGGCTGCCGCGGCCGTTCCACGTCGCGTCTGTTTCGGGATCGCGGTAGCGGGCCGGTGGCGCCTGCCATTTGTGTCCAGGGCTCGGCCCGTAGATCTCCCTCGCTGCAATGTCGAATTCGGCGACCAATCGCCTAACGGCTAGACGCCTTTCTAACAAAATCTGCCGCCGGCGAGGCGATCCAGGCCATACTGGATCTGATCACGCGCGCCGTTAGCGAAGGCGACAGCGTGCAGCTCGTCGGCTTTGGCTCGTTCTCGCAAGGGCAACGTGCCGCTTGGACCGGTAGAAATCCGACGACGGGCGCAGAGATAGCGATCGCGGCTGCGAAGACGGTAAAGTTCAGTGTCGGCAAGGCGTTCAAAGATGCAGTGAACGCACCTTGATTAGTAGCCGCGTCGGCCAGCCAGACGGGTAGAGAGAATTGCACGGAAGAAAGTGCAGACGTCTGCACAATCGGCCGTTCGGTCGGCTATTAGTTGGATGCTTATCGCAGGTTATCTCGGTGAGCGCCAACACGTTCCTGTGCGGGGCGGACCTCTCACGCTGAAGATCACTGATACGTATCAACGATCTGCATGGGCCAATCAACTCGGAGCGGTGACAGATCTGCTGGAGCGTGTAACACCTCGTTGGCATCGAGGCACTCAATCGCGAGAACTGAAGGGGAACATATTCAGGGCTATGTTACCCTTCATTTCGGGACATGGACGAAGCCGCGGCGTGCGCGGTACTCCCTGTAGGGAATTGCGCGGCCACACCGCGGCGATCGAAAAGCGGTGCCGTCACCGTTTCGGCGCCCCGGTATTTCTGGCGCCGGCGACGACGCGCCGGTGGGCGGGTTCATTGGCCATTGCGTCACACGCGGGCCGGGAGGTTCTTCGATCCGGGCGGGGCTGTTGGCGAGGCGACTTCGTCTCAGACGGTGCTGAAGCTCAATTGCGAGCGCCCACATTTAGCGTGGCGAAAGGGAAGGGCCTCGGCGCGCCGGCGGCTGAATTCTCTCCGCAGTGCGGAGAGAATTGGGGGAGCGCCCAGCAGGGTTCCGCCGTGGCTGAGATTCCGGTAACGTGGCCCCTATTGGCGCGCGCCGGCCCGCCGAGTCCTCCATTCAAGACCAGATGACCGAACTCGTCCCCGCATCCCTATTGACCGACATCCGCCACATGATTGATTCGGCGCGCGCCCGAGCGGCGGCGGCCGTCAATGCCGAACTGACCCTACTTTATTGGCAGGTTGGTTGTCGCATTCGAGATGATGTGCTGGGCGGTGAGCGCGCGGGTTATGGACAACAGATCCTCCCTGCGCTCGCCCGGCAACTGAGAGCCGAATACGGCCGGGGCTGGAGCGAGCAGCAATTGCGCCACTGCATCCGCGCGGCGGAGGTGTTCTCGGACGAGTCAATTCTCTCCGCACTGCGGAGAGAATTGAGCTGGACCCATCTGAAGATGTTGATGTACGTCGAAGACTCGCTCAAGCGCGACTTCTACATAGAACTCTTTCGCCTGGAGCGCTGGTCGTCGCGGCAGTTGCAGGAGCGGATGCAGTCGATGTTGTTCGAGCGCAGCGCACTATCGCGCCAACCCAACGAAGTGATCCGGCGCGAAGTGGCGCACCTGCGTGACGCACAGCAGATGACGCCCGATCTCGTGCTGAAAGATCCGTACATCCTCGACTTTCTCGGACTCAACGACCACTATCTTGAGCGCGACCTCGAGGATGCGATTCTGCGCGAGATCGAACAGTTCCTATTGGAGCTCGGTGCCGGCTTTACATTCGTCGCGCGCCAGAAGCGGCTGCCAATCGACGACGACGACTTCTATCTCGATCTGTTGTTCTACAACCGCAAGCTCAAGCGCCTTGTCGCCATCGAGTTGAAGCTCGGCGCCTTCAAGGCCGAGTATAAAAGTCAGATGGAGCTGTACTTGCGCTGGCTCGCGAAGCACGAGCAGGAGCCGGATGAAGCGCCGCCGATCGGCATTATTCTGTGCGCTGGGAAAAAACAGGAACAGATCGAATTGCTTGAACTCGGCAAAAGCGGCATTCACGTCGCCGAGTATCTCACCGTGTTGCCGCCACGCGAGACGCTGCAGGCGAAGCTGCACCAATCGATTGCCGCGGCCCGTGCCCGGCTCGACGATAAGGGGGCGTCTTGATGAAGGACGCCCCAGCATTGAATATCGACAGCACTTCCAGCCCGACTTCGCCCGATGCGGCTGATTCAATACGATCGATCGGGCAGCGAGTCGGCAACTATGTCGCGGCGCACTTGTTCGAAGCGAGCGCGCTAGCATTGACCTTAGTCACAGGCCTCGCCTACGTGGTTGGCCGCTCCTACTTGAACGGCTGGGAAGAGGCGGCCGGAGTACCCGGCCTGATGTTTCGACGCGATCTATCCGATGTCATGCTTGCAGGCGCGACCGTGGCACGTGTCTGGATGATGCCGGTGCTGTCGGCAGTGGCGCCGTTTTTGATTATGTGGGTCATGGCGACGGTGCCTGAATGGATGATGGCGCGATGGCCATTCCTGCCGCTCAAGCGGTGGTGCCGGCGGGCTCGACGCGTGTACCGCAGCGGTATCGATCAGATTGGTTTGAGGCAGCGCTACGCGGTCGCGGCTTATATCGCGACGCGAGGTCTCGAGCCGCAAGCGCGACGAGCATCCGAAGTGTGGTGGCGGTGGAAGGTGCTCGGCGCGCGGCACGGCCGTACTGCCGAACGAGAACATGTCGTTCGCCCACGACGCGCGATGCGGCGTGTGACATTCGTGATGCTGCTTGCTGTCGTGACCGCTGAGTCGGCTCTTTTTGGCTACACATTCTTCGTCAGCGCATTTCTGGACGAACCGCGTCGCTTGGGGCGCGAAAATTTCGCGAAAATCTATCTAGCAGTCACTGGTCGCGTGCCATACCAGTACGGCGATCAGCCTCGTGCTGCGCAGGAGCTGCAAGCTTGGGCGTGTGAAGGTCGCGCGATGCTTTCATATTATCGAGCAGTGATCCTAAGCAACTCAGCGGAGTCGTCGAAATCCGACGCGACGTACTATTTATTACAGGGTGCAGACCACACCTTTATGTTGCTTGGGGAGGCCGGCTCTGTAATTCGATCGCTTGGTGACGCGCCGTTCTCTATTTCCGAGTCGAGCGCCCGGCCTCTCTCGCACCGGGCACGCAGATGCGAGAGTGTTCGCTAGTCTGGGAAGGAAAGATTATCCGCGTACACATAAAACCTGACGAGGCTGTCCTTCTAACTTCACTTCACCATGTCCGCTGACCCGATAACCTACTGTCTTGAGTGCATCTCGGATTACAGAGATTTCGAACGACTGAGCTCGGCTATTTTGGCGGGGTTGGGATACTTGGAGATAGATCCGCTTGGCGGGACGGGTGACGAAGGCCGGGACGCGCTCATCCGAAGTGACAGTCAGGGCCGTAAAATCAGCTTTGCTTACACGGTCCGGTCTGACTGGCGTGCAAAGCTCCGCAGCGATTGCAAGCGGGTTCATGATACGGGTCATGCGCCAGATGTCTTCGTGTTTGTTTGTACGGAGGCGCTGTCTGCATCGGACAAAGATTTCGCACATCAGTTTGTCAACGACACGTACGGTTGGTCGCTTGACCTCTTCGACCTTGAGCGACTGCGCGTACAACTTGTTGGACCGCAGCGTCATCTGATAGCGCAGCACCCGAGCATCTTCGCGCCTCCGTTCTTTCCACAACGCGGTGGAGAGTCAATCGCTGAGAGCCGCGATACGTTGCTGATTGATCATGTGAGGGAAGATCACGCCGTTGCCACATGGCTAGCCCGTCGACTGACGCTTGCGGGATATCGGACATGGTGTCATGGCAGTGCACCGCTTGCCGGGGAGCACCCCGACGATGCTGTGCGAACGTTACTTGAGGCTCGCGCACTTCAATACTTGCCGCTGGTGTCGACTGCCAGCCTGTCAGACAGTATCTTCGTCGAACGATGCACGCTCGCTACGAGCAAGACGGATTTCGTTCTACCTTGCACGGTCGCCGTGGCATCTGATTTACACATGCCTTCGCGATTGACGAAATTGGTTCCGGCCGTCTTCACGGATTCATGGAACGTTGGCCTGGACCAGGTTCTTGCTCGACTAAGTACGTTGGGTAGCAAGCCAAGCCTGGATCGCGAAAGAGGGCGTCAGATTGCCCTTCGTGATTACCTGCCGACGCGGGTGATCGTCGCGAAACCTGAGCCAGTTTATGCGAATGTGTTCGCCCTTCAGCTTCCGGAATCGATGCTACTTTTCGATCTTCGTAGGTCGCTTACGGAAGCACAAGTGCTTGATCTCCGCAGTCGATGGGCATTTGTCGAACTTGGCGCGACCCGACTTGTTGCTTTCACTCCGCCCCCGGAAAACGCCATCCCGGCGATAAAGGTGAACCGTACACCTGAATTCCTGTGGCATCACGTGAAGGAGCGGGATGGCAAGCGGACTCAGGATCTCGCAAAGGAACTGGCTTGGCGCAGTCTGCAGGTGGTCTGCGCACAGAAAGGCCTCAGATTTTGCCACGACCGCAAAGTTTTCTATTTTCCCGAGCGCGAGTCGGGTGAGTGGAATCAGGCCATACGGCATGTCGATGGGCGCGCAACAAGTGTGCAGCTTACGGGCGAGCGCACGAAAGGTTGGGGGGAGCGCGCGTCACGGTTCCTTTACCAGCTAGCTCCCATTTTTCGCCCGCAGCTTGACGTTGATGGGTCATGGAACGTGGTTGTCAAAGTCTACGTGCGTGTCACAACACTCGATGGTGAATTGTTCGAGGGAAAAGAAATCGGGCGGCGTCGAAAGATCGTCACAAGAGCGTGGTGGAACCAGCAATGGCTTGCGCGCCTGCTGGGCGTAGTTCAGGGCCTTGAGACCTCACCCGGTCACGTGATGGTAGGTGAAGGGAGGCGCACGGTAATCATGCAGACCCGGCCGCTCAGTTGGGAGTGTCCGGTCGGTCTCGATGTATTAGCGCTGTCCGGCTTGTCGGATATTGGCCAAGAGATCGCTCAGTATCGCGAGCGACTAGACGATGACGATGATGGGGAAGGCGGTGATGCGTCATCCTCGAGCGACGGAGCTTCCGCACTATGACGGACGTATTTCACTTCCTTGGCGAGCCCCTGCTTCAGTTCGGCTATGGCCAGACCGCCGAAGACCCGCATGATGGTCTCGCACTCTTTGGGCCGGCAGAGCCGCGTACACAGTTGCCCGACCACATTGTCATCGGCACGGCTCAAGGGGTCGAACTCTGGAACGATTGGTGCGCTGCGCTGAATACCTCTGTAGCGTGTGTTGATCCGGCGCGCCACCGGGCGTGGCCTCCATTTCCAGGCTTCGACGTTGCGTTTGGCGCACGATGGCCGAATCCGGTCCGCCGATACCTTGTAGATGCTGCCGGTCTGTCGGACGCCTCGCGCAAGACGGACAAATATGAACGCGCTTATGCGGTTGCGGGACTGTATATGGCGCCAACTGGCCGGCTTTCGAAGCTCGACGCGAGGCCGGCGCTTGCCGTATGCGTCGTCCCCGATGAGGTTTACGAAAACTGTCGACCGAAATCATCGGTTGCACTAGCAAAGCGCAGTGATACCGCCCGAAGCAGGCGCGAGGAAAAATTTCTCAAGGATGCGATCGACGATCGCAACAGCGGTCAGACCCGTATGTTCGACGACGAGGATCCGGCCGTTCTGGATGTACTGCAGGAAATGGACGAGTTTGAGGAAGCTCGCGGCTTGTCGCCCGACTTTCGACGTCAGCTTAAGGCGAGAATGATGGCACACGAGCTGCCGGTTCAGATTATTAAGGAATCGACGCTACGAATCGTGCCACCGGTCCGAAACGGTGAGCCTGGGACCAATCCGCTGTCGGACCGGCTCTGGAACTTCGGTACAGCAGTTTTCTATAAATGCGGCGCCAAGCCGTGGAAAACGCCGTGGGCGCGGGAGGGAGTGTGCTATGTCGGCCTTGCATACAAGCTGACGGAGGATGGGCGCAACGCGTGTTGTGCCGCACAGATGTTTCTTGACAGCGGCGACGGCGTGGTTTTTGTTGGAGAGTTCGGTCCGTGGTATTCAAAAGAGCGCGGCGAATTTCATCTGCCGCCCGACAAGGCCGAAGCGCTGCTTCGCGGCACAATCGAGACGTACAAGCAGGAGGATGGACGTCCTTTGAAGGAGATATTCCTGCATGCCCGTTCTGGAATCGACACGGAAGAATACACTGGCTTTCTTCGCGCGTGTCCGCCAGGCGTCAAGCTGACCGCAATACGGGTTCGTCAGGACCGTGGTGGCTTACGACTCTATCGATACGATGAACACCCAAACGTGTCGAAGCGGGGTCAACATCCGGTTCAGCGTGGGGTGTTCTGGCAGCGCTCTGAGCGATACGGACTCTTGTTCACGAACGGCTTCAAGCCGCGGATCGCGACTTACGATGGCTTTGAGGTGCCAGTTCCTTTGGCAATCAGCATCCAGCACGGCGGCGCCGATATTGTGCAAGTTGCCAAAGACATTCTCGGACTTACGAAGTTGAACTACAACGCGTGCCAGTTGGGCGAAGGGCAGCCTATCACGGTAAAGTACTCCGACAGGGTTGGCGAAATCCTGCTCGCCAATCCGGGACTGCCACCAGAAAAGTGGCGGCACAATTTCAAGTATTACGCATAGAGGAATATGAGGAGAAGGGCGTGTCGCGTCCACCGCTATTAGCGCTCGAACAGACATTGCTCAGGGACGAAAAATCGCCTTGGCGTTTCGCGTGGCACACATGCCTCAATTGCTTACTAATACGCTCGGGAAAGCCCGTGCCTTCTGCCCCAAGGGTTCTTTGGAAGAGCTCTCGGAGTGAGCTGAGCTTGAATCCATGTTCATGCCACTGCCTCCCGATCAAGGCGTGGAAAATCTGCATTTTGCAAATACAATGTACGTTTCAATGCGTTACGATGTCCCTATCGGTCATCGATACCATGGCACGCACTAAACACAAGAATTCCTCCGCGTAAATGGAGGTGAATGGGGAGGACGGCTTGAGCAGTATCAACGGCGCGGCGGAGCTTTTGTCCGTTGCAAACAATCCCAAATACTCAGAGGCCGGTGGCGGGCACGGGGCCAAGGGCGTCGACTTTTCGCGCATCTGGGCCGTCTTCCGAATGATGGAGTTGGAGAAGGCGAGTGAGCCGGACTTCTTACTCCTCTTCGAATCCGTTCAGGATGTTGCCGAGCTTGACTCCGTGACAGCCCCGACTCGGGTGAAGGTCTACCAGGTCAAGAAGAAGGATTCCGGCACTTGGACATGGTCTGTGCTAACCGGCACCGTCGAACCCAAGGCTCCGCCGGCCCCCTCGACGAAGGCGGCTAAGGCAAACGCTGCGCCACCCAAGTTGGCGAAGGCCCCCGACTTCAAAAAGGTCCCCGAATCGGTTCTCGGTAAACTGCACCTAAGCTTGAACGCTTTCACGGCTCTGCCGGTAGAGGGCGTATTCCTCTCGAATCAGGGTTGCGACTTCCCGCTTAAAACCGGGGGGGCGACGGCCACGGCGATGGCTTGCTCGCTCGCTGACCTAGCAACTGACCATGTGCAGCTTTTGACCGACGCCTTAGCTTCGCTGTCACCCGGCGGCTTACCGCCGGACCTAGCCCGCATGAAGCTCCAGAAGGTCGCCATACACCCGGATAACCTCAATGCGCCTGCAATTGAAGCTGCGCTGGATCTGCTAAACGAGCGTAGTCCCGGGCACGCTGGCCAAGCCAAGGCCTTCGTCGAATCGCTCCTAATGAAAATATCGCCCCTTACTCGGCGAACCGACACCTGCTTGTCGTTCAACGAACTCGTCAAGGAGCGTGGGTTTTCCAAAAGCGCATTTGTCGCAGCTCTGGCGGCGCTGGAGACCGTGCCTGACCGCAATGCGTTATTCAATGATTGGATGAACCAGCTTCAAACAGAAGGGCTGGACTTCATGACCATCTCGTCTGTGCGCGTCGCAGCCACGCGCGCCCAGCAGGAGCGACTCACCGGAGGAACTGACGTCTCCAGAGAAATCGACGATTTCAGCGATGTCTGGATTGCGGCCAACCCGCCCACATCGAAGTTGCGGCCGTTCGTCGAGGCCGCGCTAGCCGAGCTCAAGGTCCAGTTCAGCGCCCATCGCGACCACGACCTGATAGCCCGGTTCGTCATGAGAGCCATAACAAAATGCGTGGACCCGAACTGAGACTCCTCGTCCGAAGCCTGAGAACTAAAGACTATGCATCGCTTCCGATTCAAAAACATCTGGCTGCTCTCACATCAGGAGCACAAGGCTCGACACGTGGAGTTTCATCCGAGCAAGAACCTGCTGGTGGGCAGAAATCATACCGGCAAGACGACGCTGATTCGGAGCCTGTTTGAGACGCTCGGCGCCACGCCGCAAGGGAAGCTCGAACAATGGGACCAGAACGCTGTCTCGCTGCTTGAGTTCTCTGTTGATGACAAGCGCTACTTCGCGCTTCATCAGGACGGCCGGCGCGCGCTTTTTGACGCTACGTTCAACTTGCTCATTTCGACGGCTAAGTTCGGCGAATGGTCTAAGCGTTTCTGCGAGACAACTGACTTCAACCTAGTCTTCTCTGACAAGAGACAGGCAGAGGTTGTCCCCGCTGACCCAGCATGCTTCTTCGCTCCGTTCTACGTGAACCAAGACGGAAGTTGGCAGGCTGAATGGAACACTTTCGGTGGTATGAAGCGCTTTAGCGCACCGTTCAAGCCAATTCTCGAATACTTCACTGGCGTCTGCCCGCCTGAATACTACGCAGCCAGCGCAGAGAAGTCCCAACATGCCAAGGCGCTCGAGGAGCACCGTCGGGAATACAAACTGCTAGAGCGCACCATCGAGCGCTTCAGCAAGTCTGTCCCGCTGACAGGCCCCAAAGTCAACGCCGACAACTTTGCTGCAGAGATCGAGCAACTCACCAAAGAGGTCAATGAGCTCAACACTCGACAGGAGCGCCTTAGGAGCATTATCGTCCGTGAGCAAGAGCTCGTGAAGAGTCTGGATCATCAGATACATCTTGCCGAAAGAGCTTTGGCTGCATACGACAGCGATGCGAAGTATCTTCTTAAGGAAGGCGCAGATCCACTCATTTGCCCCACGTGCCACGCCGAGCATGAGAAGCCCTTCCTTGACCTGCTGGAGTTCGCCGAGGATGCTCGGGTGCTTCGGGAGCTTGCCGCACGGCTCCGAGAGGATGCTGCGGAGGTTCGTACTCGGACGCACAAGGCATTCTCTGAGCTGAATTCACTGAACGAGAACTACTTGCGCATTTCCCGTCTGTTGGACTCGCGCAAGGGAGAGCTGAAATTCAAGGATGTCGTCGGCAGCCTTGGCGCCGAGTCCGCATTCGCGGCCTTCGAAGAGGAGCGCAAGCAGATACAAGCTGGCATCGATGCCGTGGTTCTCACCATCGATGCGCTTGAGACTAAGATGAACGAGCTTCGCTCGCTCAAACGAACGAAGGCAATCCTTACGGATTTCCGCGAGCACTATGCAGCCAGTCGTATTGCATTGCAATTGCATCCCGTGCCGACCAAGAACATGCAACTGGCGTCGCGTCCTTCGCTTTCGGGCAGCGGCGGCCCGCGGTCCATACTGGCTTATTACGCCGCCATCTGGCGTACCGTGCAGGGAAAGTCGGGTACGTACGACGTCCCGGTGGTTATTGATTCTCCCAACCAGCAGGCTCAAGACGATCTCAACCTTCCGGCCGTTCTAAGCTTCATCGCGAAGGATCTGCCTACCGGCATGCAGCTCATCGTCGGCCTAGAGACGCCAACCAACTTCTCTTTCGACCGCGAAGTGATCCTCACGCAGAAGTATGGGATGCTCATCGAGACAGACTGGGAGGCCACTCTGGCACTAGTGACGCCGCTCCTTAGAAAGATGTACGACGCAACCTTGGCACAGAGCCAAAGCTAGTGCGTGAATGGCAAATGCCTTAGCGTGCTGGCTGCAGGACGGTGCCAATTCGCCCTTCAGACCGGCCGCGCGTCAGCTCCTGAGCCGGACTGTGCCAGCGACAGGTCAGCGGCCAACAGCGAGAGTCCCGCTACGTCGGCCGAGGTGCAGCAATCGATGAAAAAGCGACATTGACGACAAGTGCTTGACCGGCAGCGACGGGTCGTTCAGCGTCGTTCGCGTCGCCCCAGAAACGCCTTTCGCTGTCGCGTGCCGATCTTGTCGTCGGGAACTGCACGCGACAGCAGGATAGGGAACCTTATCACTATGCTGTCATTGCCCGTTCAAACTCAGATTTCGCACAACGCGTGATTGCCGCTGCCGGCGTCGCAGGGGAGTTGACACCGGTCTTCGCAGGCCGCGGCAGATGACAACTTTGCCTCGCAAACGGTGACACGTTCAATTTGGTCTGCGGCGCGTCACGCGGGTTACTCCACCACCTTGAACACGCGATTCTTATCGATCACGCCGGCTTTCGGTAATTTGCCATCGTCGTCTGCGGCGGGCCGCAGATGCCGATCGTCGAGCGCCGGCCCGGTGTAACGGCTGCGCGGCCGGATCACCTTGCCGACGCGCAACTGCTCGATGCAGTGGGCGAGCAGCCCGACGCTGCGCGCGATCGAGAACAGCCCGAACGCCGCATCGCGGGGCAACCGAAGCTGCACCGACAGCATCGCAAGCGCTACGTCGATGGTCGGCCGCAGGCCGGTGAGCGCCGTAACCTTGTCCACGAAGTGCGCGATCTCGGCCGGCGGGTCGAGTCGCGCGAGCAGCGCGGCCGCGCGCGGATCGCCGTCGGGGTACAGATGATGACCGAAACCGGGAAGCGGGATCGCGGACCTCAGGTGATGATCGACGACGCGCTCGGCCCCCAATCGTTGCACGTCGTCGAACATCGCTCGCACGCGTCCCGACGCGTCGCCGTGCAGCGGGCCCGACAGCGTGGCGAGCCCTGTCAGCAGGCAGCCGGCCAGGGAAGCACCGGTCGATGCCGTGATGCGCGCGGCGAATGCCGAGCTCGTGATCTCGTGGTCGGCGACCAGCACCATCGCGCGGCGCAGCAGGTCTGCGCCACGGCTGTCGAGGGTCCAGCCGGCTGCGAGCCGCTGATGGGTGCAGAGTGTGCCTGCGCCGGCATCGTCATGTGCGCCGAACGCGCGCGACACGATCGCGACGAGCTGCCCGGCCTCGATGTGGAGCGCGCTGTCGAGCCGGCCGAGCGTCGAATGGCCGTGTGCGGCGAGCGTCGCGAGCGTCGTGAACGCGCATTGCCGATCGCGCTCGCCGGCCGGCAGTACGATCGCCGGCGCATCGAACGACACGGGCGTGGTGGCCTGCCAAAGCAGCGCAGCCGTTTCCTCGAGCGTGGCGCTATCCGCGAGCTGAATGCTGTCGCGGCCGCGATACCACGCGCGACCCTTCGAGAACGTGGTGATGCCGCTATAGATGCACGGCTCGGCGCCGAAGATCGTGCCGGCCGCCAGCGCCGCACGTTTGCGGCCGACTTGCTTCTTGCGGCACAGTGCGACCACGTCCTCGGCGCGATACAGGCTCCTGCGCGGATCGTCCGGATCCTGCATCACGGCGATGCTACCGCGGCTCGCGTACGCATAGACGGTCTGTGCCCGCACGCCGAGCCGCCGTGCCGCTTCCGTCAGGGTGATCCAGTTCTGCATGGGGGTCGTGATGAGGATGCGGCTGGTGCGTGACCGCGTGCGCCGACTATAGACCGGGTTCAGTTGAATGTCATCTCGGCCGGACGCCGCTCGAGCACTTCGACGAGGATGTCGCCAGGCGCGCGCACGAAACAGCAGCGCACGCCGGCGCGGACCCGCGTGATGGGCTGGGCGATCTCGGCACCGTTGTCGACGAGGTGGGCGTAGGCCGCATCGAGGTTCTCAACCAGCACACCGAAGTGATCGATCCCCTGCACGCGGGCACCGTCCGGCTTGATCGCCGAATGCGCGTGCGGCAGCGCCGTGATGAACAGGTTGATGTCACCAATCCGCAGGTCAACGCGACCGGGGCGTCGCACGATTTCGGCGTTCAGACAGCGCGCGAACCAGGCGGCCGTCGCTTCGACATCGGCCGAGCAGAGTTGCAGGTGATCCCATTTGAATTCGATCATGATGGTGGGGCGTCAGGTTGGGGAGTCCGCGCAAGGGCAGGTGGCAGCAGGAGTGCAGTTCAGAGTTCGATACGCGACAGCTTGCCGAGCAGCACCGAATACGACAGGGTGCCGACGAGGCAGATCGCACCCATCAGGTTCAGCGCCCAGAAAAAATTACCGGTGTGCTGTGTCACGTAGCCGATCATCAGCGGCGTGGTCACGGCGGCGATATTCGCGGCGAGGCTCGTGATGCTGCTCGTGAGCCCGACATAGCGTTTCGGCGCGATCTCGGACACGGCCGCCCACGACATCGAGCCGATTCCCTGCGCGAAGAACGCGACGGTCAGGATCGCGATTACCAGCGCGTTCGAATGCACGAAGTTGACGAGCACGATCGATGCGCCGAGGAAGGTGCCGATCACGAGCGGCGCCTTGCGCGATGACGACATCGACACACCGCGCCGGATGCAAAGATCGGACAAATAGCCGGCGATCAGGATGCCCAGCGTCGCGCCGATGAACGGCATCGCCTGGAAGAAGCCGACCTTGATCATCGACATGTGCCGATCCTCGACCAGATAGGTCATGAACCAGGTCGTGAAGAACACCAGCAGCGTGTTGTTGCAGAACTTGCCGAGACAGATCGCGAGGATCTGCCGGTAGCCGAGCAGACGCAGCGCCATGCGCCAGTCGAATGGATCGCGCGCGGTCACCACCGGGCGACCTTCGGTGATGTAATGCAGCTCGGCCGCATTGACTCCGCGATGGCGCGACGGATCGCGATAGAGCCGGTACCAGACGACGCTGAACAGAACGCCGAACGCGCCCGTCGCGAAAAACACGGTGCGCCAGCCGAACGCCGACGAGATCCACAGCAGCAGGCCGGTGAAGAGCGGTGTGCCGATGTACTGGCCCATCACGTACACACTCGTCGCAAACCCGCGCTCCTGGACCGGAAACCACATCGTCACCGCGCGCGCGTTCGACGGAAACGCGGGCGCCTCGAGCGCGCCCATCGCGAGCCGCGAGCCGAGCAGCATGTGATAGCCGTGCGCGAGCCCTTGCGTGAGCGTCGCAAGCGACCAGCCGACGAGCGACAGAGCATACGCTACGCGCGAGCCGAGCAGGTCGGCGAGCACGCCTGCCGGCAGCAGCGCGATTGAGTACGCGAGGCCGAACACCGCGAACAGCTCGCCCATCTGCACGCGGGTGAGCGCGAGATCCTTCGACAGCGCGGGCGCGACGATGCCGAGCGCCGAGCGGTCGACGTAGTTGAGGATCGTTGCCACGAGCAACATCGACAGCACGCCGTAGCGCACCCGGGATCGTGTTGCGATGCCCGCGTGCGCGTCGAACTCGCGCATGGCCGAAACCTGCTCTTCTGCGGTTTTCAATGTCGTCTCCTATTTTTATGGGGGTTGCGCCGGCGCACTTGCCGTGCTCGGGCGCGCGTGCGGTCAGCCGCGTCCGACGAAGGGCATCGCGCTCGCCATGATCGTCATGTTCAGAATGTTGGCTTCAAGCGGCAGGTTGGCCATCTGCACGATCGCACTCGCGACATGCGCGACGTCGACGCGCGGCTCGGGCGCGATGCGGCCGTCGGCCTGCAGCACGCCGCTGTCCATGCGTTCGGTGAGCGAGGTCGCGGCGTTGCCGATATCGATCTGGCCGCACGCGATGTTGAACGGCCGGCCATCGAGGGCAAGCGAGCGCGTGATGCCGAGGACGGCGTGCTTCGTGGCCGTGTACGCGATCGTGTTCGGGCGCGGGGTGTGGGCGGAGATCGAGCCGTTGTTGATGATGCGCCCGCCTTGCGGCGTCTGGCGCTTCATCTGGCGCCACGCGGCGCGTGCGCACAGGAACACGCCAGTCAGGTTGGTCGCGACCACGTCGTTCCAGAATTGCACCGTATAATCGTCGATCGGCACGGCGCCGGCGTTGCGGCCCGCGTTGTTGAACAGCACGTCGAGGCGCCCGAACGTATGCGCGATCTGTGCGAAGCTCGCGTCGACCGATGCTTCGTCGGACACGTCGGTCGGAATCGCCGCTGCCACGCCCCCGGCCCGCTCGATGATCTCTTGCGTCGCGAGTAGCGGATCGATGCGCCGGCCGAGCAGCGCGACGCTGAAACCGGCTTGCGCGAGCGCTACCGCAGCGGTCTGTCCGATGCCGGTGCCTGCGCCCGTCACCGCCGCGATTTTCTTCCCTGTCTGCATTTTCCCGACCTCGTGTTCGGTTCGTTGAGCGTGAGAAAAGCATTGCGCGGCGGCGACGCCGCAGCAATCTTGATTCGTTCAATCAACATCAACTGCCCCGTCCTGACGGGCGCAAGTCAGGGTTTTCCTGAGTTCGTAGCGGTGCCGCGCGCGTGTTGCCGCGGCCTCGCACGACGGGGATATGCCCGGAGACGTTCGGGTCATCCGGCGGCGCGCACGGCCGCGCGGATATGTTGATCGAATCAATCAATATTGACCGGCGCCGACTGCCGTTCGTAGGCTGTGTTCCGTTTTCCGACTCAAGGACGAGACCATGCCTGACAACAATCGCACCCGCCTGCTGGTTGCGCGACGCGTTCCCGCCGCGGTGGCCGCACGCGCCGAATCCGAATTCAACGCGTATGTCACGGACGCCGACATGGACGCGCCGTCCGTCGTCGAGTTCTGCAACCGCTACGAGACGCCGGCGGTGCTGATCGGCAAGAAATCGGGGCTGCAAGCCGAGCACATCGCGGCATTGCCGCCGAGCGTGAAGATCATCGCGAATGCGAGCGCCGGGTACGACCACATGGATGTCGCCGCCGCACGCGCACGCGGCATCACGGTCAGCAACGCATCCGACGCGCTGACCGATTGCACGGCCGATTTCACGATGCTGCTCGTTCTGGCCGCGTGCCGGCGTGCGTCGGAATACGAGCGCATCGTGCGCGCGGGGTGGGGCAAGTCGTTCGGCATGACCGACATGCTCGGCACGCGCGTGAACGGCAAGACGCTCGGGATCGTCGGTTTCGGCCGGATCGGCCGCGCGGTCGCCCAGCGCGCACGCGGGTTCGGGATGAAGATCATCTATACCGATCGGCGGCCGGCACCGCCGGAGATCGAGGCCGGCGCGCGCTATTGCGGGGATCTCGACACGCTGCTGCCGCAGTGCGACATCCTCACGCTGCACGTGCCGGGCGGCGGCACGCCGTTGATGACGCGCCGCGAGTTCGGTTTGTTCGGTTTGATGCGCGACGGTGCGGTGTTCGTCAACGCGGCGCGTGGAAGTCTCGTCGACGAGGATGCGCTTTACGACGCGTTGACCTCGCATCGGCTGTTCGCCGCGGGGCTTGATGTTTATTGGAACGAGCCCAACATCGATCCGCGCTTTGCCACACTCGACAATGTGTTTCTGTCGCCGCACATGGCGAGTGCGACCATCGAGACGCGCGACCAGATGGGGCTTACCGCGCTCGACAATGTCGCGGCCGTGCTTGACGGGAGGAGAGCGCCGAACGCGCTGTGATGATGGCGGCCGCGTGCGCCGGTCCATGCCGGGGTATCCGATCGCGGGAGCCCCGGCAGTCGGCGCGTCGTTACTTCAACAATCGCTGCGCCATCAGCACTTCGTGCGCGGCCTTGAACGGGCGGAGGCCCTGCGGAATGCCCGAATAAGCAGCCGCATGCACGAGCGTCGCTTTTGTCTCGTCAAGGGAGGAGGGACGACGGACGCCCTAATGTCGATGGTTGCAGTGCTTTCTCCTAGAACTCGCCTGATGCGACTACTCCACGCCTCCGCTTCTGGATTCCATGAAACATTGAATTCCGTCTTCCCCGTTGGAATTAAGTCATAAGATGTCACATAATATGTGGATGTGAGCCATCCTAGTAAACATGCGGAAAGTAGTTGGAGATAGGTTGCACAACGACGACCACAGTTATACGATGACTGACTATGTTGGCGGCCGACGGCACGCAGTCGAACGGTCTCGCACTGCTGCCGTCGTCCGTCACATCGCATTTTCCGCCGTCGGCCGCATCCATGCCCCCGACCCTCCGCACCGGGAATACGTTCGTGAAAATCGTCGCCATCGAAGTCATTCGCCTTTCGCTCGCATTCGATGCGGGCCGCCGTCCCGCCGCCGCAGTTGAACCGGCCGCCGCGGACTCGTATAACGCCGCAGACCGCTCGCTGCGCCGCATGGAGTCGCTGCTGGTCAGGCTCACCGATGTCGCAGGGCGCGTCGGCTGGGGCGAAGCATTCGGTCATATGGTCAATCCCGTCACGTTCGCCGCGCTCGAAGGCCCGGTCGGCCGCTGGTTCAAGGGCGCCGAATTCGAGCCTACGCGGCACGGGATCGCCGCATTGCGTGACGCGGCCGATCGCGCGTTGCATGCGTTCGGGCGCACCGGACCGGTGTTGTACGCGTTGTCCGCGATCGACACGGCGCTGCACGACCTCGCCGCGCAGGCGGTCGGCGTGCCGCTGTATCGCTGGCTCGGCGGCCATCGCAACGAGATCGACGTGTATGCGAGCCTGGTCAGCTACGACAACGACCCCGACGAAGTCGCGCGCCACGTGCGGCTGGCGTCGGACGAGGGGTTCCGGCGCATCAAGCTGCACGAGACGCAACGTGCGGCCATCGCGGCCGCGCGCGCGGCACTGCCGGCCGGCAGCGAACTGATGGTCGACGTGAACTGCCCGTGGTCGGCGAGCGACGCGCTGCGGCATGTGAGCGAGCTGGCCGACCTGCGTCTCGGCTGGATCGAGGAACCGGTGTGGCCTTGCGACGACGCGGGCGGCATCGCGCGCGTGCGCGGCGCCGGCGTGCCAGTCGCGGCGGGCGAGAACGCGTCGGGTGTCGCGGGCTTTCGCGACCTGTTCGAACACGGGGCGCTCGACGTCGCGCAGCCAAGCATCGCGAAGATCGGCGGACCGACCGGCATCACGGAAGTGATCGCGCTTGCGGCGGAGCACGGCGTGCGCGTTGTGCCGCACTGTTTCTACTACGGAGCGGGGCTGCTGGCGACCGCGCACGTGGTCGCGGCGCTGCCCGACGATGTCGCGCTCGAAATTCCCTATCTCGACTGGCCCGAGCGGTTGCATGACGCGCAGCGGCCCGGGGCGCGGCTGCGCTTGCCCGATGTGCCCGGGCTTGGCTTCTTGCCAGACGAAGCGGTGCTGGCACGCAACACGATCGCGCACGCGACCATCGGTTGAACGCAGGAAGCGTGCGCATGGCGCACGCATCTGAAGCCGTCGCCGATGTGGCGGCGCAATCGGAAACCATGAAGCCGGGCGGATGCGCAGGCACTTGCCCGGCTCGACAGGAGACAACATGAAAACGCGTTACCGCTGGTGGATCGGCGCGCTGCTGTTCGGCGCCGGTATGCTGAATTATCTCGATCGCGCGGCGCTGTCCGTCGTCGCGCCGATCATCAAGCGTGAACTCGGCATCGACGACGCGCAGATGGGCATCCTGTTCAGCAGCTTCTTCATCGGCTACTGTGTGTTCTGCTTTGTCGGCGGCTGGGCCGCGGACCGGTTCGGGCCCCGGCGCGTGTTCGCGTGTGCGGCCGGCGTGTGGTCGCTGTTCTGCGGCGCTACCGCGCTGGCCGGATCGTTCGCGCACCTGCTCGTGGTACGTGTCGCGTTCGGGATCGGCGAAGGGCCGATGGGGACGACCACCAACAAGGCAATCTCGAACTGGTTCCCGCGCCGTGAGGCGGGACGCGCGGTCGGCTGGACCAATGCCGGGCAGCCGCTCGGCGCGGCGATCGCGGCGCCGATCGTCGGTCTGGTCGCGCTGCAGTTCGGCTGGCGCGTGTCGTTCGTCGTGATCGCCGCGCTCGGCTTCGTGTGGCTCGCCGCGTGGTGGGCGTTGTTCCGCGACGATCCGGCCAGCCATCCACGCGTGTCGCCGGAAGAGGCGCGCGAGATCGCATCCGACCGGATGATCGACGTCGCACCCGATGCGCATGCGGACGACCACGCCGTGCGTCCGCTACTGCGCGATCTGTTGTCGCGGCCGGTGCTCGGCGTCGCGCTCGCGTTCTTCAGCTTCAACTACGTGCTGTACTTCTTCCTGTCGTGGCTGCCGAGCTACCTGACCGACTACCAGCATCTGAATATCAAGCAGATGAGCGTCGTCGGGATCCTTCCGTGGCTTGGCGCGACCGTCGGCTTCGTGGCTGGCGGCACCGTGTCGGACCGCATCTACCGCCGCACTGGCGACGTGCTGTTCGCGCGCAAGATCGTGATCGTCGTCGGGCTGGCGGTGGCAGCGGCCTGCGTGCTGCTGGCGTCGCGCGTGAGCTCGCTCGGTGCGGCCGTCACGCTGATCGCGATCGCGAGCCTGTTCGCGTTCATGGCGCCGCAGGCGTGCTGGTCGCTGCTGCAGGAAATCGTGCCGCGCGATCGTGTCGGCTCGGCGGGCGGGTTCGTTCACCTGCTTGCAAATCTCGCGGGCATCCTGTCGCCGAGCGTGACTGGCTGGCTTGTTCAGTATGGCGGCGGGTACGCGAGCGCGTTCGCCCTCGCCGGCGCATCGGCGCTCGCCGGTGCGGTGATCCTGACGTTCACGGCGCGCGCGCGGGCCGTTTCGCAGATGCGCGGTGGGGCTGCCTGACGAAGTTATCCGTTGAATTGGCAACGCCTATCCGAGTAGTACTTGGGTAAATCATCATCGGTTGACGGAACCCCTCGGCTGTACCCCGTCCGCCGAAGCTGAGGCAGGCTACTATCGGCGACTTGAAACAGCTGCCGCTGAACCCGCATCAACTTAAATCAACCAGCCTCCACGATTCCCGGGGCGGTTCACCTTCCATCCCGAGTACCACTCAAACTCAATGAACCAGCATCGGTGCTCGCGTCCGTTTCTCAGGGTCACCAAGCGCTCGGTTGAGGGCTGTTGGCGTAGGAACCCTATCACCATGTCACGATCGGCTGTTCCAATCGCAATTGACGGAGTCTCTTCGAGCGCTTGGCCGGCCCCGATGGTCTGATCTCTTAGATTGCCCGATGCTCAGGCGTCTCGCCCGCGAAGCATCCAACGCGTCAGTTCTCGAATCTGATCGGTCGTGACGCGCTCGTGCAGGATCAGTGTGCGTAGATAAACGGCACCGATCAGGCAATGAAGCAGGGGCATTGGATCCGCCCCCTGCGGCCACTCGCCCATTTTTGCGGCGCGATCGAAAATCTGCTGAACCGCCGAAAAGCGGTTCGCCCACAACCTGCGCAGTTCGCCCGCCAAGGTCGCATCGTTGTACGTCGCCAGCACGAACTGAATGGCAGACCTGCCCACGCCCGTTCGCAAGTAGCGCGCGGTTGCCGACAGCAGTGCGACGAGATCCGCGTGCAGCGAACCACGATCCGGTATCGCGATGTGCTCGGCAAAAAGCTCGAAGACGGCCTCCATCATCAGCCCTTCCTTGCTCTTCCAGCGGCGATAGATCGAACTCTCATGCACGCCCGCGAGCGCGGCGATGGCACCGATGTTGAGCCCCTCGAAACCCGCTGCCTGCAATTGGGCAATCGTTGCGGAGATCACGGCTTCACGGACGCGTGCGCTGCGACCGCCCAGGCGGCGACGAGGCGACGGGGATTCTTGTTCGGCTGACTTTGGCATGAGCGGATTTTACACATCGTTGCATCGACTGCCCGCGTCGTCACGGCTGTCCGACCATGAGCGACGGTCGACAGGCATGCGGTAAACACTAACGCAAGTTTACTTGCGTTAGTGGCGCGAGTCGGGAAACATGGCAACTCGTTCACCAGCGCGACGGAGGTTCAAGTGAAAGCAGTCACGTTTTTCAAGTCAGGTACGGAGGTGGCCTGCGAGGACATCCTCAGAATGGAGGTCAAAAGGGCGCGCTACATGATGGCCTTGCTCATGGAAAAACTGGGGGCAGACGGCATGGTCAGCCTATTCGCGCAGGAGATCGCGGAGCACGAATCGAACGAGAAGGATTGGTCGCTGCGTGCGAATGGCCGCTTCAGTTCGTCAGTTGCCGAAGCGCACGTGGCGGTGGGCACCAGCGCGGAGTTCGTGGCCTGGTTCTGGGAGGGATATGGCGGGCCGAACAGCCCGGCAATGCTTCGTGCTCACCCTGAGCATCTCGGTGCCCTACCGCTCCCGGACGGGCGTGTCGGCATTCTGGAAGTACCCGGCCATGCAAAGTCGCCGGCCCTCCTGAAGCTCCGCCATCTGGATGACTGGAGCGGTATCCCGATCGAACCGGCACCCGATATGCCGAACCGGATGATGGGGCGCGTCGAGACGCCTGACGGTGTGATCGTCGGTTACTTGCTGCACCAATTCAGGGACACGTTTCCGGGGTTCGATGCGCGGCTGGAGATCTTCTGGCCATCGACCGCGCCGGAAGAACTCATTCACGGCCACTCGGACCACCTGATGGTCGAGTGGTGCAACTGGTTCGAGCTGTACGTCCTCTCGCGGACGCAAGCACGCGACTTGATGCCGTTGGCGCTTTCCGTGAATACATGACCGCGCGATCGGTTCGCGTACTTCGAGCGGGCCAGTGCGGCGCGGGCCGCTTGGGTGGAGCGGCAAAGCAGCAGCGGAAACACGCTACCGCTTTGCCGCGTCATCGATACCGTGAACCGATTGCGGCGGATGTGCGATCAAATTTGCGATCCGATCCCTCGGCAACGTCGCAAGGGACATCACTCCCTGGCCGGCGGCGGTTCAAGAAAAACCAACGCTTCGGCGTGCGTGCCCGGCAGCACACCGAGGACCGAAGCCGGAGCGGCCATCTTTCCGGCTTCATTTGATCGCCATACGTCGGACGCCGCACGGAGGCAGATTCTTATTCAATTATTTTGCAGTACTGCATGACTGGAGGAGACATTAAAACGTGAGCAAGATGCAAAAAATCCCTCCGATGCTGCTGATCCCTTTCTCGATCGCAGTATCGGGCTTATCGTCAATCGCGCATGCGCAAAGTAACGTCACGCTGTATGGTGTCTTGGACTCCGGCGTGATGTACGCGAGCCGTACCTTCGACGCCGCAACGGGTACGAGCGGCCCGCATCAGGTGTCGGCAACGGATGGTGGGATCTCGGGTTCTCACTTCGGTATCACCGGTGCCGAGGATTTGGGCGCAGGTACGAAGGCGATCTTTACGCTCGAAAGCGGCTTTACGACGAACAATGGGGCGCTGGGCAACTCGAACGGGAATCTCTTCGGGCGGCAAGCCTTCGTCGGGCTCTCCGGACACTTCGGTACCGTCAAGGCCGGCCTGCAGTACTCGCCGTTCGGACTTGCGATCGTCGACACGGACGCGCGGCATGCGTCGTTCTTCGGGAGTCAGGCCGGAATCTACATGGGCAATTTTTTTGCGACCGGCATTTTCGTCGCGAATGCCGTGTCCTACACGAGCCCGACGATCGCCGGCTTGCAGGCGAGTGCATTGCTTGCGCTGGGCGGCGATCCAAAGGGATTTCAGGCGGGGCGCCAGTATGCGGCTCGCGTGAGATACGAATGGAAAGACCTGGTCGTGAACGCTGCCCTCTTCAGTGGAAATCCCGGCGGTTCAGCCAGCGTTTCCACACCATTCCCGTCAACGATCGAATTCAGCGGTCGAACGGTCGGCGCGAGCTATAGCTGGGGAGGCGCAACACTCAAGGGATCGTACACAAGCTACAAGATCGCAGGCTCCTTCAACGAGAAAGTGTACGCCGCGGGCGGCGAATATCTGATCACGCCGGTACTGTCCACCGACGTAGGCGTTTGGTACATGCGGGACAGCAACGACTCCGGGAATCATTCTTTGCTGGCGTCTGTCGGGCTGGACTACTTTCTGTCGAAACGAACGACCTTGTATGGCTCCGCGGCATGCGTGAACAACCACGGGTTGATGCACACCGGGTTCACCGTGAATGGTGCGCTGTATGAGCCAACCGGTAGCAGTGTGGGCATCGTCGTGGGTGTTCGTCACCTCTTCTAGCGCACCCGAAACACATGCCGTGAAATCGCCGCCAGCGCTATTTGCTGGCGGCGATTTCACGAATGCGTCCTGGCCTTGGGGTGCGATGTTCAAGCACGGCGCGCGGACACCGCGAGTCCACCCGCGGGGCGCTTCAAAGCGGAGGACCACGAACGCGGCCCTCGCATTGAATCAGTGGCCGGTTGCGAAATGACTTGCGGTCAATGAGCGCTTTCCGCGGTCGGCACCTGCAAAACGGTTCCGTGGTTGGTGCCGAAACCGATTCGAGCAAAACCATCGCGTTCGCACCAGCCCCGGAAAATGACGGTATCGCCGTCGTCGAGGAACGTGCGGCTTTCACCATTGCCGATATCCACGGGTTGCGCGCCGCCTGCCGTGAGTTCGATCAACGCGCCGGCTTCTCCCGATGACGGCCCGGAGATGGTGCCGCTTCCCAGCAGGTCACCCGGTTGAAGGTTGCAGCCCCCCATTGTGTGGTGCGCGATCATCTGCCCCAGCGTCCAGTACTGGTGCCGGAAACTGGTGCGCGTCAACGTACACGGTTGCCGTCCTTGCGCGAGTTGACGCGCGCTGAGGATCGACGCCTCGAGCTGGATGTCGAACGCACCGACCGTGCTGTTGTCGTGTGAAGACAGGTAGTCGAGTGGCTGCGGGCGTTCGGCGACGCGTGACCACGTGGTGCGGTACGGCAGCAATGCTTCGAGGCTGACCAGCCAGGGCGATATCGTCGTCGCGAAATTCTTCGCGAGGAATGGCCCGAGCGGCTGCATTTCCCACGACTGGACGTCGCGCGCGGACCAATCGTTCAGCAGGCAGAGCCCGAAAATATGCTGTTGAGCGTCACGCAACGGGATCGAATGACCGCGCGGATTGCCGACCCCGATCACGGCGCCCAGTTCCAGCTCGTAATCGAGCCGGCGACAGGCGTCGTGAACGGGCGGGGCGGACGGATCCGGGCGGTATTGCCCCATTGGCCGGTAAACCTGCTGACCGCTGACGTCAATCGACGACACGCGGCCATGATAAGCGATGGGTAGCCAGTCGAAATTCGGGCTGATCGCCATGCCGAGCGGGCGGCTGCAGTTCACCGCATGATCGAGAGAGGTGTAGAAGTCGGTGTAGTCGCCGATGCGCACGGGTACGGCGTACTCGGCTTCCGCCTGTGATACCAGCGTCTTCCGTACGCCCGGCTCATGCGGACTGCCGGCTTGAAGCAGGTCGAAAAGTGCGTGACGCAGTGCCCGCCAGGCAGTCGGCCCCATATCGAGCAGTGCATTCAGTGTGGTTGCCGTGGCCGCTCGCACGGCCTCGAGTGCCAGACCGGCCATGCAGCCCGCCTGCTGTAACGCAGCGAGGTCGACGATCTGGTCGCCGATCGCGATCCCGCCGCGCCAGGTTTCGCCGACGCCCCTGCGGCGAAACACGCTGAGTGGCAGATTCTGCAACGGAAAATCGGTCCCTGCCACGTTGGCCGCTTCCAGCCAACTGCGTTGAGTGACGTCGTGTGTGTGATTCAGTTCCATCGAGGCTCCTTGCCTATGCGGTGCGATGCGGGTCGCAAGCTGTTGCATTGAGGGCGTCGTCGAAAATCGCGACTGCGCGAGTCCAGCCGGCGGAGGCGCCCCGGATTTTGTGCGGGAAGCACGAGATGAAGAAGCCGTGAGGTGGCAGCACCTCGAGATTGTGGAGTTTTTCCAGGTGGCAATAACCGATCTTGCGGCCGGCCTTGTGTCCTTCCCAGATCAGCGATGCATCACGCGTTTCGGCATATTTTTTCGCTGTATGTACGAATGGCGCATCCCAGCTCCACGCGTCGGTGCCAGTCAGGCGAACACCTCGCTCGAGCAGGTACATGGTCGCGTCGAAGCCCATGCCGCAACCCGAGGAAACATAGTCGGGTTGTCCGTAGCGCTTGCCTGCACGCGTGTTGATGACGACGATTTCAAGCGGCTTGAGTTCGTGGCCGATGCGCGCAAGCTCGACTTCGACGTCGGCAGCAGTCACGACGTAGCCATCGTCGAAACCGGCGAAATCAAGCTTCACGCCGGGCTGGAAGCACCAATCGAGCGGCACTTCGTCGATGGTGATCGAGCGCTCCCGCTCGCCATTCGAATCGTTCATCGTGCTGTGGAAGTGATAGGGCGCATCCAGGTGCGTCCCGTTGTGTGTGCTCAACTGGATGTGTTCGATGGCCCAGCCTTCGTTGTCCGGCAGGTCGGTTTCCTGCAGTCCGGGAAAGAAGGCCGTAACGGCTTTGGCCGTATTCCGGTGCGTCAGATACTGAATCTTGGGGCCGTAACCCGGTGGATCGGAAATGACGTCGTTTTCCAGATAGATTGATAGATCGATGAAGCGTCGTGTCATGTGCGGCTGCTCCTGATTTGGGGACTTACCTTCAACGCCGCATAGCAGCGGTCACGTTATTAAGACTGTACGATCGTACAGTCAGTATTGTGTTGGTGTAAACTGGCGCCGCGTAATGAGCGGAATGGCATTCGGGGCAATCGAGCCACAGGACAGCGGAGAAACCATGCAGGCGAAGGAAGTCACGGTAAGGGCGGCCGGCGTACGGAGCGGGAAGGGAGCGCAACGGACGGTCGAGACGAGCAAGCGTGAGCGGGTGCTCGACGTGGCCGAGCGATTGTTTGCCGAAGGCGGTTTCGATGGCGTTTCGATGCGGGATATTGCATCGGCGGCGGAGGTCGGCTTACCGTTGATCGTGTATCACTTCGAGACCAAGATGGGTCTGTACCGCGCCCTGTTCGAGCGCCGCAAGACCGTGCTCGACACGCGGTTGGCTTTGCTTCGTGAGCCCGTGGCTGCAGGGGAAGACCCGCTCGAGCATATCGTGCGCGCCTTCGTGCTCCCGGTGATGCAGATCCAGAATACAGAGTCCGGACTTGCGTATGCCAAACTTGTTGCGCGCGAAGCTTCCGATCCGCGCGAGGCCGAGCGCGGCATCGTTGCTGAATATTTCGATCCGTTCGCGGCGGAATTCATCAGCGCAATCAGGAAGACGCTGCCGGGCCATAGCGCCAACTATGCGCACTGGGCCTACTTGTTCGCAGTGGGCGCGTTGGTGATGAGTGCGTTTGACAGCCGCATCGAGCGTATCTCGGGCGGCAAGGTCAAGGCCGGCGCCCTGAAGCGCAAGGCCGAGCATCTGGTGACTTTCATTTCCGCCGGGATACGCGCTGGCGCAACCCCTGACGCGCGTGCGTCAGCCGCTTAGGCGGCACCGTGTTGTTGAACACCATTACATTCGAGATTGCGTCTCGGTTCTCAACGCGTCGTTTGGGACCTGACATTCGGCGGAAGCCGTTAGAAAGGCTGGGTTGTCTTCAGAACCACGTACCGCCTCGCTGCCCAATCCACTGCGGTCCGTTGCGACGCAGAGTTCAGTCGGGACGCTTTTTGACTCAAACCAAGTACGCCAGTGGTGGAATGGAAAGCCGGGGCGCGAAAGCATCCGACGGCTTTCGGTTGCGACGCCGCCGGTGTTGCTGTCGGAGAGGCGTTATGCTTCGACTGTGCGTGGGGCCGTCCGTAGCAATTCATGCAGCTCGCGCTTATAGAACCGAGCGAGCCCATTGGTGCCGTGGCCGCACGTATCCTCGCTCGCAGCGATAAGAAACAGCCGGCCGTTGCGCACAAGCTGCATTGCCCGCTCCATCAAGCCAGTCTCCGGCGGATAGCGTTCGTCGTCGGCGGCGTTAATGGCGAGGACGGCAGCTTCAATGTCTTCCAGGCCTGGTGCCGGGTTATAGCCGCGCGCGGCATTCCACTGATATACATAATCGTTGGCATCCAACGTGAACGGCTGGACCAACTTGGCATCGACGTACTTGTCGGCTAGCTCCATCGTAGACGCCGCCTTTTGGCATGCCAGCGTCCCGCCGTTAGTGGCCAGCGAAAAAAACGCGTTGAGAAGGCGCAAAGAACTGGGCTGGCTCGTGTAATTGCCGGTCTGGTACTCCGGGTCGTTTCGGATCATCTCAATGAGCATGCGGCGCAGCATCCAATTGCGGCCCGACATTTCCGTCGGTTGTGACGCCATTGGCACCAGTGCATCCATGAAATCCGGATACCGCACACCCCAAATCCATGCGTGCATGCCGCCCATCGAATTACCGATCAACAGGCGCAAGTGCCGGATATTCAGGTGCTCGGTCAGTAGTCGGTGCTGCGCGAGCACCATGTCGTCGTAGTTGTAAGCCGGGAATCGTGTGCGTAGCCCGTCAGACGGCTTGGATGATCCACCGGCTCCTAGGGCGTCCGGGAGGATGATGAAATACTTCGTGGCATCGAGCGGCTGCCCGGGGCCGAACAACTCTCCCGCGAAACCAGGGGTCAACATGCTCGCGCCCGTACCCGTCGTGCCGTGTAGGACTAGGACCGGCTCACCGGATGGGTCGCCGATGGTTCGGTAATGTAGCCGTACCGTCGGCATCACCTCACCGGTGTTGAAACGGAAATCTCGCGCGATCCAGTCGCCTTCCTTCGGCGCAGGATAGTCGGCCGCATTGCAATGGCTTGTTTGCAGCATAAGTGCGTGATCCAGACGGTTCCGTCACTTGGAAATCGGCTCGAGAGACTGAAGCGCTCCCCCCTGCCGAGCTGAGGCGTAAGCGGCATCCATGACTTGCATCATCAACTCTGCGTCGCGCAATGACGCGATCGGCCTTGCGCCAGTCTGGCATTCAGCGAGCACCCGCTTCACGAACAAGGGATAGTAAATGTCCGTCTCGAGCTGGAGGCGGCGGCTTCGCGTGCCGGCGGAAAGGTTGCTTCTTTCGCGAATCTCGATTCGGTCCGGACCGGATTTTGCGTAAATGCGGTCGGATGCAAGGGTGAACGAGAATTCGCGCTGCTCGTCGGGGGTACTGGGAAAGCTATATCCCGTTTCCACCAGGCCGATCACGCCATCTTCGGTTTGCATGGTCAGCAGCGAATAGTCCTCAACGGCCCCTCGATGCGTCCTTGCGTTCATCGTGGCAGAGACTCGCGCGACCTCCTTCCCGGTCAACAACCTAAACAAGTCGATGAAGTGAGTCGCCACATTGATCGTCGATCCGCCTCCCGAATACAGGGGATCGAGCGCCCAGCCAGCGCCAGCCGCCTCGTATCGGTTGGGCGGCCCCACAATGAAACGAAACGACATGTAGTTGAAGTCAGACGGTATGCGGCCCTCCGCACCTTCGAGCGACCTGAGCAACTCGCTCATTCGAAAGATCAATGGCACGGCGCAATAGAGATTGGCCTGCTCGGTTAGTTCGCGAAGTCGGGTGACCTGCGACATGTTGACGCCGCAAGGTTTCTCGAGCGCGAACGGAATGTTACGCGCGATCACGGCCTCCGCGAGCGCCGGCATCTCAGAATGCCGTCCGAACACAAATGCGAAATCGACTTCTTCACGCTCAAGCAATTCATAGGCCGACGAGTACAGCTTGCTTCCGAATCGTGCGGCAATCGCCTCGCCCTTGACATGCTCCGCATCCGACACGGCGACCACTTGAATTCCGGGCGCTTCCAGCGCATCAAGATAGAGCGGGACATGCCAATGGCTGACCTCCAGCAAAGCAACTCTCATGCGTATTCTCCTTTGAAATACCTATTCATCGTGGATCCGGTGTTGATCGTCCCTCGGGGCGGTAATCGAATCCTAGAAACTTAAGTGCATAGACAGCCTGCCCTCGATGCATCGGGCCTCCGTCCTGTGTGCGGCAGCCGCGTGCTTGCGCGGCGCGTCGGAGCGGAGTTGGCTCGCACGCGTTGATGATGTCGACGACGATTGCGCCAGGCGCGAGCCGCTCCGGATCGACCGGCATGGCATCACCCACTTTCATGCCAAGCGGCGTGGCATTGATGACGACCTCGAATCCTTGCGGGTCGGGTGGCCCTGAACGTACGTCGCAGCCGGTCTCGGCAGCAACAGCTGCCGCGAGGTCGGCCGCCCGATGTTCATCGATATCGGAAATGGTTAGCCTCCTCGCACCTGCGGACGCGACTGCAAA
Source organism: Burkholderia sp. BCC1998 (assembly GCF_905339875.1). Classification (NCBI taxonomy): domain Bacteria; kingdom Pseudomonadati; phylum Pseudomonadota; class Betaproteobacteria; order Burkholderiales; family Burkholderiaceae; genus Burkholderia; species Burkholderia sp. BCC1998. The sequence continues at coordinate 134,202 of NZ_CAJPHE010000014.1, forward strand.
TGCAATGGCGCTTCCCGCGCCTCCCGAGCCGATGAGAAGCACAGACTTGTTCGCAGGATGGTTGCCTTCCCAGTGCATTCCAAGAACGCATCCAACGCCATCGAATATCGCGCCAACCCAACGTCCATCCGCCTCGCACCGGATGACGTTGAGTGCGCCGACCTGACGAGCAGTTGAATCTAGCTCGTCGACAAATTCCAGCATCCGTTGCTTATGAGGCATGGTGACCAGCATGCCCGAGAGATTACCCGTCGCTCGCGCACCACTAACGAAGGCGGGAAGGTTTTGGGCCTTCACCCAGAACGGAACGCAAACTGCATCCACGCGCTGTTCAGTGAAGAGTTGGTTCAACAATTGGGGCGACTTAGCTACCGTCAGTGGGTCGCCCACTAACCCATAGAGTCGCGTTGTTCCTGTGATATGTGGATCCATTGCTGCGTGGTCGTCTATGTTGGCTGATGGCGCAGTCTTGCCTGACTGCTCGGAAATGTGGCGCACTACGGGTGTGTCGGATACGTCCGTTCAAGTAGTAAGCCACTTGACGACGGGTACCGCATCTCTTTTATGCAATCCGTTGCATGCGGTTTTGGACCATTCACGACGGTCGGATGCGCCGGGAGCACGTTATGTCATAAAAGCGGCAAATGGTTGTGACAGTCACTTCCAGGGTGCTGGGGGTACCTCAAGATCCCAAGTCCCGTAGACAGCAGGCTCGTTGATCTCGATAACCTCGAGGTCGTCGGAGCGCCACATCACGTTATGCGGTACACCAGCAGGCTGCGACAAGCCGTCGCCTGCGCTGAGCGTCACGTCGCCCTCAACCCCCGCGAAGCGGAACGTCACAGATCCGCGCAGCACATAAAGGTAGTGCCCAGTCATGTCGTGCCAGTGCCAGCCAGTAGGATCGGTGAACGGCTTCAACGCGCGGATGTGCTTCGCCCCAATGCGACCGTTGGTCACCGCGGCGAGTCCGAGGTCGCGATATTCGGAATCGGCGCGCAGACCCTCCTGGTTCCAGGGCGCCTCGGCCGCGCTGATGCGCGCAAACGCGCTGAGAGATTGCGCGAGCTCGCGCGGGCCGTCGTAACGGGGTGTGTCTTCGTTATGCATATGCATTTCCTGTCTGCGTGTCAGTGAAGTCGCAAGCGCCGCGGGCGCATTGTTTCTATTCGGTGGTGCCACGTTGCACCAAGCCGGGAACGGCTAGGAACGAACCTGATTTCCGAGATGTTGCGTATCGGCAGTTTTGGTTGATTCAGCTATCGCTTCGGCCCGCAAGCGCTCGTATTCGGCTTTGGGTACCGGGATCGCATTGCGGTCGCCAAGGTCGTTGAGGCGCATGCGATACGTTTCCCGCGTTGTGAAAGCGGCGAATGCAGCCACAAGACAGATGCTGAACGTGAGCGCGCCGATTTTCAGCGGAATGTTGGCGGTGCCGGGAGGCGCGACGGCTACAAAAAGTGTGGGCGTCAATGCTGCAAGCGTCGTCCCAACGTTTTGTCCGATGGCCATCCCCGTCACGCGGACTCGCGTGCGGAATAGTTCTGGGAAAAGGCTCGGGAACACACCGTTGAACCCTTGGTAGGCGATGCCCCACATCAGCACCGAAAAAATAACCGTTAGCCAGAGGTTATGGATGCTGATGGCGTACAGGTATGCGAAAGAGAGCATCCCGGCGCTGAGCACGCCGGCAAGAACTGGTGGCCGGCGACCGATTTTGTCAGAGAGATTGCCGACGAAGGGAATCAGTATGACCGAGCAGATGTTGCCAAGAACCGGAATCCAAAGAAAGACGCCAACAGGAAAGCCGATACCGTAGGCCGGCTGCACTGCATACGCCGCGCCGAACACTGTAGCAAGAAGCGCGATGACCGCGACGAGCGCCATGCAAATGACGCGCAAGACATCATCCCAACTCTGTCGGAGGACCTCCACAACCGGTGAAGAAGGTACTTCGCCGTGAGCCTGCTCGTTGGAGAAGGCGGGAGTTTCGGTGACCTGACGGCGAATGATGAAACCCATGACGATAACGACAAAGCTGAGGAGAAACGGGATACGCCATCCCCAGGAGGCGAAGTGTTCTTTCGACATGAAATGCGCGAGCGGCAAGAAGACCGCCGCCGCAAGCAGCTGTCCGGCTTGCACCCCTTGGAGGGTGAAGCTTGCAAAGAAGCCACGCCGACCGAACGGTGCGTGCTCAAGAATCATGGAGCTGGCGCCGGAAACCTCTCCTGCGACGGCGAACCCTTGAATGAGCCGAAGGGCGACGAGCATCACGGGGGCCCAGAGGCCGACCTGCTGATAGGTAGGCAAGAGTCCCACGCCCATCGTCGAAATACCCATTAAGAACATGCAGAAAATCAGCACCGTCTTCCGGCCGTGCCGGTCTCCGACGTGGCCGAGTACCATGGCGCCTATTGGTCGGGCGACGTATCCAACGCCGAAAGTCGCCAGTGATGCGATGATGGCAACGGTCGGGTTCCCCGAGGGGAAGAAGAGTTGCGGGAAGAGCAACGACGCTGCGGTCGCATAAATGAAGAAGTCGTAGTACTCAAGCGCTGAGCCAATCCAGCCGCTAGCTGCGGCTATCCTGGACTGGCGCTGACGATCAGCCTCAGCCGGGGTGCTTCCGTTCATGACTTGTCTCCGTAGTAGATTGACTTTTCGATGTCATCGTTTATAGTTGTAACAACGTTCCAGTAAGAACCATATTACGCAAATTATGAGAGTTGTCAAGGGAGCAGTTGACCGATCGCTTCAAGCGATCGAGTTGCTCGCACGTGAGGCGCGCTGGATGCGAATGTCCGATATCGCCGCTGAACTCGAGCTCGAGAAAGGACCCGCCCATCGAGTGCTTGCGCAGCTTTGCGAGCAAGGTTGGGCTGAGCAAGATGAGCAGACTTCGCAGTACCGCTTGACATTGAAACTGTCTTTACTCGGTCAGCGATACCTGCACGGACTTGGATTGCCGGGCCTAGTGCAGCCAATCCTCGATGAAGTCGCAGCGCAGTGCCATGAACTCGTGCGGCTAACAGTGGTGAACGAAGGGACACTCGCCTGGTTCGCTGCGTCTCAAGGCGCGGCGCCTGGGCTGATGTATTCGCCGTCCATGCACAGCCCCATCGCCTTGCACGCCACATCGGTCGGGAAGGTGTGGTTGGCGGCCATGTCAAACGACGAAGCCATCGGTCTCGCACTGCGTGGCGGACTCGGCCAGCCCAATCGCGCAGGGACATCGAAGGCGATTAACAGCGTCGACCGATTGATACCGGAGCTCGAGCTGACGAGGCAACGTGGCTATGGTCTGGTCGTGGAGGAGGCCGAGCCAGGTGTGGTCGCGATGGCCGTGACCGTGCGTTCGTTGGTTGACAAAACGGTAGTCGGAACATTGAGTATCGCCGGGCCGGTCCTCCGCATAACGCCGGAGCGTTACGGCTCCTTTCATGCGTTACTGCGCGAAGCCTCCGCGAAACTGGGGGCGGTCTGGCCGCGACTGAGCGTCGATAGGGACGTCAACCAGGCGGCTTGAGATGGTGAGTTCATCCGGCAAGTCTCAGCAGATAGCCCTCGCAGCGCGTCCTGCCGCCCCTCATGGATCTACTGGGTATCACGGGCGTGCCCCGAGTCTTGCCGACGAAGCGATCAGCAAGGTGGAAACGGCGGAAAAGAAGGCGCGTTCAGAAGGCACCAAGGTACCGACATGGATCGCGCTAGTCGAAGGGTGCCGGGCGGACAATGTCCGTTCAGCGGCTGACCGTTTTGTTTCGGGACTTGCAGCATTGCCCGAAGCGGGCGCGACAACACCAGATATGAGTCTCTATCAACTTGAGTACACGCGCTGCAAGACGCCCTGGAGCGCTGGATAAGGCGACTAAGTACCGCTTGACGGCCCCGTCGCGCGAGTCCCACATGGCTCTTACCCCAAGAAACGTAGGAGTAATGCCATGTCGTTGAATATCGCCGACACGTCTGCACGAACTACCGCGTCGATGTCGGCTCGTGTCATACGGCTCAATCCTGCCGACGATGTCGTCAACGCACTTGAACAGCTTGTGTCCGGTACAGTGATCGACAAGGAAGCGGTGACAGTCTCGGGACTGATTCCGCCCGGGCACAAACTGGCGACACGTGACATCGCTCAGGGTGAGGCGGTGCACCGCTACGGCCAGGTGATCGGCTCTGCGAGTCAGCCCATTCGCGCGGGGCAGCACGTGCACACTCACAACCTCGCGATGGGTGATTTCGCGCGGGACTACGCATTTGGTCAGGCTGCCCGTCCCACTGTACGCTCGAACGAGCCCGCAACATTCCAGGGAATTGTCCGCGCAGACGGCCGTGTCGCCACACGCAACTACATTGGCATCCTCACCTCCGTGAATTGTTCGGCTACGGTTGCGCGAGCCATTGCGGATCATTTCCGCCGCGACATTCATCCAGATGAATTGGCCGAGTTCCCGAATGTCCGATGGCGTCGTCGCACTCACACATGGTTCAGGTTGCGCCATCGACTCTGAAGGCGATGGTCTCGCGATCCTGCAGCGCACGATTTGCGGTTATCTGCGCGCACTGGCGCGACGTGTCATGCCCGAGACAGGTGCTGACTACGTGATCTCGACCATCCACCGCTCGAAAGGACTCGAGTGGAAACGCGTGAAGGTCGCGAACGACTTCCGCTTCAAGCGGATCGACGGGTGCCTGACCTTGGATGATGATGAAATGCGGTTGCTGTATGTGGCGGTGACACGCGCAAGGCATCTGCTCGACGTCTCGGACCTACGTGACGAGCTTCTGCGGCTGCTTACGCAACGCCGTTGAGATGGCCATCCTGAGCTTCGTGGTCGCACGTTAAGCGCGTGCGACCACGGAAACTTCGCCTAGGGTTAGCGGGGCCATCCGTCTGCTCCGGCGCCTAGCCAGTCGCCAGAGGGGGTGGCACGCGCAACGGATCGTCCAAGAGCCGTCGATACGCCGCGTGCTCGACAAAGCGCACATGTTCACGCTGCACGTCCGTTCGCATCGACTCGAGCGCCGACGACGAAAGGATGATCGCCGCCTGGCCGCGATACCGCCTCGACGGATACACAACACCGTCCGGACGTGAGGCTGGTGAACACATTTTGAGGGCATCGTGCACTCGCGCCCCGAACCATTGGCACCATTGGTAATCAGGACTCGACAGCATGTCGAAGATGCCAAGCCGGCTCGACGCCTCTCCGTTCAAATTCCAGAGGCGCAGCGGTCGCGGGAAGCGAAGCGTCGCGATTACGCCATGGCACTCCGCGTCTCGGTCTATATAAAACGTCCCGGGACGGGTCAGATCGTTTTGGCAAAAACGTGCCTCCCAGACCGTGGTGTCCGGTTCAAAGGCCATATAGAGCCACCAAAAGGGCATGACTCCATCCGGCCCTACCAGAGCGCTCGGCGGCCCGAAACGATACGCCCGTGCCACGCGATCCGGGACGATACCGAGCGGGGAATAGGCCGCGCGATAAAGTGGTGCGCCGCTTTCGATGACGACAAGTTCGTTGGACAGGCCAGCAATCAGTTGCGCAGTCGACGGCAGCAATTCGCCGATGCCGGCCGGTGGTTCGATACTAAGTTGTTGATGCATTGCGGTGGCCACTCAATGAGCCACGCTTTCTCCACGGCGCGGAATCGTCTCAAGTATGAGACGCTGACGCTCCATCGCAGCCAGTTGCAAAAGTCGCTTCTGACTTGCATGAAGTTCGCCACGGCCAGCGAACGGCTTGCCGGCCAGTAGCTCTGCTGGGGCAAGCTCGTTCAACTCGTCGCGAGCCGTCACGAAGAAAGCGTGAACCTCCGTTGTCAGGGCACCTCGGAGCAATTCAAGGATGCGTGGCAGCAATTCCGGAACGGGCTGGACAAATTGCCATGCGGGGAACGCGCGGCCGTTGGTCTGACCAGGCGGCTTCACACAATAAAACCTGTTGGCGTCCACGTACCGGTACAAACTCGCAATTGAAAGCTGTACCAATCCTTGCTCGATCACCTCCGAAGGCTTCAGATTGGCAACAGGCAACGATTCGGAAGTTGCTCCCGGGCCGCCCGCCTCGATGACGAGCATCGTGGTCAGGCGCTGCTCCAGAACGGTGAGGACGAGTGTATGAAACGATTCGTCCACCAGTTCCGGAGGAACTCGCCCGCGGAGCGATCCTTCGATGTCGGATGCAAACAACTCAGCCACATCCCGCACAGCGCGTGTCGAGCTGAGAGGCTTTCCTTCGGCTAGTACCGCACGAATCTTGATGCCAGCCACGTTGTTCCGTTCGTCAATAACCTGTGCCATGTGAATCTCCTTCAGGCGAATTGCGGGGGCGCCCCAAGCGGATTCAACCGCTTCGCGATCGCGGCCGCGCTGCCAGTTTCCGGCGCGGGATTGATGATGCGTCGACGCAGCGATGCACGCGCAGCCGCGCATTGCTTGGCGATGTCACGACACCGGTCAAGCATTTCGCGCAAGGTGTCGCGGGCGAATTCCTTGACAAGCACGAGCGACGACGTGATTACCACGTCGTTGGGATAAAAGGTCACCTGCTGCCTGAACAGCCGACCCGCGAACTGCTCGACCGCGAGCATCAGGTCAGTCCGGTTGGCGCGGCGGGTGAGTGCCGCGGGCGTTCCTAGGATCCGGTGCCACAGCTCCAAGGCCGAAATCGAATCGAGCGACAGCTCCTCAAGGAGTACTCGCTCGCCCAATGAGAGTTCCGGCAGACCATCGTCGGTCGTCGCCGTCGGATCAGGGTCGCAAAATTCGAAGTTCGCGCCGAGTTCGTCAACCGTGAACCTCTCCGCGACTGGCTTCCACTCGCGGACGAATTTTTCGACCGCCGACATTTCTCCGGCCAGTTGAGAAGGCGTCGATCGCACGCCATATGGTGCGGCCGACAGATCAGTAGTCGAACGTGACCGTGACGGTGCCAGATCATCGATGGACAGCGAGACGTAATGCAATGGGCCGGACATTGGTGTCCTCCTCAATCAGGTATATGCAACGATAGCACAATTCTCATTTTTCTCAAGTATCGTATTATTCGCATTTTTCGCAATATTCTCATCGCGCACATCCGGGACCCTCTCGGCGGAACGAACACGAGGTGGCGCCGCACAACCGCGACGGACCGTGACCGCCTGCGTCCTCGAGCGTGCCACGCGGCGCGCGTCGTCGGCTCGAACGCGCTCCCACGCAGCTTCCACGTGACCAATCATGGGTATCTCGCCAATTCGCGCACCGGCGCAAGCATCGCTCGACCTGGCCGATGCCCTTCATGTTGGCACCGTGGACGATGGGCGGCATGCGATCGCTGCGCCTCGACCGTCGAAGCACTCCCATTTCCCTCCGGTGCTCGAACGAAGGGGCGGATAGCCCCAACAATCCACTCCTTCAGTTTTCCAGCCAAACCGCGATCGATCCAGCTCAGCCAGTTCGAGGCGATACAGCGCCAGGCGCGCCGGCTGATCGTGCCGCACGGGGCGAGCGACGGCAGGCGATAGCCGATGGCTTGACGGATTGCGTCACCCAATGGGTTACCTAATGCTGCGGTTGCGGAACACGATGCCCGCCACGATCGGCGAAGCGCTTCCGAGAGGCCGCGGAGAAGTAAGCGGCCGGCCGCGGCGCAATGTCCACGTGGCGGACGATTAATTCCGCTGGCAACGGTGCCAGGGGCGGCCCGCGCCAGCGCGCACGAATCTGCGGCGACCGTATTGCAGGAGGCTGCGCACGGGCTCCGGCTATCGGTACGGACACGTGGCAAGGTTGCGCGCGGCGCATATAGGTTGTGCCGCCTTTTGAAACAACCCTGATAATTCTTATTATCAGGGCTGATGATAGCGGACGATCGCCACTTTTCGGGATGGTTGCGCAGTATGCGGTGGCTGTGAAAGCGACACACTGCATTAAAGATGCTCTAGTGTTAATTATGCGAAGCAGGATTACAGGTTGTATGGGTTGGTACGGTGCCTGTGTTCGCGCTCTCGAGAATTTTATTCCCGAGCCACCGTCGGAATTCGTGGATCACGCGTGCTTCGCAACCTCAGCCCACGATTCGCGAGTGATGCTCTACAGAACCGTGTCCGCCATGGAAATCGAGCCTTGCGGCGTAATTCAAGTCCCTCGGGTTTTGCTGGCCGTCCCGGACGAACGACGTCCGACGGTTGTCGGCGATTTGGCGCCGACCCTTCGGTTTCGGACTCGAGACTTCATTATCCGGCGACGTGCGGCTCGAATCTTCGCGTACGGTATGTGCCTCCTGTTGAAACCGAATCAGCCACCATGTCGAAGGTATCGGCGGAAAGCGGTGTCCAAGCGCTTCCTGATCTCACATTGTCCACAACCGGTGCCGCAAAGATCATACGAATGCCGGCGCATCCCAGCGCGAGGTCAGGTCGCGGCTTCGAGGAATTGAAGTCAACGGGTGCGCAGGGTAAGCAACTTGCGACGGATCGCCCGACGATGATGCGCACTCCGCTCACGCGCGAGCGGCTGCATCGCCTGCGCCAAGAACTGGGCAAGATCAGTCCGTCGCCGTCCACTATCGACGAGGCGCGGGCCGAAATCATCAAGGCGATGGCGCGCGCGAATCTCGACGCGTGGCGCGTGCCTGGACTTACCAGCGAATCCGCTGTCCATTACACGGACGGCTCGGTGCAGGTTTGCCTTATCGCGCACGAGATCGTTTTCAACAGTACCGGCGCGTTCCAGATCATCGACGCCCATCCGCACGGCATGCTGTACTTCGAAATGTGCGGGCGTGACGGCGCGGCTTTTGCGCCGCCTTGCGGGATGCATGCGGAAGCTGACCGTAATGTAGAACCGCCACGAGACGAAGACACCGGACGCGGGAGTCCCGTGCGTCCGCGGCGCGCCTGACCGCTCGCGGCGCGCCCAGAATTTTTTGCGTCGCTCGCAACTATTCGTGCCGGCGGCGACACTTACGGTCATCCACACAATCTGGCGGATTGCGATTCCAGCGACATGTCACCAGAACCGATCGTTTCAGGCAACGTCTGTCATGCCGCGCGCAGCGTCGACGCGGAGGATGCCGCGTTGTTGCAGCGCATCTCAGCGGCGGACAAGTCTGCGCTGGCCGCGCTCTATCGCGCGTATCACCGGCGGCTGGTCCGTTTTCTCGGTCGCTTCACCCGGCGCGACGACGTGATCGAAGAGGTCATCAACGACACTTTCATGATCGTCTGGCAAAAAGCTGGCGAGTTTCGCGGCCAATCACGCGTGTCGACGTGGCTCATGGGCATTGCGTATCGCGTCACGTTGAAAGCGCTACGCCAGGGTGGCTTGCCGGCGGAGCAGCAGCACGGGTACGACGGGCCATGCGTCGAGCCGTTCGCCGAACACGAAACGATCGACTGGGTGACCAAGGGGCTGACCAGGCTCTCCCCGGAGCAGCGTATCGTGATGGAGCTGGCCTATGTGATGGGCCACTCGCTCGAAGAAATTGCGGAGATAACCGAAAGCCCTGTCAGTACCGTGAAGGCCAGAATGTTTCATGCGCGGGTCAAGCTGCGCAATCTGCTGCCGGCGCTTGCCGGCGTTGATGGGAGCGCTCGATGAGCAATCCACCTGAGAGCGAACTCGTTCATCTGCATGTATGGGAGCTGTTGCCGTGGATCGTCAACGGCCGGGCGTCCGACGCTGAACGCAAGCTGGTCGACGCGCATGTGCGCGATTGCGAACAATGTCAGGCGGAACTCGCGTCGCAGCGCAAGCTGTGCGCGGCGATGACGTCGCGCGAGGAGGCCGGCCCCGACGTCGAACGCGGTCTCGATCATCTGTGGGAGCGTTTTGACGAAGCGGCGCAGCCGGCCCTTGGCACCGGCACCTCGTCGAAGGCACCCTGGCGCGGCCGCATGACGGCGATCGCGTGCGGTCTCGCGGCCATCGCGCTGCTGGAGACGGGCGCGCTGGCGACGCTCGGCTTCAGCCGTGGCGCCAGCACGCCGGCAAACTATCGCACACTGTCTGAGGTCAATGCGGGCGCCGCTCGCGTGACGATCCGGCTCGTCGCCGATCCCGCCATGCCCGTCGGCCGACTGCAGGCGCTGCTGGTGCAGCTACATTTGCAGATCGTCGGCGGGCCGAGCGAAAACGGCGTCTACTCGCTTGCGCCGCTCACGCCGGTTGTTGCGGGCGACGTCGCCAGACAGCTAGGCGTGTTGCGTGCCGCATCCGGGGTGCGCTTCGCGGAGCCGGTCGGGGAGGGCGCCAGCGGTCCCTGACAATTCCTTGTCGATTTTTTTGCATTCGGGTTTATCGGTTAAGATCGGCGCAGCCCTGTCGTCGCGCTCGCGCGCCCCGGGCTCGCCGGATGGCTTGAATTAATGCCATTGCTTTTCCATCCCACCCGGATTCCTGCACGACAAGATGGCGTCGAGGTTTCGTTCAATCGCGCTTTGCGCCGGCGCGGCGCGCCCGTCAGCGCGTCGAGTCCGATGGTATGCGTCGTTCGCGCTACTTGCCTCGTGGTTCATTGCTGCGCCGCGGCTCGCACTGGCGGCGAGCGAAGACTGGCAGTTCGAGGCGGGTATCGCTTCCGACAAGGTCACGCGTGGCATGGACATCAGCTATCACCAGCCGTCGGCGAGCTTCGCGGGGAACTGGTATCCCGGCAACGGTTTCTTTGCGGGCGCGTCGGCCTCCACGATCAGATGGGGCGCCCCGCTGACCACGGGGGTGGAATTCGTCGCCAACGCGGGGTATGGCTGGCGCGTGTCGGGCGACTGGACTGCGCAGGCCATGCTGTCGCACTATCAGTTCACCCGCGTGCCGTCGGCGGTCCGTTTCAATTACGACGAACTGGTGCTGACGGCGGGCTGGCGCGATTCGGTGTTCGCATCAGTTGCGCTGTCGCCGAATACCGGGTTTGGCCCGTCGCCGAGCGCGCGCGCAATTTCCTACGATCTGGTGGGCCGCCTACCGCTCGTCCACGGCTGGACCGCGACGGCGGGGATCGGCTACTACGATCTGCATTCGGTGATCGGCATCGGTTATGTATACGGCAACGTCGGGTTGACCTGGCAGTTCAATGCGTGGCAGTTCGATCTGTCCTATATCGCGACGAACAGCGAGGCGAAGACGACGCTTGGCCCGGGCGCGTCAAACCGGTGGATTGCCGATGCGATCTGGCATTTCTGAGTTGCGCGGCAACTTTTCTTGCGCAGACGCGCACCTACGGCTGTCCCAATGTTGAGTCAGATTGTCATGAAGCCCATGCAGCGCCGGCATTTCAATGAGCTCGCCAGCTCCGCTCCGGTGCGGCATTGCAGCGACCGCAGCAAGGCACGCGTGGTCGGAGCGGGCCGACTTGTGCGCTGGCTCGCGCATCGGCTGCTGTTGGGCGCGGCCCTGGTCATGTCCGGATGCGCGCTCGTTCCCGCCACGCCGGACCCGGTTGCCGCCACCCAGCAAATGAAAGCGAACCCCGAGCGGATGATCGTGTTGGCGGTCAGGAATCCGCCGGAAACGCTTATGCTGCGCGCGGGCACGACGGCGGGCGGCTACGGCGCGCCGGGCGGTTATTCGGCGGGCGGCAGTGCCCGGGCTCAGGTTGCCGCGCTCGCGAAGCAATATGGACTGAGAGAGGTGTCGGCATGGCCGATCCCGTCGCTGAAAGTGCATTGCGCGATGCTCGAAATCGCCGACGGCGCGCGCCGCAGCGAGGTGCTCGCGCGGCTCGCCGTCGATCCGCGCGTGCGGCTCGCGCAGCCGTTGCAGACTTTCGATTTGCTTGGCGACGCGCCGCACGGCAACGGTTACGCCGACCTGCAGCAAGGTTTTCGCGAAATCAGCGCGGACGCCGCGCAAAAAGTCTCGCGAGGCGATTCGGTGCGCGTGGCGGTGATCGACACGGGCGTTGATACGACCCATCCCGATCTGCACGGCCGCATTGTCGCGACGCGCAATTTCGTCGACCAGGACTGGACGCAATTCAATCGCGATCTGCACGGCACGGCGGTGGCCGGCGTCATTGCAGCCGATCGCGCGGCCACGGCGGACGACAAGCCAGGCGGCATCGAAGGCGTCGCGCCGCATGCGAAACTGATTGCGGTCAAGGCATGCTGGCAGCGGGACAATCACACCGGACATTCGGTGTGCAACTCGTTCACGTTGGCCGAGGCGGTGCAGGCGGCGCTCGAAGCGCATGCGCAGATCATCAACATGAGTCTGGGCGGCCCCGCCGATCCGTTGTTGAAAGAACTGATCGAGCTGTCAGTGAAAAAAGGTGTGATCGTGGTCGGAGCAGTACTGCCGGATGGCGATCTGAAGGCATTTCCGGTCGGCGTGCCGGGCGTGATTGCGGTCGATTCGGCGCGCGCGACGGGCAGCGCGCCATCCGTGGCGGGTTCTAACGTGCTTTATGCGCCGGGCCGCGACATTCTCACTCTCACACCGGGTGGCCACTACGATTTCGTTTCGGGCTCGTCGTACGCGACGGCGAATGTGACGGGCACGATCGCGTTGCTTCTCGGCTTGCAGCCGAACCTCGACGCGCATTCCATTCAGACGCTGCTCGACCAGACGAGCGGCCCGAGCCGGCAGCATGCGCGCGTTATCAATGCATGCCGTGCGATCACCGCGCTTCATCATCCGTGCGCCGACCGGGCGTTCTGACAGGCGAGTGCTGTTGCCGCTTTCGCTGCGGGACGATCGGGTTCGCATGTTCGGCCAGACCGCGCGCCGATGTCGGCGCATGCTGTCTCCAGTAAAGCCGAAAGCCTCGTGTTCGATTCCAGCGAACGACACTCGATGGCTCGTCGACGTTCCAATGGAGCCCTACGTCATGCGCACACAACGCACAGCCAGCACGCTCGCGACCGAACTTGCTGATCGTCACGCGCCCGGGCCGGCGAGCGGCAATGTCGGTCGGTCACGGACAAAATCGCGCTTTTCCGGGTCGGCAAACGGCATTCTGTCGCAGTTGAAGTCGATCGGCGGCTCGCGTCCCGCGACGCGCCGCAGCGCATTGGCGCCAGTTGCGAACCGTTTGCCCGCGCCAGCGAAAGTCGCGGCGACGGAAAATCCTGTCGCGGACGCGGTCCAGTGGATCAATCATCGGCGTCCGCCGCCGTCGGACACGAGTGACGGCGCTGCGAAACTGCAAACGAGCTCGACCGGGCACACTGCGGCTAATCCGGTGATCGACGCCGACGAGGATCTGTTCGAACTGCCGCTACCGGCCGCACGGCGCGCGGCGCAAAAGACGCTGCTTCAGTTGTTTGATGAAGAGCGCGCCTTTCAGCACGCTTCAGACTTACCCGCCGGGATGCAAGCTCAAGACATCGCGGCGGCTCGCGTGGATGACGACGATCTGTTCGAAGTGGATCTGCGTAGCGGGCGCATCGATGTCGGCGCCCGCGCAGCGGGGGCGCCGGGCCCAGCGGCTCGAGCCTTGTTGAAAAGTACCTTGCGCAAGCCGGACGCGGCCCGCCGCGACAATGGGCGCAGCGTGAGCTGGCACCCGGATGTCCGTGACACGAAATTCGCATCGGCACAGGAAAAGGGCGGCCCACGGCACCGCACGACAGACCCGGAGCTGCTCGAGATCCAGGCGAAGACTAGAGAAAACGAGGTGCTTCAGGAATTCGGCAGGTTGCCTGTCGACCGGGACGACGATGACGGCAAGCAGGTCAATCAACGCGCGACCGGTGCGCCGACGCCCGATCGGCCGACGGCACACCGCGAGCAGCCGGGCGAAAGCGCATCGTCCCCGTCTTCTGCCACGACGGCAGCAACAGCGGCGCCGGCTCACCGAGCCCGCCGCGGCGGTATCACGAGGATGCTCGGCCGTATAGTCCAGCTGCCGCGAAAACTGTGGCGTTGAGCGACGGGATCTGGCGGCAACATCGCGGGCAGGGGCGGCGCACTTCATGGGCTCCATGTCGGCCCCACGAGCGGCCGCGAACGCCACAGCTCAACTCAAGCCGGTGCGCCTGACGCGTACCTCAGAACGCTTGGAAGCACTTTCAAACACACTTCGCCTGTTCGAGCACGGCCAGCGTCTCACGCAGCTTGCCGCGCGCCCGGTGCATGCGCGCCTTGACCGTGGTCACCGGACACCCGGTGATCTCCCCGATTTCTCCGGCGGAGTGTCCGAGCACATATGCCAGCGTCATCACCAGACGCTGCTCGACGGGCAGCAGATCGAGCGCCTTCGACAACAGGTCGGACAGCTCATGATCATGCCAGTACTGGGCCATCATATCGATATGGTCGACATCGAGCGGCTCGAATTCCGCGCGGCGCAGATCGCGCAACGCGCGCAGCGCCGTGCGATACGCAATGCCGAGGATCCACGTCGAGACGCGGGCCTCGCCGCGGAAATCGCCGGCCCGCCTCCAGATCACCATGAAGGTGTCGTTGATGATTTCTTCGATCACCTCATTTTTCCACGTGAGCCGGGTCAGGAAGCGCGCGAGACGCCGATGGTAGAGCCGGTACAGGGCGGCGAGGGCGGAGGCGTCGCCCACCGCCACGCGATCGAGCAATGGCCGGTCGTGATCGACAGACGACGCGAAGTCCTCGCGCGTGCCAGGGTTGCCGGAGATGTGGCGCGTGACCTCGTCGATTTCATGACGTGCGGTCTCGTGGCCGCGCAGATCGCCGATGTCGTGCATCGCGCCGACAATGCCGGTGATGCGGCCGTATTGGTCGTAGACGACGCCTTTGTAAAAGCGGACCATGCGCACGACGTCGGCCCCGTTGCGCACGCCGGCCGTATAGGTCTGGACGCCGCCGTCGAACACCAGATCCAGGTCCGCCTTGTGATAGGTGAGTGCGAGGTCAGAAGGCGCCACGTCGTAGACGGTTTTGCCGAGAATGCTGGCCCGCTCGATGCCCAGAAAGTGCTCGAAGACCCGGTTGCAGCCGGTGTAGAGGCCGTTCGCGTCCTTGAAGAAAACGGGCGACACCATGCCGTCCGAGTGACTCTGCAATGCGGAGAACTCGGCCACGCCGCCGCGCGCGACCGACAGCAGCCTCGTCTGCGCGCGTGCACGCGCAATGACCGGCTCGGCGTCCAGCAGGTCTTCGTCGTGCACGGCGTCATTGGCGCCGCGTGCGATGAGCGAGACGACACGCTCGGCAGAGAACTCGCGCAACATGGGAATCAGATAATGTTCATCGCCGTTCTCGATCCTTAGTTTCTCGATCTCGGCGCACGCGTCGGTGCCCGCGCTATCGATGAACACGACTGCCGGCGACGTGTCCTCGATCCGATGCGGCTGTTGCAGCGCTTGCGCTCCATGGCGCTTGATGACTGCGGGCGCGGGACGGCCGGCTGAACTCGACCAGAAAATGCGCGTCTCGTCGACAGGATGTGCCACCATTCGCTTCCCTTACGGTCTCCACATTACTCGCACACCGAACTCAAGGCCGGCGGCACGTCAGGTCATACGGACAAGCGAGGCGCGGATCGGCTAAGCCATGCGGCTGGCGAAGGTTGCGTGAGCCGTGCCTCAAACCGTTGCCCGGCTACAAGCATACCTGCCTGGCAGCACGAAAATTATTGAATCGCGCGACCGTTGGGAGCGGCGGCAGCGTCTTGTCCCATTTATCGGAACTATGTGACTCAGCGATGAATGATTCGCCTAATTGGCGTCCGAATCGCGGGGAAGTATTCTGGGTAGACGGTTTTGAAGCTGGTGCGTTTGATTCAGGAGTCCAACTCAAATAATATCTGATGAAATGCATCATCAAGCTTAGCGAAGCAGAGAGAGGCATGCCTGGAAGCAAGTGTCCTTGAAGCAACGACATCTTCGCACGAGCTGCGGGACTCCTGCTGCTGGGCAGCGGATCGAGTGCACCCAAGGCCCGTTGCCGGGCGCGAATGTCAGCGCACAGTCGATCCACAACTGGTCTCGGCCGTTGGGGCTGGCTTGTGTGGTCTGCTGTCAGGCCAGGGCGGTGGTCGTCCTCGTGCGTTGTCCGAAACCATGCTCGCCACGGCGATGGAAGTCGCGGAGCAATGAGTCCATGATGCTTGGCCAGATCGCGAAGGGCCCTGAATCTCTACACGGCGAGCACCATGCCGGTGCAATTGGGCGTCGTACCAGCCGTTCCCCCGGGCGGGCGATATCGCCGCCTGCAGGCGCTTGAGCAATCCGTGCTCGCCGATCAATTCCGGGTGGCATGTCGAGCAACTGGACAGCGCAGGTGAGATCGCGCTGTCTGCACTACCACAGCAGGGGCTGCTCAAGCCGGCGCTCCAGATGAGCTGGGCTCTGCCGTGTCTGGCGCGCACGGCGGCAGCCCAAGCACTGTCACATAGGCGCGAATGCCCGCCTCACCGAGCACGAATCGCAGGGCGTGCCGGATTCGCAGCATTTCTAACGAGGTGGAGACCTGCGCGACCAGTTTCAGGCCCGTGGTCAAGGTGCCTTTCTCATGCGCGGGGCGGATCATCTGCTCTGATATCCCGTGCCGGCCGAGCAGTTGCAGGCCCGACATATGCAAACGGCCTCCGCACGCGGCATCCAGCGTGCGCTCGAAATCCTTGAGCGCGTTCGCGTCTCGGTGGTCTTCTCCCAGCATTTTCGCGGCGTCGGGCCACGCGCCCCACAGGGCTTTTGCGATGAGGCGGCCGTGGTTACCGTGCTGGCCTTGCGAACAGATTTCGTGAATGGCCTGTAGCACGTCTGCGGTATCGCCGCGCGTCGTGATGCGGCCGTCGTGCATCGCAATCAGTCCGTGCAGGGTTTGCCCCGTCCTGGCTGCGAGTTCAGTGCGCAGAAGTACCCAAGGATCCTGCGGCACCGCCTCGAGTTGCGACGCGACATGAGCCAAGAAGGAGCCGTCGTCCGAGCGCCGGATCAGGCTCAGCGCGGCGATCAGTCCCGAGCGATAAGCCATGCTTTCGATCAGTCCAACCGTGGCTTCGTAGCGCGTCGCGGGATTCGGCGACAGCTTGAGCAGTTGCAGCGTATCGGCGTCGAAGTTTTGCGTGTGCTGTCGAACGTGGACAGCCTCGTGAAACACGCCTTCTGCCAGCGTCAGGAAGCCGTGGCGGAAGGCGGGATCGAACACGTCAACGCGCGCGCTTCGGTCGTAGGTTTTCATCAGCGAGCCTTCGTCCGCGACCGATTGCTCGCCCGCGTACCGCACCTTGCTCCGGACGCCGAACGCATCGTTGACGTGCCGGCCCAATGCGTTGATCGCCTGCTCACGCTGCCGTGCGTTCCACTGCGATGGCGGCGTCGCTCGCAACTGGCTCAATTCGGGATCCGCTTCGATAGCCGACGCATAGCGCTCCGCGCTGCCGAAGATCGTGCTGGCGAACGCTGCGTCGAACACGCCTTTGGTCGTCGCTTCGCACACCCATGATCTGGAAGTGCCGAACGACTTGGCGATCTCGATCATCCGGGAGACGCCGCGCAGGCTGAGATGCTCGAAGCCTTCGTGGGACCGAATCCGTGCGCTCACGTCTTGCCAGGCGGGGGAGTGGCGCAGTGCCTTGAGCTCGCGCAGAACGGTCCGATGTGGAGCGGGCAGCGGACCAGGCGATTCGGCGCCTGCCAGCGCGCCGGCATAGGCCGCTGCGGCGTCGCCAGCCTTCAGTCCGTGCAGCAGCATGTTCCACGGATTGACGGGGGGCGGCGAGGGCGCGGCGGTCCCGATCAGCCTGAGCCGCGCGAGCGCGTGGCCACGCTGCGCGTGTCCGGCGACGGCAGACCTGACGGGCGCATGCGCAAGCGGTTCCAACGCCGCGTCGGATGACGAGGCACGCCGCGATGGCGACGCGGTCGAAGCGGTCGCTCGGCTCGGCGATTCGGGCGGGACGCTCGATACGGGCAGCGGACTGGACGACTGGTTCTGGATTCGGGAATTGAACATGAGCACACCGGTAATGTTGCGTAGTGTCGATATTGTGGGCAACGGGTGTACGGGATAGGGCGGTCGCGGCGAAACATTATGCGGGAGAGCGAACCCGTCAGCCGCCGGCCGTCTCAGTCAACGGGCGCCGCGTGGCCCCAGATCGAGCATTTCACGACGCATTCTTTTTTTTGACGATCCGTGTCGGATCCTGTGATGAAGTCGGCGCTGCATTCGGCAACGGGTTCGGCATATCGCGCCATTGCCTCACGATGGCCGCAATATGCCGCGCGTAAAAATCGCGCTCGGCCGGCGTCTCCGAATGATAAGCGCCGACCGCAGCCCATGTATTGCCGTACTTTTCCATCTTCCCGCGCAGATGCCATGCAGCGATATACACGTTCTTGCACGGGTGCATCAGCGCATCGCGATCGATGTGATAGCGCGCAAGCTCCCGCAGATGAATCGAGTTGATCTGCATGAGGCCGTAGTCGAGCGAGCCGTTTGCATTGAGGTGCGTCGCGTTGGGTCGGTTGTGCGACTCCTGCCACGCGATGGCCCGCAGAATCAGCGGATTGACGTGCTGGTAGGCTGCGGCGTCGTCGAAGCAATCTGCGTGCGCGGATTGCATCATGAGCGCGATGGTCACGCTGACGGCGATGGCGAGCCGTGAACAATGCATGTTGTGCTGCATGACGAACTCCTGCGAATCCTGCTGGACGGCGCGATTGTGATCGTCGCGCGTATGACCGTGCGCGTGACAGCCCGAAAAAATGAAGGCGCGAACGAAGCCTGTCGCACGACGGTACGCGGCGTCATGCATGGTTCGCGCCGGCGCTCAAGTTTTCGCTGGGCTTCGGTGGACGTGCTTGAGCGCAAATGTTCAATACGTGCTCGAGCGATGCGGGGCGCATCGTGCCGCGCGACTGCGACCGTTCGCTTAACCGTCTGTCGCGCAGAGGAGGCGCCATGAAAACCCGTTCAACGATCGACGCACGCTCGATTTCCGGTCCTGGCTCGACGCCAGAGACCGCGACACATCGCGACGACGCAGGCCGTCGCGCGCGCGTTCGTTCAACCAACTCCGCGTTGCTCACGTTCGGCGCGCGTTCTTCATCACCCTCGCCATCGCATGAACCGGCCGCGGCCGGCGACCGACGTGCGTCACGCGCATCGGTCGAGCGATTGCATCGCTGGAGCGCTGGCGACGAAATCGAGGAAGTGGCGCCGGGCACAACGCTCGGCGAGCTGATGCACCGCGAACGCCCCACGACCGAAACGACCGCGCACATGGCGCGCCTGCAACTGGATCGCGCGCCGCACGAACGTTCGTTGAGCAGCGGCGGCAGTATGATCGACATGCGCTCGCCATCGCGTGGATCGCCGTCGATGCGAACGCAAGGTGGCGTCGATGCGGATCTGTCCTCGCAGCCGCAAACGCGGGCGCCAGCATCGACGCGCGCGGCATCGCCCGGCGCCGCCGCCGACGAGACGCCGCGATCCGCGAGCGAATCCACTACCGCCCAGATGCGCGCAGCGAGGCCGAGATCCGTTCGCGCGTTGCCGTCGGGGCCGAAGATCGACGGCATGGACAACGTGCTGATGTCGACCTACAACCTCGGCGACGAGCAGCTCTCTTCCATCACCGAAGCACTCGGCCTCGGGCCCGCGCATCCGGATGAACACATGCGCAATCTGCAACGGGCCGCGCTTGCGCGCATCCTGCGCGGCGCGGTCTATCAGGGGCCACCCATGCCCGACGCCGCTTCAATCGGACAGCTGCAGTTCGGCCGCGGCTTGCCGCCCGGACGTCGGGAGCAACTCGTCGCCGCCGCCAATCGGGCCGGCTGCTTCATGACCGAGCGCCGGCAGCGAGGCAGGAACGGCGAGACGCAGAACCTGTTGCAGTTGCACTTCAAGCCGTCCGTGGACTATGGCGTCGAGCCCCTCGCGTCGCAGCCGGATTCGGCTAATTTCAAGGCCGTGGAAGCGCTGGCCGAACTGATGGTCGAACTCACGGCGCCCGGGCATCGTGAGGACGGACAGCGCTTTTCAATTGAATCCGTCGCGGCAAGGGTGACGGAGGGCGGCAGTTCGCAGGTATTCGCCGAGCACTTCGCAAAGCACACGCAGGTGAGTCCGCCGCGCATCGAACTGGTCCCCGCGCACCTCAATGAGACCAACATCCGCAACGCGTGGCTGTTCACGGCACTCACGGCCGAGCAGAAGGAGAAACTCGTGGATGCGGCGAACGTCACGCATCTCCAGTTTGAGGAACGACGATCCACTGCGGCGGACGGCACGCGCTGCGTGAAGCTGCGCGTGTTCTTCGGAGGCATGGAGAACTGGCGCGACGTGAGGCAGGCGCTTGTCACCGGGACAGGCGGCGTCGGCAAGGTGTTCGGCGCAGCGCGCGACGCGGCGGAAATCATCGCGCAAAAGATCGATCACGCCCAACGCGAAGGTTATCGGGTCGAGTTCGAACACATTGCGGGCGCGTCAATGGGGGGTGCGACTGCACAACTCTTCGCCGCGGCGCTACAAAGCCGCGTGAGGTTGCAGACGCAGCCGCCGCTCGTGTTGCTCGATCCGAAATTGCCCAACACCGTGCAGTTGCGGCATGCAGTCAAGGGCGGCACGCTCGAATACGATTACGAGAAGTTGCGAGGCGTCGCCGTCACGCTTGACTATCCGGCGAATCCGCGCAAGGGGCTGATGGGGCGCATGAAGGGGCTCGGTTTCAAGTCGCCGGGCCTCGTGCGACTCAAGCTCGCGTTGAGCGACTATGACGGGAAGAGGCGCTCGGCAGACGGCGACATCGAGACGTTGCCTCCGCAGCCGAGCGGCCCGCCCGGCATGGGCTATCATGCCGACCCGGATCTGTATCTCGCGGCGATCAACCGCTTCACCCGTCGCGTCGACATGCGTTAATGCGGTCGCGCCCACAACGCGTCATGCGCATACGTGGGCTCACGCGCCGGCATTCGTAAGCTGGCCGTCAGAAGTGCGACACGAATCGTTCACATGCGCGCGCAGGGCAGTTTGTCAGGGGCACGCTGCTACATCGCGAGGTTCATCGACGTTTGCCAGGCGATGGCATTCAATAGCTGAAAATTGAAAGAAGAAGCGCTGCTTCGCGCAACAGCGGTTGTGCACTGCGCAACAAAATAAATACGCGACGCGCATCCGTCGTGCCCTCCCGATGCACTAACGGACAGAGAGATCTCACTCGATAACGTCAACGACGATCGCGCAACGAAGCGCGCCTTTCGGTGCTCTGTTGCCGCGATCCACGACAGCACGACGGACAACATATCGCGAGTGAGAGGACAACAAGCTGTATCGGGGATAGCCGCCGGCATCGCAGGAGGGGGCCGGCCAGTAATGGGAAAGATTGTCACTTATCTGGATGCGAACCGCCGTGAATAATGACCTGCTCTTTGCAATCGCGACCGACGATCGGGTGCTTCGACGCAATCTTGAAGAATCATTCGCAGGAGATGGCATCGTTGTCGAGTCGTTCTCGTGTGAGCTCGACCTGTTGCGCGCGATGCGTGCGAATCGCTACGACCTGGTGCTGATCGATTCGAAGACCGAACCGACAGCAACGAGCGCCTTGCTGTCATGGCGCAGTTGCAATGCCGACATCTGCACGCCGCTCATCGTGCTGACGAACCAGTCGAGCTGGACGAGCCTGTTGCGCTGGATCGACACTGGCGCGACCGACGTCGCCAATCGCTACGACATGGAGCAGATCCGTTTTCGCGCGCACCTTGCGTTGCAACGGAGCATCTGCAACACCGTGACACGTGAGATCCAGATTGGCCGCTATCTGCTGCAAAAGGACACCGGCCGCGCGGCGATCGACGGTGTCGAAATTGCGCTGACCGCGCGCGAGTTTGCGATCGCCTGGCTATTCTTCTCGAACCCCGGAAAGTTCTACAGCCGCGCGCAGATCGCGGCGAGCATCTGGGGCGCCACCGAGCAGATTGCCGCGCGCACGCTCGAGCAGCACATCTACAAGCTGCGCAAGAAGCTGGACCTGTCGCGCACTTCGGAGCTGAGTCTGAAGACCGTGTATGCGCTCGGCTACAAGCTCGAGGTCGCTCAGGCGGCGCAAGCGGAATTCGATGCCAGCGCCGGGCCGAGCTTCGCCACGCTGCCGAACTCCCCCGACCGGAGCGGCAGGCGTGAAGAGGACTATTCGCGCGGCGCCACGCGGATGACGCTCGCACCCACGATGGCGTAACGGAGCGGCCTGATAGAGCGGGGTAAGTCAGCGGCATGAAACAGCGCGTCAGACGGAGCATGACAACTGCGGCTCGCCGGGACAACGTTCGCCCGGCGAGCCACATGCATCGGCTGCGTGGCCGACTCATGCGGCCAGCCGATCGCGTTCGCGTCGCTTACGCGCTGTCCGGATCTTCCTCCCGTTCTTCGGCGCGACGTTCCTGCTGGTCCTGAAAGATTTGCATCATGACCTGGCTGCCGAACGCCTGGATCGCCGCATCCAGATCGGCCTGACTACCGCCCGGGTCCCCGTTCTTGTCCTTGCTCTTGTCCTTGCTGGTGGTTCCTGTCTCGTGAGTCGACGGATGATCCGTCGTATTGCCGTGACTGCCGACGCGTGATGTCATCTGATTCTCCAAATAAGGGGTTCAGGCGCGAATCCACACATAGTCGCCGCGCGCGAGGTTCTCGAAAAGATCGTCGCGTGCCACGAAGATGTTGTCGCGCCAGTAGCGGCCGTGCTCGACATAGTGCTCGATCAGCTCCAGCATCCATTGGCCCGTGATCTCGTCGCTCAATGCCACGCGCGCGATCAGCACGATGCCGCCGGTGTCGGTCTCCAGGCCGAGTTGCGCCTGGTCTTGTGCATAGACAGCGAGGTTCGCCTCGAGCAGCAGGCGAAACACGCGCAACGTGCGCCCCGCCGTGACGATGCCAAACTGGAACGTGACATACAGCGCGTCCTGGTCTTCCTCGAAGTGATCGATCGCAGCGTCGAAGCCGTCGATCTCCAGTACGCCGCGTTCGAGCGCGGTGTCCGGTGCCGGCATATCGCGGAGCGCGCAGATTTCACGAATCAGCTCATCACGTCGTTCGATGCTCATTGCTATGGCCGGATCGGTTCACGAGCGTCTGTCCGCCACACGGGGGGGCCCACGCAGGCGTTAAAAAAAGAAACCGGTTGGAAACCGCGAACGGCTTCCAACCGGCGCACCATGCGCGGCCGGATGGCGCGCCGGAGCGCTTAGCCGACGATATCCTTCGCGGCCTTCAGGCCCATCGTCGCCAGCTTCGCGGTCGTGTTGGCCTTGTTGATTTCGTTTTCTTCAGCCATCGCCTTATAGATCTCAGCGATCGAGCTGCCAGTTGCGCCTGCGTCGGTAGGCGGGGTGATTTTACCGGGCATGTTGAATCTCCTAAAAGATAGAACGTGGTGCTGCGTGGAAGTGTTCCGCGTCATGCGGGCCACTGGAAAGCGTGCGGCCCTTTTCGGGTTGCGCACGGTTCGCCTGCATCGCTGCACACCGGCTGCATGAGCAGCGATGCAGGTGGTACTACTCCGTTGCGATGCGGCAGAGTTCAGCCGCAGCGCGAAATCCGTCGGCAGCGACACGTCCTGCCTGTGCTTCGGCGCTTGCCGTGTCCGTCGATTGCGAGGCCACGGTGCCGGCCACTGTGTCCAGCGCCTCCGCTACCTCGCGCACTTCGCCGTGGCGATGGCGCTGCGTCGCTGCTTGCGGCAAGTCAGCCAGCACGTCGATCAGTTTGTCGGTCATCGCTTCGTACATGTTCGTCATCCTCAATGAATGGTAGTGTTGCCAGGAATGTCGGCGACGAAGTTTTTCGTGCCGTCGCTCGATTCCACGTATTTCACGCCATCTGCCGATAACGCCGAGTCCATGTCGCCTGCCACGCCCAGATCGTCGGTGCGCGTCACGTTCACGTCGATGCCCGCGACAAGCGGACCGATGTCGGCGCGAAAGCGCTCGACCACTTCGTGCACCGTGGCGGGCCGGCGCGCCGTGCCGCTGACCTCGAAGCGCCGCGCGCCGACGTAACGTACCTGCACGTTCGGCTCGTGCAGCGATTCCGCGAGTGCACCCGCAATCTCGTCACCGGGCTTCACGTTCCAGCTGAGGCGCTTGCCGGCCAGTGCCTGAAGGGCGGTGCGAGCGTCCGCCGTATTCGATGCGATGCCCGTCACGACGAAGCCGTCGGCCTGCGGCGCCACCGTAAGGTCCGGCTGATGCAATTGCGCGAGTGCCTGCTGAACATCGGCGAGCGTGGCTCTGGCTTGCGACCGGTCTGCTGCCTGTGAGGTCTTGCCGGCGGGTAGGACCAAGGCCGCCGCGCCCATCGAGCCGACCAGCAGGGCGGCGACGCTCGCATGGACCCACGGCGCGCGGTGCCGACGCTTCATCACGACCGGCGACGGCGGGGCGGCGGGAAACACGCCATCGCTCTGCTCGCCGTCGTACTTGCGGCCTTCGTGATGCGGGGCCAGCAGCCGTTCCATCAGTTGCAGGTCGGACGGCCAGGGCGCGTCGAGCGGACCCGCGCACAGCACCACCTCGCCGAAACGCTGCGCCACGAAGTTCTCCATCACGGTTGCGGACGAAAGATCTCCGGGTATGCCTATCATTATGTTATCCTTAGCATCTATTGACAGCTGCATGGTGCCTTCGCTCCAGTCATTGATCACGATATCAGCATCGGCCTGTGCTCCGATCGACATCGTTGTTGTACTCAACTCTATCTGAGCACCGGCATGGAAGCCGGTGAGTACGCGAATTTCTTTGGACATGAACGAAACCTCTTGTCTGTGAGAATGACGGGATAGCGCCCGCCGTCACCATCCGCGGCCGCGGCGGATCAGGGCTGAAAGCGCGGACATGCCCATCGCGCGGCCGGCACGCGTGCGGCTGCGACCGAGGTTGAGCAGCGCGATAGGCAACAGCAGATTCATCGACTCCTCCGCCGGCGAGAGCGGTCGCCGCGCCGCGCTGCGGGCATCCGTCGTCTGCGTATCGCGCCCGCTTTGCGTGGCCGCGGCGACGAGGCGTTCGCGCACCTGGGCGAGCGTCGCCCGCGACGTTCGTGAGTCGTCGGGCATCCGCATAAACTCGCGGACGATCGCGAGCACCTGATAGGTCGAACTGCCACGCATGGCTTCCTGACGTGCAGGATCCATCGCATTTGCATGCGCCGGAGCCCTATGCGTCGATGCGGTTCGCGGTGGGGGCACGTTCGTGGTCGCTGCCGGCCTGGCTGTCATCGCTCCGGCTGGCCCTGCCCGCGACGCACGTATGCCGAGCAGCGCCGCTTCGGCGCGTGCGCCAGACGCGAACGTCGAGTCGTCGCCGCTATCATTCGCGGTCGTGCGCCAGTGCTTCGACAGCACCGATTCATCGCGTGAATCGCGCATCACGAGATGCATCGGCAACTCGCGCGCGGGCAGGTTCAGATCGTCGTCGTGAGTCGAGCGCTTGCCTGCCGTCTCCGGGCTGGCGCAATGATCGTCGTGATCGAAGCCGTGCTGGCTGCCGCGCGAATCGCGCGCGTCGACTTTGAGCACACCTGTTTGATCCCTTCGAAGATGCTGATCGAGCATCATCAGCAGCTCTTCGCTTTCGGAGGCAGGATCGTTCGCGTCAGGGCTCTCGGCGCTGCGCCGCTTCTTCAGCGATTGCCGTTTTGCGCGTGAGAGCGCATGGCGGTGATGCGGTTGCGGCGTGGCCAGCACGGCCTGCTGTTGCGCCGCGTCCGCCTCGGCTTCGGTGAAGAGGTCGGGCGGCGTGTAGCCGATGCCGATACGTGGGATGCTCATGGAAACATCACCTGCATAACCGTTCGAGCGAAGTTCTGGATCGCGGCAGCGCCCCAGGGCGCGGCAATCACGATGACGACCGTGACGACGACGAGCTTCACGCTCTGCGAAATGCTGGAGTCCTGCAGCGACGTAACAGCCTGAAAAAAGGCAATCAACAGGCCGGTCACCGCGGCCACCACGACCGGCGGCAACGACACCATCAGGCACAGCGTGAGCGCCTGCGTGGTGAGATGGGTTATCGCGTCGTATTCCAAGGCGTCACCTGTAAGTAGAGATGAGTCCGTGGATCAGCGTCGACCAACCGTCCAATGAAACGAACAGCAGCAGCTTGAACGGAATCGCGACGTTGGTCGGATTGACCTGCGATAGTCCGAGCGCCATCAGCACGTTGGCGATCACGAGGTCCATCACGATGAAGGCGAGGTACAGCAGGAAGCCCATCTTGAACGCGGCAGTCAGCTCGCTCAGCGTGAAGGCGGGCGCAAGCACGATAAGGTCGTCGGGTTTGAGTTCGGCGGCACGCTCGGGCGGCCAAATCTCGCGGGCCGAGCGCAGAAAGAAGGCTTTTTCCCGCTCAGACGCATGACGCTTCAGGAACACACGAAACGGCTCGCGCGCGGCGTCGAGGAGCGGCATCACCTGCATGCCGGATCCGCCCTCGCCGGAAAGCTGGGCGCGGTGCATCGCTTCCATGCCAACGGGCGCCATGATGAAGCACGAAACCATGATCGCGACGCCGTTCAGGACGGAGGTGGGCGGCACCTGTTGCAGAC
Organism: Burkholderia sp. BCC1998; assembly: GCF_905339875.1. Taxonomy (NCBI): domain Bacteria; kingdom Pseudomonadati; phylum Pseudomonadota; class Betaproteobacteria; order Burkholderiales; family Burkholderiaceae; genus Burkholderia; species Burkholderia sp. BCC1998. The sequence continues at coordinate 160,657 of NZ_CAJPHE010000014.1, forward strand.
CGAGCGCGTTGCGCAGCAGCCCGAGCACGACCACGATCTTCGTGTAGGACGTGACGACCATCGCGGCGAACGGCAGGACAGCGAGCGCGAGCGCGGCGACGAGCAGGGACGCGATTTCAGGTGTGCCGTTCATCGGAGTTCGCAATGTGCTGGATCTGGATGCCGAGGTTGTCCCCGACCGCGACGAGTTCGCCGAGCGCGAGCGTTTGCCCATGCGCGACGAGGCGGATTTCCGCGTCGGCAAGCGCAAGCGGCAAGGTCAGGATGTAACCCGGTTGCAATGCGGCGATCTGTGCGAACGTGAGATTGACGGTCACCACCTCGATATGAACCGGCAGCTCGACATCGCTCAGATCGACGGGATGGCCGGTGGCCGAGGCGTCGCCGGAAGACTCGGAAGAGGGTTCGGACAAACTGTCGAGGGAAAGGTCGTGGTCGTGGCTCATCATCTCTGGAATCGTGTCAAGAATGAGGTTGCGTCCGTCGATGCGCGCGTGCGCACACGCGGCGCGGCCAGTTGCCGCGCCCCATAGCAGGATCGCGTGCTCGAGTGGCGCACCATGCGCATAATCGCGCGCACGCGGCCAGCCGAGCAGCACGTCGCCGGTGCGCAGCGACGCCAGCAGCGCCGCGCCGCAGCGGCGGCTGCGCAGCCGGACGCGGGTCGGCACGGCGAGGCCGGCGAGCGCATCGGGCAGCGCGATGTCGGGTGTTCGCGTGGACGTGTTGGACGTCAGTCGGCGCTCCAGTGCAGCAGCGAGCGCGGCGGGTGCTTCGAGCAGTGTGACCGTGTGGGCGACGCCCGCATGCTCGTATCCGATAGGTAGTGCGCCGGCGCTGTGCGCGCTGCCGCGCGGTTCGGCGTCAAATGAAACGTCCTGCACGGACGGCAGTGCGACGCCGTGTCCGGCCAGCATGCCGAGCGGCCCAGCGAGCCACAGGTTGGCAAGCGCGGTGCGGCGCTCGGCATCCGGTTCGAGCCCGATCGCTTGCAGCGCCGCATGACGGCTCACGTCGACGCTCACGCATAGCTCGCCTTGTGCGCTGCCGATTCGCAGTCGCACGGCATGAGCGGCACCCGCAGCGCTGCGCGTCTGGGCGCCCACGGCAGGTGCGGCCGCTAATCGGAAGGCAAGGCCGGCAAGCCGGCTGCGCGCATCAAACAGCGTGCGCGACACGCCGGCGAGCGCCGGCGTGTAGTGGCGCAGCCTGTCCGCGACGCGGGTGCAGCCTTGGGGCAATGACATGATTCGGATTCCTTTAGAGTACAGTGACTTCCACCGCGATCCGGCTGTCGAGACGGGCCTGGAGCCGGGTTTTCAACTCGTTGCCGTTGTCACAGATTAGCTGCCGGGCGCGGGGGTCGCGGCTATCGAAACGAAGCGTTAGGGCCGAGCCCGAAAGGCTCAGATGCAGCTGCGTGCGCGGAAGAATGGAGGGATCCAGTTCGACAGCGATCTCCCACTGTCCCGTGCGCCTGACTGCGGGGCTCGTGCAAAATCCGGCTACCTGTTCCGCGAGATGCTGGGCGAGCAGATCGCCTTCGGCCGCCCGAGCGCAGCGGCGAACCATCTGGATGCCAAATAGTTCGTCGGGGATTGCGTCGTGCGAATCGGGTGGGTGTTCCCTCGTCATCCGGCGGCCGGATGCGTTTGCAGTGCCGCCTGAATCCGCCACCGACGCGCGGCGACCTTTGCGCAGCGCCATGAGTGCACCCGAAAGCGGATGCAACGGCGGCAGCGGGGGCATCACGGGGAGAGGCGAGGGTGGCGTATCCAGCGCCGCAGCACCATCCAGCGACGATGTGTCGGCGTGAGCGTCTTGATGGAAACCGTCGTCACGCGCGTTGTCATCCGGCGAACCATGACCCGACGTCTGGTCTTCTTCGCCGTTGCTGCTTCGTTGACGTGCGGCGTCGTAAAGTAAGCCGAAACGTTGAACGTCGGGATCGGTTTCGCTGGAGACAGACGACCTGACGCACCTGTCCGCCGTATGCGGTGCGGTGTCGGTGCGTGGTGGCACAGGCGGCGTGATGCGTATCTCGCGGGTGGATCGAATGCGTGTCATCGCGTGCTATTCCGTCAAATCTCCGGCAGGGCGCCGTCAGAACGCGACGCGGCCGACTGGCTGCAGATCGACGTCTTCGCCCAGTTCCTGGAACGAATACACCTCCAACCCCTTTAACCGTTGCTCGATCATGCGCCGGAAGTAGCGGCGGATGTCCATCGAGGTGACGACCGCGAGACCATCTGGTGGCTGCGGGCCCACCAGCTCTTCGACGGCTTCGAGCAACTGCTCGACCTGCTGCGGTTCCAGCGTCAGGAAGTTGCCTGCCGGCGTCTGCTTGATCGACTGGCGGATGGTCTGTTCAACCTCGACGTCGAGTACGATCGCGGCCAACCGCCTGGTGCCGCCCGTCGCCCGGTGCGCGATGTAGCGGCCGAGATCGCCTCGCACGTATTCGGTAAGCAGCAGCAGATCTTTCTCTTTCGCGCCCCAGTTCACGAGGCTCTCGAAGATTGCGCGCAGGTTGCGGATCGGCACGTGTTCCTCGAGCAGCCGCTTGAGCACTTCGGCGATACGCAGCACGGGCACGACCTTCTGTACTTCGGCGACGAGCCCGGGATACTCGACGCCGACGCGTTCCAGTATCCATTGCGTTTCCTGCAGGCCGAGAAAGAGATGTGCGTGCTGGCGGACGATGTCGCCGACCGCATCGGCAAGCGCCTGTTCACGGCCGGCTTTCGCGGCCGGTAGTTCGACCGGTGGTTGCGGCACGTCGTGCAACAGGATCTGATACGAAGGGTTCGGCACGGCGGCGCTGGTCCACACGGCGGTGCGCGGAAACGGCAACCCGAGATCGTTGACGAGCGCCCTGCGCGTCGTGTCGAATGCGCGATTCAAGGTGGCCGTGTCGAATTGCGCCGCGAGCTGCGGCGCGAGACATACCGAGAGCGGGGCGGCGAAGGCGGGCGGATGCGCGGCGATGGTCGGTGGGTGCCCTTTGTAGCCGTCGGTGCGCAGCGACGACAGTTCCGGGCCGGCATTCGGCTCCTTGCTTTTCGTCTGCTTACGCAGCACATGGCCGCCGCCGAACAGCGCAGCGGCCAGCAGCACGAAAAGCGCCGACGGAAAGCCCGGCACGAGTGCGAAGCCACCCAGCAGCACGGCGGCGCCATAGAGCGCGCGCGAACTGGTCGAGAGCTGACGCACGATCTCGGTGCCGAGCGAACTGGGTTTGCTGTGTTCGTCGGCGACGCGCGTGATGAGGATGCCCGCTGCGACCGAGATCAGCAGTGACGGAATCTGCGAGACCATCGCGTCGCCGATCGACAGTACAGAAAAGCGGTTCGCTGCTTCGCCTGCGGTCATCCCGTGATAGCTCACGCCGATCACGATGCCTGCGAGAATGTTCACGAGCGTGATCACCAGACCTGCGATGGCGTCGCCCTTGACGAACTTCATCGCGCCGTCCATGCCGCCATGCAGCTGGCTTTCGATTGCCAGCATGCCGCGGCGGCGCTGCGCGTCTTCGGCCGTGATGTTGCCGGCGCGTACGTCGGCGTCGATACTCATCTGCTTGCCGGGCATCGCGTCGAGTGTGAAGCGCGCGCCGACTTCGGCGACCCGTTCCGATCCTTTCGCGATCACGATGAACTGCACGGTCGCGATGATCAGGAACACCACGAGCCCGACCACGAGGTTGCCGCCTACCACCAGTTCGCCGAAGCTCTCGATGATGTGGCCCGCCTCCGCATGCAGCAGGATCGACTTGGTGGACGCAATGTTCAACGACAGACGGAACAGGGTCGTGAAAAGCAGCAGCGACGGAAATGAATACAGAGAGCTCGCGTTCGGTATGTACATCGTGACCATCAGCAGCAGTACGCTGATCGTGATGTTCAGGCCGAGCAGCGCATCGATCAGAAACGGCGGCAGCGGCAGGATCATCAGCGAGATTACCGCGACGATCAGCGATGCGATCGCGACTTCGCCGCCGAACTCGTTGAGGCGGACTGTCTTGAACATGAGCTTCTCCGTGAATGTCAGGTAGTGGCCTCGGCGTCGCTGCGCCGTCCGCCGATGTTTTCGACCCACGCGAGCACTGCGGCGACCGCATCGAACAGCGGTTCGGGAATGGAGTCGTCCAGCGTGACGCGATAGAGCGCCCGCGCGAGCGGGGGATTGCCGATGACCGGAATGCCGCGCCGTGCCGCCTCTTCGCGGATCACGCGCGCCTCCGCATCGACGCCCTTCGCGATCACACGCGGCAGTCCGCATTCGGCGGGGACGTAGCGCAGCGCGACCGCGTAGTGGGTCGGATTCACGATGACCACATTGGCGTGCTTCACGGGCTGTTGCGGTGCCGACGACGCGAATTCGCGCGAGAGCTTGCGGCGCTCGCTTTTGATATGTGGATCGCCTTCCGAATTCTTGTTCTCGCGCTTCACTTCGTCCTTGCTCATCCGGTGATCGCGAATGAAGAGCCACCGCTGCACACCGTAGTCGGCGGCGCCGATCACCAGATAGAGCGTGCCCGCAATGCCGAACAGCTTGCACAGCGTGCCCCACGCGATGCCGTCGATGCTGTCGAGCGGCTCGTATACGACGCCGATCATCAACGGTGTAAGGAGGACGATCGCCTTCCACAGAACCGCGGAAATCACGACCGCCTTGATCACGGTCTTCGCGAGGTCGATCAGCGAGCGCAGCGAGAAGATGCGCTTGAGACCCGACGCGGGGTTGATCGCATCGAACTTCGGCTCGAGCGGCTTGGTCGAGATCTGCAGGCCTACCTGCGCCGCAAGCGCGGCGATGCCCGTGATCGACGCGGCGAGCGCGACAGGGAGTACCAGCATCAATGCGCACGTGCCGGCCTCGACGAGCAGGTCGCGCAACTGCACCCCGGGCGACTCCATTCGGGCGACGTCGAGGCTGCGGTGCATCAGTACGTGCAACTGTTCGGCCATGTGAGGCCCGGCAACGGTAAAGCCGACTGATGCCACAAGCAGGATTGCGGCGAACGGCAGGTCCGTGCTCTTCACGGTCTCGCCGTCGCGGCGCGCATCGCGCAGCTTCTTGTCGGTTGGCTCTTCAGTTTTTTCGTCGGCCATCGCGAAGTCGTCGGGGAGGGGAATTGCGGTCGATTGTCGGCGGCATGCGTCGCTGCGACTCACGTGCGCGGCGAATCGTTGGGTCCGGCACCGAAGCCGGCCACGAATTCGAGCGAGCCCGGGCGGGCCCGCACGCAGCCCGTACCGAAGCCAGGCGCTGCCGAACCCCGCCTTTCGTTCAGTGCGCTCACGTTTCGCCGCAACGGGCGGCCGACGCGGAACGTGGGCGTTACGGTTCACCCCAGCGTCGGCCACCGCGCAGCCGTTTGCCACGTCGGCAGACACGCAGGCACAGGCGTTTGATCTCAAGAGGAGTGCTCCATGTCCCTGACGAAATGCAGTAACCGGCTAGTGTCGGCATTGATCGAGGCGCTGATGTTTGGTGCGAAGCACGGCCATATCGCACAGTCCGAGCGGCTGCTGGCCGCGCTGCACGTCTTGCGTCCCGAGTTCGTCGAACTGCACGCGTACGACGCATGGCTGATGATTCGCAGGCGCGACTTCGCGGAAGCCGTGCGCCTTTTGCGCACGCTCGAGCAGCGCCCTCTGCGCGGCTCCTTCGGCCCTTACGTGGCGGCACTGCTGGCGGTATCGCTGTGCGGACTCGACGACCCGGCGTGGCGCATCTATGCCAACGAAGTGGCGGACAAAAATGAAGACCCGGATTCCGTCGAACTTGTGATGACGCTAATGGGCAAGCACAAAGCCGCGCCGGCGGCCGAGGTGCAAATCGATCGCGGCGCGTTGCAGCAGTTGATGCAGCGCCGCCATCTGCGCGCATAGGCTCGGAGAATCGCGATGAACCCCATGATTCCACCGTTGCCGCCGCTTGAGGCCACGTCCGCCGTCACGCGCGAGGAAGCCGTGAGCCGGCCCGCGGCAGGCGGCGCAGCGGGCGCAAACACGTTGTCCGAGCCCGGCTCGGCACTCGTCGATCTGTTTCGCAGCAAGCTCGATGCTGCACGCCTCGCGCCGCCGAGCGCTTCGCGCTCGCATGGTCCTTCGGCACTGACGGAAGTCGTTACCGAGGAGGACCACGCAGTCGCGAGCCTGCGTGGCGACGTCGACCGTTTTGCCGGCGAGGCCCCGTTGATGACGCCGCAGGAGGCCGTGGCGCAGTCCATCAAGGTGCAGATGCAGGTGTCAGAGATGGTCGGCAAGCTCTATGTCGGCGAGGCGGTCGCGCAGGGCACCAAGGGCTCCGTGCAGACATTGATGAAGAACCAGTAGCCGAATCAGAACGACAGGACGGACCAAGATGGCTTCCTACCTCAAGCTGGCACGCAGGGCCGTGCTGCTGTGTTTCGTCGCGGTGTTGATGACCGGTTGCAGCAAGCAGCTCTTTGCGCAACTGTCCGAGAGCGACGCGAACGACATGCTGGCGGTGCTGCTCGACGCGCGCGTGGATGCGAGCAAGCAAACGGACGACGGTGGCAAGACCTGGAGCGTGGCGGTGCAGAGCGAGCAGTTCGCCCGCGCGATGGACGTGCTGCGCGCGCATGGGTTGCCGCATCAGCGCTTCCAGAATCTGGGCGACATGTTCAAGAAGGACGGGCTGATCTCCACGCCGACCGAGGAACGTGTGCGCTTCATCTACGGCGTTTCGCAGCAACTGTCCGAAGTGCTGTCGCGAATCGATGGAGTGGCATATGCGAACGTACAGATCGTGCTGCCGAACAACGATCCGCTCGCTGCGACGGTCAAGCCGTCATCGGCCGCGGTGTTCATCAAGTATCTGCCGGGCACGGACGTCTCGACGCTCACGCCGAATCTGAAGAACCTCGTCGTGCATGCGGTCGAGGGCCTCACTTACGACAACGTCAGCGTGACGATGGTGCCGGGCACGGCCGCGCCCGAGGCGCCAGCTGCCGTTGCGCCGCGCGTGCCGCCGGAGTGGTTGTGGGCGGGCGCAATCGTTGCAGTGGGCCTGCTCGCCGCGATGCTTGCGTGGCTCGCGCGCCGGTTCGGTTCGGGATTGATGAGCGTGGGCATGCGCTTTCGCCGGCGGGCAGACGGAGCCCCGACGTGAGCGTGGCGCGAGCGGGAGCCGATGCGTTCAGGGCCAATGAGCACACGCCGGCCCGGGCGGAAGCGGAAGAACTTGCGTTTTTGGATGCCGAGATACCGGACGCATCGCGCCTGCTTCAATGGCTCACTGCTTACGAAGCGCGCATCGCGGAAGCGGCGTCGCGTTCCGGCCAAGAGCAGTGTAGTCGCCTGAACGTACCGTTCACGGACGGTGCGAGCCGCGCGTGGTATGTCGCGCGGGATATATGGCTTGGACCGGCCGTGCCCGTCAGTGCGTTCGCCGCGCGTGCGAACCGGCTTGCGTTGCTCGACGGCGCGTGGTCGCGCCGGGTGCTCGCCGGGCGGGCGATCTGGCCGTCGCGTGGGCTATTGCGCCGGATCGTTTCGGGCGCGAGACGCCGCGTGTTGCGCGATGCATTGGGTGAACACGCGTTGACCGTGCTCATGCAACTGGGCCTGAATATCCCTTCGGCTTGTACCGTGCTTCCCGCCGATCTCGCCGTCGATGCACTCGCGCGCGCCGGTCATGCGCTCTTTGAGCGCGACGGCGCGTTTACGCTTGCGCCCGCGCGGACATTGATCAGCGTCGCGTTGGATCACGCCGCCGGTGACGAAGGTGCGTTCGCAAACGCATCGATCGATCCTCACGGGTCCGCGGACTTTCTTCTCGCGTGTGGCGCGCTGTTCCCGGAGTTGACATGGTTATTTGGCTGAGAGGGCCGCAAGGCGGCATTGGCATCGATCGCGATGTGCTGCGCGCGCCGGAACTCGCGCAGCTGATCGAACTCGATCGGGCATCCGCTCATTTCGAGCGCCGCGCGGATGAACTGCTCGCGAGCGCGCAACGCGATGCCGACGCGATCCGGCAGGAGGCGGTCGAAGAGGGCGAGCGCATGCTGCAAGCGGCGCAGACGAAATACGATAACGCTGCGCGGCTCGGCTACGAAGCGGGCCGGCGCCGCGCGTTGTGCGAAGCACATGAGGCGATGCTGCGCGGCGCGGCCACCGAGCGCGATCTCCTGATGGCATTGCGCGAGCGCATCGCCGATGTCGTGATGGGCACGATCACGCGAGTGCTCGGCGAAGCGGACCGCGACGCGCTGTTCGCTCAGATTGCCGCGAGTATCTCGCGCAGCCTTGAAGATACGTCGTTTCTGACGGTGCGCGTCGCCGCATGCGATGTCGAGGACGCGACACGCGCATTTCGACGCGCGTCCGAGGAACACCGCTGGCCGGTCAATCCGGACGTGGTGAGTGATGGCGCGGTGGAACCCGGCAGCTGTGTGTGCGAGTGGGACCATGGTCTGATCGAGGCCGGCTTGCCTTCGCAACTGCGCGCGCTTGCCGCCGCGATCCGGCGCGTCGCGCGCACGGAAGTAGAGAGCAGTCGAGTCGTTGCGGATGCGCCGCTGTTTGCCGAACGCACGATGCCCGACGCGAGCGGCGATGCGCTTGCCGACTTCCCGTGCGACGCCCGGGACGGCATGCGGCCGGACGCCGAACCCGACTGGCAAACCGAACTGCACGTCGGCCCGTCCCGCCCCGCCGGAGCCCCGCGATGACCGAGGTCACCGCTTTCATCGATGCGCTGAGCGAGGAGCTTCTGGTCGCCGACGGTGCCACGCGGCAGGGCAAAGTCGTAGAGGCTGTCGGCACCCTGCTGAAGGTTGGCGGACTTGACGCGACGCTGGGCGAGCAGTGCGAACTGCGCGACGCGCGAGGTATGCTGCTGCAACGCGCGGAAGTGGTGGGTTTCACACGCCAGTTCGCGCTGCTCGCGCCGTTCGGCAGCGTGGCGGGCCTGTCGCGCACCACCCGCGTGACGGGGCTTGGACGTCCGCTGTCGGTGCCGGTCGGCGACGCGCTGCTCGGACGCGTGCTCGACGGACTCGGTGAGCCGATCGACGGTGCGGGTCCCATCCATTGCGATGCGCCGCGTCCGGTGATGTCCGCGGCGCCGGATCCGCTGACGCGGCGCATGGTCGATACGCCGCTGCACACTGGCGTTCGCGTGATCGACGGCCTCATGACGGTGGGTGAAGGTCAGCGCGTTGGCATCTTCGCGCCCGCGGGCGTCGGCAAGAGCACGTTACTCGGCATGCTTGCGCGTGGTGCGCAGTGCGACGTCAACGTGATCGTGCTCATCGGCGAGCGCGGCCGCGAGGTGCGCGAGTTCATCGAGTTGATACTCGGCGAAGACGGCATGGCGCGCAGCGTGGTGGTGTGCGCGACTTCCGACCGATCGTCGATTGAACGCGCGAAGGCGGCTTACGTCGGCACCGCGATTGCCGAGTACTTCCGCGATTGCGGGCTGCGCGTGCTGCTGATGATGGACTCGTTGACGCGTTTCGCGCGCGCGCAGCGCGAGATCGGTCTGTCCGCCGGCGAGCCGCCCACGCGGCGCGGCTTTCCGCCCTCGATTTTCGCTGAGCTGCCGCGCCTGCTCGAACGTGCCGGGATGGGCAAGCAAGGTTCCATCACCGCGTTCTACACCGTGCTCGCCGAAGACGAAGAGGGCAACGATCCGATCAGCGAGGAAGTACGCGGGATTCTCGACGGACACCTCGTGCTGTCGCGTGCGATCGCGGCGCGTAACCGTTATCCCGCGATCGACGTGTTGCACAGCCTGAGTCGCGTGATGACGCTGGTCGCGAGCCCCGGGCATTGCGACGGCGCAGCGCGCATGCGCAAGCTGATCGCGAAGTACGTCGATGTCGAGCTGCTGCTGCAGATGGGCGAATATCAGCCGGGCGCGGACCCGCTTGCCGACGACGCCGTGGCGCAGCACGAGACGATCGATGCGTTCCTCGGACAACGTACTGACGAATGGGCCGACGGCGACGCGACGCATGCGTTCGTTGCCGAATTCGCCCAGTTCGGCGACTCATGACGGCGTCCGCGATCCGCAAGTGGCGCACCATCGTCGCGGCGAAGGCACGGCGATGCGAGCGCATCGAGGCCGATCTCGCGCGTGAGCGGCAAGCGCTCGCGGAGCGTCAGACGTTGCTCGACGAAGCCGTGCAGGCGCGCACTGCAGCACAGAACAATCAGGTGGAGCACGAGGCCCGCATCGTATCCCTGCTCGATGGCGCAATGCGTCTGCCCACGTCCCACTATCTGCTTCACGACGCGTGGCGCGGGCCGCTGAAGGAAGCGCTCGACGAGGCGCGCGCGGCCGAGCGCAAGAAGCGTACCGCGCTCGAGCGTCAGCAGGCGCAGGTGGTCGAACAGGCGGCTGCACTGTCCAAAGCCCAAGGTTCGTTCGATGAATGCCGTCGCAAGCTCGACACGCTGCTGCGCGCCGCGGCCGTGGCCGCCGAACTCGCTGCCGACGAGGAAGCCGCCGAAAACCTGCTGGCCCGCCGCCATGCGCGGTAGCCATGAGAGATCGCCATGACGCATGACTTTCACACGTGGGCCGAGGCATTGCTCGGCTGGTTCGAGGCGTATCACGACTTCATCGTCATGATGGTGCTCACGGGCATTCGCATCATGGTGACGTTCCTCCTGCTGCCCGCGACGAGCGACACCGTGTTGCCTGGCACCGCACGCAACGGCGTCGTCTACGTGCTGACCCTGTTCGTCGCCGCGGGGCAGGCCCCACAGGCGTTCGAGTCGATCAGCAGCGCGATGCTGCTGGTGCTCGCCTGCAAGGAGGCGTTTCTCGGTCTGGCATTCGGTTATAGCGCGGCGACGGTGTTCTGGATTGCGCAGTCGCTCGGCACGCTGATCGACGACCTCGCGGGGTTCAACAACGTGCAGATGACCAACCCGCTACGAGGCGACCAGAGCACGCCGGTGTCGACGCTGCTGCTGCAACTCGTCGTGACGCTGTTCTATGTCGGCGGGGGCATGCTGTTCGTTCTCGGCGCGCTGTTCCAGTCGTTCAAATGGTGGCCGACATATGTGCTTTATCCGTCGCTTGCCGACACCGCGCTGACATTTCTGATCCAGCGCAGCGACTCGATCTGGACCGCGCTCGCGAAACTCGGCACGCCCGTGATGCTGGTGCTGGTGCTGGTCGATCTCGGTCTCGGCATCGTCGCGCGCGCCGCGGACCGGCTCGAACCGACTTCGCTCAGCCAGCCGCTGCGCGGCGTGATCGGCGTGCTGATGCTGATCGCACTCGTCGCGGTATTCGCTTCACAGGTCGTCACCGACGTGCGGCTCGGCGATCTGTCTGCTGTATTGGCGAAAGGAATGCTGTCCAATCCAGTACACTGAAGACGCTGAATATTGTTGTGAAGTGTCGTGCCGATTGTTGAGTTTTCGTGAGCGTGATGTCTCTACCATGGTTTCCGTGCCCGGCAATCCGCCGGGACCACAGGTCTCGCAGGGCGAATCGTAGGGTTCGCCGCATCGGACACATCCTGAGGTGGAACCATCATGTTCTCGACGATCTATTTTGCTTTGCTTTCAGGTCTTGCACAGAAGCGCCGTCTGCCCGCGTATGCGACGTCGATGCTCGACGGCGCATCCGAACGCGCTTACTGCCTGGTCGACGATGTGCTCGAGCGGCCGGCGCACAAACTGGTGGAAGCGGACGACGCGCGGCTGGTTGCGGTCGCCGACGCATCGCTTCTGCTCGGCTACGAGCAGGATGCGGAAGAAATGTACCGCCGTGCTCAGAAGATGAACGTAGGTGACGACAATCGCCTGCGCGTGCTGTCGTGCCGCAATGCGGGCTGGCAACTGATGATGCGCGACCGCTACGGCGCGACCGCAAAATGTTTTGCGCGCATCGTCGATGACGACGCCGCGTCGCCGGCCGATGTCCTCGAAGCACTGATCGCCGCGGCGCTCGTGCATCATCAGGTGGGACGTCAGCGCGATGCCGACGACGCGCTACTTCGCGCTGCGGAACTCGCCGACACGCAGGAAGAACCAGGCTGGCGTCTCGTAATCGCGCTGCTCGCCCGCGAGTTTGACGTGCAGTTGGGCATCCGTACGGCGACCACGCTGAGTGACCACGCGTTCTGGAGTTCTGCGCATCTGGCGCGCGCGCAGAGTGCGGGCGATCGCGCCGATCTGACGCGCAAGCTCACCGAAACGAAGGTGTTGATGTCGCCGATGCCTGCGCTTCTTGCGCAGCGGCACGAGTATCTGGAGCGCCTTGCGATGCTCGCGCGCGGCGAACGCATTGCCGTGGCACCGCTCGTCGAGCTGATAAGCCATCCAAAACACTTTCGCGGTGCGGGCCAGGCGTTTCTCGCTAAAATCGATATCGTGCTGGCGAGCCTGGCAGGCGGACTCGACGACGTTGCCGACACGGTGCTCGAAAAAGTCAGCCGCGCGGAAGCCGATACGGGCACGCGCCGCTGCAATTTCGACTACCTGTACTGCGTATCGAAGCTCGCGGTGCGGCGGGGCAATCCGGCCGAGGCACTCAGGCTCTATGCGAACTACGCGTCCGAGGCGCTGCGTTGCCTGCGCTGCGAGACGCATGGCCTCGGGGCGACGCAATCCGCCGCGAGTCGCGCGCTGCCGGCCGACGATATTTCGTCACGTCTCACGGTGAAATATCGCCGCGCGTATCGGTACATTGTCGAGAATCTCGAACGCGCCGATCTGAATACGCGCGAAATCGCCTCGCAGATCGACGTGACGGAGCGCGCGCTGCAACTCGCGTTCAAGCGTTCGATCGGCATGTCGCCGCATGCGCTGATTCGCAAGCTGCGGCTCGAAAGCATCCGTAACGACCTGCTGAACGACGATCGCGTGCAGGGCTCGATTTTCGATACCGCGAGCCGCTGGGGCCTGAAGAGCCGCTCCGCGCTGGCCAAGGGCTATCGCCGCGAGTTCAATGAGTCGCCGTCCGAGACGATCCAACGCTAAGGGCTTGCCATGAATGCAATCGTTTTCGGCCGCCGTGGCGCGGCTTTCCGGGTGCGCATGCTGTGCGCAGCCCTCATGGCAGCCGCCGCATTGCCGGCCCATGCCGAAACTGTCACATGGCAGGGCACTCGCTTCGAATACGTCGCGGATCATAAGGATCTCAAGGACGTGCTGCGCGATTTCGGTGCGAGCCAGCATGTAATGACGTGGATCTCGCCGCATGTCGAGGGCACGGTGACGGGGCGCTTCGACGCTGCGCCGCAGCGCTTTCTCGACCAGATGGCGGGATCGTTCGGCGTGCTGTGGTATTTCGACGGCTCGGTGCTGCGCATTTATGGGGCGAACGAAGCCCGCAGCGCGACGCTCGGCCTGACCCATGCGAGCACCGAGGATCTGCGGCGCGCACTCGGCCGCCTGCAGATCGAGGACCCGCGTTTCCCGGTGCGCTACGACAGCGTATCGCGCACGGCGGTCGTCTCCGGTCCACCGCGCTTCGTCGACCTCGTGACGGATGTCGCGCATCTGATCGATCACGAATCGATTCCTGGTGCGAAGGTCGTTGTGCAACGTTTTCCGCTGCGCTACGCATGGGCGACCGACCGTAGCATTGCGATCAATGGCCGCAGCGTCAACGTGCGCGGTGTCGCGTCGCTGTTGCGCACCCTGTATGGTCAGGGCGTACCGGCCGCCGGCGGCGATGCATCGGGCGATGCGCCGCCGGCACGGCGCGACGCCTACCGCGTGCCGAGCGTGCGCGAGATGCAGGACGACGGCATGACGACGGGCGCGACCCGATCGGCGGGCGGACATCCGCCGCCGTTGCCGACGCTGCCGGGCCTCGGCGCCGGCTCGTCATACGGCGCTCGCGACGACGGCATGGCGCCGCCGCCGTCAGGCGGCATGGTGGACGCAAGCATGGACTCGAATCAGGCCCGTGACGGCGGTGCTGCGCCCGCAGCGGGACGCGCGAGACAGCATGCGGCGCAGGCGGCGCCGACGATCGAAGCAGATTCGCGCAGCAATTCGATTCTCGTGCGGGACCGCGCGGAGAACATGGCCGCGTTCGGCTCTCTGATCGAATCGCTGGACACGCGTCCAGGCATCCTCGAGATCGACGCCAGCATCATCGAGATCACCGATAACGCATTGCAGGAACTCGGCGTCGACTGGCGGCTGCACTCAGGTCACGTCGATATCCAGACAGGCAACGGCCAGCAGTCTCAGACAAGCAACCCGGGCTCGCTCAATCCGCAGGGTTTCAGTAATCCATTCGACGTCGCCAGCGCGGGCGTGCTCGCTACACCGGCGGGCGGCGTGCTGACGGCGGTGGTCGGCGGAGCGGGGCGCTATCTGCTGACCCGTATCAGCGCGATGCAGCAGACCGATCAGGCACGTATCACGGCGAGCCCGAAGGTCGAGACGCTGGATAACGTTGAAGCACTGATGGACAACAAGCAGACGTTCTACGTGCAGGTGGCGGGTTACCAGTCGGCGGATCTTTACAGCGTGTCGGCGGGCGTGTCGCTGCGGGTGCTGCCGTCCATCGTGAACTCGGGCAACGGTGAGCAGATTCGCATGGACGTGCATATCGAGGACGGCAAGTTGACCGACCAGCAGGTCGGGCAGTTGCCCGTGGTCAGCAACAGCACGATTGACACGCAGGCGCTGATCAATGAGGGCGACAGTCTGCTGATTGCGGGTTATTCGGTGGATCAGGACGACCATACGCAGATCGCCGTGCCTGTGTTGTCGAAGATTCCGCTCATCGGCGAGCTGTTCAAGTATCGCAAGCATCAGGGGCAGCGGTTTCAGCGCCTGTTCCTGCTCACGCCGCGTGTGCTGTCGGCGGCCGCGGGTGGCAGGGCGAGTGGTGGCGAGAATGGTGGCACCAGCGGCGGCATGAATGGGACAAGGACTGTCCCAAACATAGGCGTGGGCGATGGCATGGGCCCCGCGGCGCTGCCGCCCGATGCAATGAACTTTCCGCGCGTGCCCGCGATGACTCGTGTCGCGCAGATCTCCACCTTGCCGATGCCGCAGCTCCAGCCACGGCAACCGACGACCTCGGCCATCGACGACAAACCCTGAAACCATGCGGGGCCCAGTGCCTGCGGCCATCTTCCACTGCCTGCGCGACGAAATGCGGCCCGCACGATGTGCGGGCCGTATGTTCATGAATCAAACGAAAGCAGAAGGCGCAAGCAAAGCCAAAGGCAAAAAGCGACGAGACGGCGATGGGCTGTTTGCGCCACAGCCTCAGGCAACGCGCCGGCGATTGTCGGCGAGATAGCTGAGAAGCAGCGTATCGAGCACGCCGGGAGGCGGCCCCGCCTGCTGGGTCTTCCCGTCCTTGTCGTTCTCGTCTTTCTTGTCTTTCGACTTGGCCTCCTTCTCTTTCGAGCCGTTCGCCTTGCTGCTATCCCCATCGGTCTTTCCGTCGCCGTGCCCGTGTCCTTCGGGGCCCGCGTTCTTCGTCGTTGCGGTTTCCATCGAACGCGTTTCATGCGGCCCTTCGGCGCCACGGTGGCCGCCACGGCGTCCCGTGCCGGCGGGGGCAAGCGATGCCAGCATCAGCCCGTCGCCGCCCGCTGCCATCACGGTGTCGGCACCGCCCCCTGCCCCTGCGCCGCCAAGCACCTTGCCGGCCAACTTCTGCGCGCCCTGGCCGGCCTCCATCTCCGTGACCGACTTGACGACCTTGCCGATGCCACCATGCATTGCGGCGGCGATCGTGTTGTCCAGCGCCTCGCTGCCGATATGCGCGGCCGCGAGCGTCGATGCCGCCACGGTCGCGGTGAGCCCTTCCGGCGTGAGATCGGCGGCGACTTCGAGCGCGTCCTCCCCGACCGTCGCCAGGTCGTTCACCATTCCCTTGAAGTTGCCATGCGCGAGATCCTTGATTGCGTTGACCGAGCCCGAGACCACGCCTTCGGCCGACGACACGAGGTCCTGGGCGGCCGCATCGACGCCCTTGTTGACGTCGTTCTCGACGGTCTGGACGCCCTTGTCGACCTTGTTCAGCACCTTATCGAAACCCTTGCCGAGATGCATGTTCTGCAAGCCTGCGAGCGTGGCGTCCGCGCTCGCGGTGGCCGCGTCCGTCGCAGTCTTGCCGACATCATCGGCCGTCTTCAGCAGGTCCTGCATGGCCAGCTTCATATTGCCCTGCATCAGCGCCTCTGTCATGGCCAGTGCGTCCTGCAGCACCTTCTTCAGGTCCTTTTCCAGCGTATGGGCCACGTGCTCGACGCCGTGCACGACGGCTTTAGCGGCTTTCTCGAGGTCGTGACCGACACTCTGGAACGCATGCTTTATCTTCGAAAATATACTCATTACTTGCTCCTCAGTGCGCACGATCCGCCCCGAGCCGCGCGATTCCGACGGCCGCGAGGCTGAGCGTGCGGCGATGTTGATGGCGTGCTTCAGGCCTTCGTCTTGTGCTCGCTCGACGGCTTGTTGAGCATGGACAGCAATTGCGAAAGCAGTTTCAGCAAGTCGCTCGTGAGCGTATTCGGGTCGGTCGAACCGTTCGCGTTATTGGATCCGTTGGTGCTGTTCGCGCCGTCCGTGCTGCCGGGGTTGTTGCTCGGATCGTTGCCCGTATCGTTCGAACCGTCGGTCTGCGAGCCATGAAGCTGCTGCAAAAGCTGGATGATGTCGGACAGCAGCGCCTGGATCTGCGACGCCTGAGCGCCGCCGTTTGCGCCGCCCTTGCTGTCGCCGCCGGCCTGGTTGCCGCCTTGCGCACCCTCCATCTGCTGGAGCAGCTTGAGCAGATCGTCGATGAGTTGGCCCGTCTGCTTGTCGAGACCCTGGCCGCTTTGCGACGATTGTTGCAGCGTATGCAGAATCTGTTGGAGCAGGGACGCGATCTGACTTTGCAGATCGTTCGAGCTGCCGGATGGGGCGGTGGTGTTGTCGGTCGACGGCGCCTGGGTGGAGTCCGGGCCTTGCGTGGAACCCGGCGCTTGCGTCGAGGCGCCGCCGTTGTTGCCGGATGCGCCGCCGCCCTGCGAACCGCCGCCTAGCTTCTGTTCGATGATCGCGAGAATCATTTCGAGCAGCTTTTCGACGTCGTTGTTGCCGAGTTTGCCGCCGCGCTTCAGGTCCGATTCCAGTTGCTGGAGGTCGGCCTGGATGTTGGTGTTGCCGATGTCGTTGCTGATCTTGCTCATGAATAGCCTCTTAACGTACGCGATGAGATATGCGCAGCGGCGTCGGGCTCGCTGCGTGTCGATGTCCATCCTGTTGGCCGCGCGACGGCCGCCTGGCGACGACCGTCCCGGAATCAAGCGTAAGAGAGCCGACAGACCGTCCTGTGTCCGGAAACGAAACAGCTGGTGTAACGGCGAATGAGCTTGTCGAGCGGCCCCGTCGGTCGGGCGGCCAGAGGCCATATCGGTCGCCAGAGAATGGCGATCGGAGCGCGCTCGACTACGCGCCGGTGATCCATCGTCGAGGCTTGCTGCCTTGTCGTACTCGAGAAATTCGCCGGCTCATGGAGGGAAGCGAAAGCCGATCCCGATCGACACGGAAAGTCGTTGGGCCGCTGCGGCCCAGCCCCGGGTTCGTCCATCGATAGCGCCCGTCTCGTGTTTTCTTTCAACGCCGCGCCTTTCGCTCTCGTCGCCGCTCTTTCGCCGGATCCATCAGTTGCGAGCTGAAGCATTCACGAGAATGACATGCACATTCACCCGGAACGCAGGCAACGTTTTGTTGTGAAAGCCGTTCGGTAATGCAAATCGCAATCCAAACAAAAGAAAACGGTTGAGAAGGGAGGAGCGCATTGTTTCGTCGAAGCAATGCCTTGTCGCGACGCGTTGTTGCACATTTCCACAGCGGTCCGGATTGCCCGCGAGCCCAGTCAAGTCGATTGAGCTGCCTTTTCTTCGTTGAAAGCACGGAGCGAAAAAATGCCACGCAAAATCACGTCGTCCCCCGTAGCATCGAGCAGCGCGGCTTCGCCCGGAAGCGAGTCCGAGCACGCCACCCCGCCATCGACGGGCGCGCCCGGCTCGAGCGCGACACGCAGTCGCAGTCGCGGTAGTGGTGGCGTGTTGAGCGGTTTGAACCGAGCGCTGAGGGCCACGTCGAAGACGGTCGCCTTTCCGTTCTACACGAAAACTTCTACGACACCGACGCGAGCCAAACCTGAGCCCAAGGTCGTTCGGGTCGAGGCACCGCGCCCGCGCCGTATGGGCCAGCTGCCGTCACTCGGCCACAAGCACGAGCGCAATATTGACGCGATCGTGCCGCAGGCAAAGTCGATCTCGGCACGCGCGGAGGTCCGGTTTGGTCTGCCCGAAGACATGCGAACGCCGGAAGGTGCAAAGCGTTACATCGGCACCCAATGGCGGCAGGTCGAAACCGATGGGCAATTCACGGCGGCCGATATCGACCGGTTAGCCAGCATGATCAGCGAGCGTCTGCTTTCCATCGACAACGTGGTTGCCACGCAAAGCGCCCATCAGCTCGAGACGCCGGCCGGAGCCGCGGCCGATGGCGGCCAGCAGGCTGCCTCGCATGCGATCCTGGTTTCGGACGCGCTTGCGCAAGCTACCGGCGGGGATCCGGTCCGCGCACGTGCTGCTTTGGAGGCACTGCTCGACAACACGCAGCACGAGAGCCCCCGCGTACGCGCCGACGTGTTTGCGCTGCAGATCGCGCTCGGGGCAACGGGCATCGGCATGGAGACTTTGCTCGCTATTGCGCCGCACGTCCTGCACGACCACGGAGCAGCGGGTGACGCGAACGCATCGGAAATTCTCCGCGAGGCATTCCGGCACGGGTTGCGCGCCGCCGATCAATTGCTGCGCAACAAGCCTGCGGATGAGGCGGGTCCGGCAAGCCTTGAAGAACTCGCGGCGCTGGCCGACAAGGCGCTGCCGGTCGCCGAGCGCGTGCGAACGGACAGCGTGAGCGATATTGCGGCGGAGCCGGCGGCGTCCGAAGTCACCCCCGCGTGGCTCGCCAACCCGGCCAATACGCTGGCGATCAAGGCGCTGCAGGCGGCGAACGTGCTGAGAGCCAACCCGGCCGCGAACTGCCCGCCGCATCAGGCAGCCGCATACATGGCGTGGCGCAATGGATTCGACCGGGAAGGGCCGGGCACGGATCTGGCCAACACGCAGCAACGTTTCTTCAAGCTTTTCACATACGCGGAACGGGCCGCCAGGACCGGGATAGCTCGGCGCGCCGTGTCGGGCTTTCTGGGCAAACAGAAGTCCCCGCTGTCAGCGCTGCAGAACTTCGGCACGGCCGGTATGCTGCTCGGCCATCCGGAGCAGGAGTTCGCCCACTTCACCGGTGCGCTCGCTCCCGTCAAAGAACGACTGGTCGAGGGACTGAAAAGTCCGGCCACGTCGCATGAGTCGAAAATCCGCTTCGCCGTCCGGCTCGCCGCGCTGGAGCAGTGGGAACAGCGCATGGCGACGAAAGGGCTGCGCAGCAAGTTCAAGTTTTCGTCGTCCGATCGCAAGGCCATCGAGGTGCGGGCCCGCGCTGCACTACCCAGTCAGCCCGCGCGAGATCGCGAAAATGACGTGCCCGCGCCGAACCTGGAAGGACACATGCTCGACTTCAATCACAATCGCGATCGCAACATCGCGGCGATCAGTGCCGAAGTGAAAGCACTAGACAAGATGTCTCCGGCGCAACTGGAGACCTGGGCGGCGGAATCATGGGGTGCCTCCGAGCAGGTGCCGGCGTCCGTCACGGAGAAAATCGACGTATTCCGGACGCGTCTTGCAGGTGGCGACATTCGCCCGCAGCGGGGGGAAGCCAATACCCAGCTCGACGCCATCAACGATCTCGTCCGGCAAATGCCGGACGCTTATGACATCCGCTTCAGTAGCGGCGGAATGTTTGGGCTGGCGAGCATACCCTCGGAATCCTTGACTGCGTTTTCGCACCATCTCGGCGTGCCGCACGTGTCGGTGCTGCCGGACGTGGGCTACATCCGCGGACGTCACGCGGTCATCGATGTCGGCTCGAATTCGCACTTCGGCCACGTTTTCATCGGCTCGGACTCGCGCAATTCACTGTATGGCGGCCTGGGAGGCTTCGCCGGGTGGTCGTTCGGCAAAAAGCACAAGCCCGTCTTCAGCGTCGGTGGTTCGCTCGGCCTTCGGCGTAGCTACGACACGGGTGACGCTCGCGGCGTGACGATTCGGACGCGCCGTTCGGACAACGAACAAGCGGGTAGCCCCGATGCATGGCGCAGCACGATGCACGATGTGTTGAATACGGCGCGACGCGCCGGGCCCAACGACGAAGCGCCGCGCAATGCCGAGGAAATGTGGGGTGGGTTGACCCAGCGTTTCTGGAAGGATCCCGCTGTCTCGATCAACTGGACCGACAGCCGAAACAAGACGCACGCAACCACGGCAACCGCCGGTATCACTGCGCGTATCGGCACCTCGCGCACACCTTCGACGAGTTGGGGGCCGTCGCTCGGCGCGAGCCTGAGAAAAGTCTCGAAGGCGCTCAGCAGGACGAAGGACATCGCGGGCACGCATGCGATCAATGTCGCCACGAACAACAGCGGCCGGGGTGTGTCCGTCTCGGCCACGCTCGTCGAAGGGCTTCCCAGTGCTTCGATGCCGCATCACAGTGGACATCTGGCCACGCTATCGTTTCCGTCGCAGCCCTACTTCGGGGTTGGAACGACGCTCCTCTCCACCAATACGAATGCGGCCCTTCGAATCGGCCGCGAGGGTGACCGTACCGTTGGCAAGCACACGTACAAGGATACGGAGTTCGGGACCTTCGACGAGTTGAAGCAATACGTCGACACCCACCGCGCCGAATGGATGACCTCGCTCGGCGGCGACGCCGCGGCTCGCGACAAGCTCGACAAGTGGATGGCGCAAGTCAAGGAAGGGGCAACGGCCGGCAACCTCGTCATGGGCGAGCGCTTGGATATGCACGAGGGAGCCGCACGGAATCTCGATTTCCTCATGCATCGCAAGCAACGTCTGGAACGCCTGACGAAGCCGACGCCAGCTCAGGCGCGTGAGCTCGCGAGGATCGACACCGACATCCGAAAAGTGCTGGGCAACGAGAATAGCTGGCGCAGGCAGTCGCTGTACGTCCTCGAAGCGCTCGGTACCCAACGCACAGTCGGGCTGTCATTCATGCTCAACGCGCAAAGCGCGCAGAGCGTAGCCGGCGTGCGCGAAATGGCCGTGCTTTCCGCTGCCAAAGAGCCGGAAGCCAACCGCACTTGACGGTGATCGGGATGCGTCCCCCCGCGGCGCATCCGCAGGTGTCGAACGGCACAACGTCGTCCGTCCGCCGCGTTTTCGTTGCAGAAAAACACGCCGCGCATCGACGAACGTATCGCGCGTGCCCATGACTCCACGCAGGAGCGGAGGTTTCGCCGCGGTCGACAAGGCTTCGTCGCCTGGCTGTTCATGTCATACGCAGTCCAGATAATCGGTGGAATCGGAGGAGGATACATGCGGCTCACCAACATGATCAGGAATACGGCGTCGATGTTGCGCGGCACGCCGCGCGCGTCGACGACAGTTGCGCCGGCGGCCAGTCCCGCTGCATCGACGGGAGCGGGCGTGCAGCCATCGCAACGATCGTCTCCAGGCGCGCGTGCGGGTGCAAAGGCCGGCTTCGCGGCGACGCGCGAGCGTTTCAAAAGCATGCTCGGGTTCGGCCGTCCGCCGTATGCGACGCGCGATGCTCCGGCCGATCGCCGGGCGCTGGTGGAAACCGAATGGCGTCTGCCGTTTGCGCGCGCGAACAAGTTCGGCCGACCGTTTCCGGCGCACGACGTGCGCATTGCCGCGCAGACACCAGCTCGTCCCGTCGATCCGCCCGGTGACTGGAGCGAGGCAGGCAGGACCAGGCCAGCGCCGGGTTCGAGCGCGTCGGCCCAGAATCGCGCGGCGAAGGCGCACCGGATGCTGGCGAAGGCGGTCGGCAAGTTCACGGAGAAGCGCAAGGGCGAATCGTCGGATGCGGCCTCGACGCGCACAACGAGACGGCCGCGCGATGCGGCCGAACTCGAGCATTGGCTGGACCATCGCGAAGGGCTGGATAGCTGGGTGCGGGAGTATTTCAGTGCGGACGGCAGAAGCGGGGCGGGCGGTGCGAGCGAGGCCAACGACGCCAGTGACGCAGGGCACGTGAATGAAGCCAACGGCGGAAGCCCTGTCGGCGAGATGGAAAGCACCGACAACGACGCAAATCCAGCGCTCACCTCCAACCGACACACGTCGTCCGCGGATCAAGTCACCGCGCTATCCGCGTTGCTCGCGCAAGTGGTGCAGGCGACGGATGCCGCGCGCGGAGTCACGGGCGAATCCTCCTCTGCGCAGGTTGATCCATCCGCTATGGACAGCACGCACCGCTTTGCGCCATCGCTCATGCTCGGCTATGCCGTGCTCTCCGCGCTCGGCGCGAACGAACCGGCGCGCGCGGTAGCGGCATTGCAGGCATTGCCGGAGATCGTGAACATCGAAGGGATCGTGCAGCGGGCCGCGACGTTCGACCTGAATGCCGTGCGTCCGTCCGTCACGACGACGGCGGAGCAGCCGCAACAGAATGGCGATCCCGTTCAGGGAGGCAACGGGAGTGAATCGCCGGTCGACGAAATCACGGCGGAGCCCGACGGCAACGTTCGCGCGACAGACCAGCTCAACCGCACGTCGTCTACCGTTCCCGTCAACCAGGCGCACGCGGATGCATGGCGCATCGCTCGTGCGCTCGCGAACACGCACCTGGGCTTCGACATGCTGAAGAAACTCACGGGCAGCGCTGCATCGACGGCCGACAGTGCGACCGCACTCGCGGTGCTGCAAGCGTGGACCGCGTTGCCCGAGGGGCACGCCGATCTCGATGCGGCGCTCGCCGCCGCGCACGCCACGACCGACGACAAAGGCAATCTCGCTGCGCGCGTGCTGCGTGCCGTGTCGGGCTCTGCGCAGCCGCGCGACGCAGCTGCGCTTTTCGCGTGGCGCCAGGGCTTTCGAAGCGACGCGCCGGGTAGTCCGTTAAAGCAGGCGCAGACGCGGCTGCATCGTTTCGTGACGCGCGGGATGTTGCGGCTCGACAAGGGCAACTGGTTCTTTCAGCGCATGTTCGGCAAGAAGAAGTCGGCGTTGCGCGGCTTGATGCTCGGTTCGTCGGGCGCTGCGCTCGCGTCCTACACGAAGGAGGCGGCCCGTTATGCGGATGCGCTCAAGACGGCCAGCGCGACTTTGGCCGCATCGCTGCGCAGCCCGCGTCTCGCGACAGGCGCACCGGATGGGGAAGAGACGCGCGCGCGCGAAGCTGCGGCCGCTGCACTGGAGGCGATTGCCGCCAGGCCGGCGACGCATATTGGCGACCTTGAACTGGACGAAGCAATGATGGCAGCGATGGAAAATCGCGAGCCGGAGATGAGCGTCGCGCAACACGACGACGCGCCAGCACTGCTCGATGCCGGTGCATTGCGCGAATGTGCGAAGCGCTTTCATGTGCATCGATGGGAAGCGGTAAAGGCCGCGCTAGAGCACGTCGACAAGGTCGGCGAGGCGAAGGCGATCAAGCCCGAGCGCCTGGGCCGTGAGGAAATCAGAAGCGTGATGCGCCAGGTGATCACCGACCTGCAGCAGTCGACGCAGGTGGCTTTCGCGGATGGCGGGCGTTTCGGCTTCAGCACGCGCGGTCTTTCGCTGTCGGTCAACCGTGGGCCGCATCAGCACCTGCCGGTCGGGGGCGAACTCACGCTAGCCCATTACCACACCCGCAGGGCCGTCGTGACCCTGCAGCGCAATAACGTGGGCTTCGATATCTTTATCGGCACCGAACATGGCAAGCGCTCGGTGGGGAGGCTTGGCGCGCGCATCGGCTACAGCAAGCACATGAGCTGGCTTGGCGGCTTGCGGCTGGGCGGTTCGCTGCGCCTCACGCCCTTCGATCGCGAGCAGCGCGAGCCGCGCGGCGTGCTGATCCGCGTCGCGCGCGAGCGTCTCACTGACGAGAATCTCGACTGGGTCGCGATGAAGTACGACGATGCGCGCACCACCGAAACCGTACTCGACATGGTCGATTTTCTGTTCGAGGAAGCGCGCGAACCGGTGCGTGACAAGGGGGCCGAAGCGCCCCTGTTCGAGCGCCTTGCCGCACGCATCGGCGAGCGCACGGATATCTCGATCGGCTGGCAGGACGGCCGGACGAAGGCAACGCGCCAGGGCATTCATGCATCGGCGGGCGCGTCGGTGACCGCGCCGAGTTCGTCGGTCCGTGGCTCCTACGGCCTTGACGGCAATGTGACGGTGGATCTGAACAGCCGCAACGAAACGGCCGTCAACGAAGACACCGGTTCGATCCGCTACGACCGTCGCGCCGTGACGCAGAGCATGCGCGTCTCCGTGCAGGGCACGGCAGGCGCGAGTCCGGGCTGGCACAAGGGCGAACTGACGGGCGGCCTGCCGGGTGCGTCGCCACTGGGTGTCGGCGGCGCACGGCCCGAGCGGCTCGTGGCCGCGCGCGTGATGCTGCCGGAGCGCGAAGGGCGGCTTCTGAATCGCGGCTGCTACGCGGACCAGCAGTTTGCGTCGTTCAATGCGTTTGCGGCGGCCGTCGAGAGTTCGCGCGAGGAATGGATCGAGATGTATTGTCACACGCACGGCTGCGACTATCCCGAGGCGGCTGCGAAGCTCAAACATGACCTCACGATGATGAAGGCCCATCAACGCGTCAATCACACCTTCCTCGTGCGCCGCCGGCTGAAGCCGGCGCAGGCGCGGCGCGGCGACGTCTATCGCGCGCTCGAACGCATGCATGACGCCGCCGCCCACGCCGCGCCCGGCAAGGGCGAAGACTGGTCGCGTCCGCTCGACGCGATGTTGCGCGAGCGCGCGTCGTGGCTGCCGGAACGCATTGCCGTGAGCGAAGTGACGGGGCGTGTGCGCAGCACACCGGGCTTGCGCCTGCCGATCGGCGGCGTCGCATCGGAGAGCGTGCTCGCGCAACGCGAGCTGATGCGCTCGAAAGCGTGAGCGCTGGGGCATCTGGTGTGGATCAGATGATGGACGAGGTCGACAATCATCGTCGCAGCGGAAATCGCAAAGCGCGCGGATCTGATGTGGACACGCACGTCGACGGATACCGCGCTCGTGCTGAACTTCGCCACTCTATCGGGTGCGGCACGTGATCGTCTCGACCAGATGGTGAGGCGACCGCACCTGGGCGATTCGTCGAGCCCCGCAGACATTGCTGCTGAAAGTCGCAAATGGAATGCGTCACCCCTTCCCGCTTGAATGTCTCGTCGTACGTCGCCATGAAAGGCACGCCAAAGATTGGATTTGCAACCAGCGTTCGGTGTGCAGTTCATTGCGGCGGTTTTCTAGTACGGAAGCGAAGCCGGACCCTTCGAGATGACGACGTTCGGGCGCGGCTCGCAGCCGCAGCCGGTTTATCCGCGGGCACGCGCAGACAGCGCCTGCAGCGCGCTTTCATAGGCGGCCTGCAGTTCTAGAATCGCCGGCCGGCTACCAGCCCCGTTCGCTTCGAGGCGCCGCTTCTTGAGCCTGTAGCGCAGCGTCACCAGTTCCAGCGTCGCGCGGTCCTCCGGGATTTCAAGTACGGCATGCCACGGACGGTGGGCCGCTGTTGCACCTGCGTGTCCGCTGACGGCTGCCGGTTCGTACGCATGCACGCTTCCGTGCCACGGCGCGGCGGGTAGCCATGTCGGCGCCGCCTGCATGTAGCCACGGTGCGACTGGACGAAGAATGGCCGCGTCGCGCTTGGATAGAGACCGAAGTGCAGCGTGTGAAAACGTCCGTTGAAATGGAAGCCGACGTGCATCTGCTTGCCGTTAGGGCCGTCGCCGAAACCGTACGTAAAGCCGATCCGGCTGTTCGCGCCGACAACCCGGCTTTGACAGGAAGGCGCCAGCCAATCCGGCAAAAGCGGTTGCCAGGGCCTCGGCCGCGTATAGGCCGTATAGCCCTGAGGCGAGAAGACAGGGCTGCCTGCCGGATACGTATGCTGCGCGCTCCAGTGATATGGCGTGTAGTAAGGCGCTGCCAGGTGCGGGCTCCAATGCGATTGCGGCATACAGGAATAGGGCGCGTAGGCCGGCGCGAGATACGGGCCGAAGTGGGGTGCCGGATAGGGATATCGATACGGTTGCGCGGTGCCGGCGCTATTTTGGGGTTGTCGGGCGACGCCGTGCCCGCCATTGGGTGCAGTCTGCTCCACGTGCGCGGCCGGCGACGTTTGAGCCGGACGCTCCGCCGCATCGCGGCCGAGCAAGGACGTAACCCGCGGCACGGGCGGCGCGTCCTGGTCTTCCTGGAAGCGCCGCGAAAACGCCGCGACGCGATCGGTCAGATCGCTGCGCGAGGACGTGCGTCGCAGCAGCGCGCTGACGGGCGTGCCATGGGTGCGCCTGTGTAAAGCGGATGTGCTGCCCGGACCGTGCTGCGTGCCGGCTTCGAGCGTGCGCGAAGGGCGCGCGGGCTGACGATCGGGCGCGGCCACGTGATTGTGCGCCGGCTGGTTGTCGGGCCGCTCGATGGGCGAAATGAACGGATGGGACGAGATTCTATCGGGCATCGGATGCTCCTGTACCGGAGGATCGCGCATGTGCGAGGCCGTGACGGCCCTGCGCCGGCTCGCGCGGATAGGCGCAGCATAGAGTCATACGAGCAGGATCTGTCGCGGGCGCGGCGATACGCTGACGCCTGTAGCGAAACTTCGCGATGACTTCGCTGCGGTCGCCGCGGCTTCGCGGCGTTCGCGCGCGGACACGAACGCGAGTGGGTAACGTCGCTTCATCGACACAGCGATCCGATTGCAGCCGGACACGGTAAAGCGAGCTCCGATGACATTAGCGAACGAACCGAGCGCACAGGCGCTTCTCGACACAATCAGGCAGCGCGTGGCCGATGCCGCCCGCGTTCCGGGACTCGCCGCACGGCACGAGGCGATCTTCGATGTGGTCCCCGCGCTGAAGGCACGGATCGACGGGGCATTCACGGACGGGGCCCCCGACGCCCAGGAAGCCACCGCGTGCCTGCGCGAAGTTTTCGAGGCGTTCAAGCGGGTCCACGCGATTGCGCGTCTGCCTTATTCGCCGCGGCTCGATGCGCGTTATCCGTATCGCGACGAGACGTTGAATCCGGTCTTCATCGTCGAGTTGCGCGATCCGACACAGGCGTCAAGTGAGCGGGCAACATCACGCATCGAGGCCGTGATGCCTTACGTCGACGCTGCATTGAGCGAGCAGAACCGTGGGGACGCTTATCGAAACACCTTACATTGTCGACCGATCGAGCCCGACGACCTGCGCGATCCACGCGAACACGTGCTGGTGGGCGAGCGCGGTGCATTTGCCGCGCGGCACATCCATCGTGGCGAGTGCATCGGCGTGTATGGCGGACGGCTCATGAGCGCCGCGATGTTCTTCACCTGCGTGGAGGACTCGTTCGTGATCTGCGCGAACTCGGGCAACTCGGTTGCCTTTGTCGACGGAGAGAACGTGCTGGCGATGGCGAACACGTCGCTCGCCTACGATGCAGACGGCATCCCCATCGCACAGGCGGAGCACGGCTACAACCTCGAAGCCGCATCGTTCGATGCGAGATCTCGCTGCGGCCGATGCTTCTCCATCCGCGCGTTCTTTGCGACCGAAGATATCGAATTGGGTGCCGAGTTGCGGTGGAACTACCGCTATTCGCCGGAACTCGTTCGACATGTTTTCGGAGAGGCTTATCGCCGGAAGGACCTGCACGCGGGCTGATTGCCCGAGGTGACACGCCCTGGAAGCGCTTGATCGCGCGCCTGGCGTGGTGCGCAGTCAATGAGATCAATGGCCTGCAAGCCAGGCGCTCGGCCAAAGGCGGTCCAAGGCAACAGTCTGGCCGAAGCAAGACAGACGAGTGCTTCCCGGTTGCTGGCGTCGAATGTTTTCCGCATTCCGCAGGCACCCGAGGACGCTCTATTTGTTCGTCTCGGGGGATTCCCTTTCGCCGGATACGGCCGCAGCAGATGCATCCGGGGCCCACACTCGAGCGGCACCACGAGAACGGCGCGCTCCGGCGCGAACTACCACTGCGATGAAACTCACCATTCCCAGCTATGCCGAACCGGCCGGCGAAAATTCACCCTCGCCAGACAGGGAGCGTAGCGCGTCGCCGCCATCGCCGAAGCGGCGACGCCTCGCGTCGGGAAGCCTGCAGTTGCTCGAGCTTGCCGGTGTTCCCAGGCTGGAGACCGTGCAAGGGGAGGCGAATCGCCCGCGCGTGCAGTTACCCGGATCAAGCGCGCGACGGAGCGAACTGCCCGCCCGACTCAGTCCGTCGCTGGAGGCGAAATTCGGCCTCGAAATCGAGATTCCGAGCGTCGACGTGTCGGCGGGCGTCAGTGACGCGCTTCGCCGCGGCGTCATTCTTCTGGACCGTCCTCATTGGAAACTGGAGTGCGATGACAACGGCGGCGGCAAGTACGACCTGGAGTTCGTAACGAATCCGCTTGCGAGCGAAGACGATGTGCGCGCAGCTGTACGAGAGATTACCGCGCTAACGGCAGCGATTCGCTCGCGGGCGCTCGCCGGCGATATGACCGTTCGACTGCAAGACGTCGTGAGCGACGCCAAGGTCGACGCCGTCTTGCAGTTGAATGATCCGCACATGCCCGGACGCTTACAAGCTACGTATGGCGTCGGCCTGGATCATGTGGGGATGCTCATCGATGAACTGTTGCCGAAGAAACAGGCAGAGGGGATCCATGAGCACACGAAGGCGGTTGCCGACTTTTACGCGGCGCGCACCGGTGAGCCCTTGCCATCCAAAGCGTGCGCCTTCGTCCGGCTCATCAGTATGTACCTCGCGCGCGCACAAGCGAAGCTCCCCGCGGACGGTACGGTACACATCTTCTTTCGCATAATGGCGCGCAGCGACTTTTGTGCCGCGTTCTCCAAACTGCTATCGCCTCACGAGCAGGCGGCCTTGCGCACCCTCCTTGTGCCGTCGAAGGACTCGTCTACGAGAGTTCCGATGATGATGGAAGCGCTGCACATGAGCGACCCGGATCAGTTGGTGTTCGCAAAGCCCTATAACCTGGCGGACCGAAACCCTAAGCCCCGGCAAGCTGGCCCGACCATTAAGGCGTGGTTGACGTCGATCATAGAGGGGCGGCAGGAGGGACCCTGGCAGAAGGATTTGCTGTCGCCGCCGGTCGGGTATCCGTTGCATAGTGGAGACCTGTCTACCGACTACGGGATGGGCGCGATGGGGGTCGACGAGCGTAACGGGCTCATCCTGTTCGAAATTCGCGGCGCGCCGTATCGGCCCCGGCACGTGACGATGAACGGGCAACTGGCGCGCGCCGCTGACAACGAACTCAGACGTGCGGGAAGGCACAACCCCGCATTGAAGACCTCGATGCGAGGGCCCGTCGCGAGTGCCAAGTACGACGCACTGCGTGGAGCCGAAGAGGCCTATGCTGGCCTCCGCAATTCCGCACGAACGATTGAAGAGCGGGCTGCGACGCTGGATACGGCTGGCTGGAAGTACTTGGGGCGGTACTTTGAGACCCAGTTGACCATGCTCACAAAGGCGCGCACGGCGATTTCCGCGCGTAGCCAGTCATCCTGGGCGCCGCGCCTGAGCCAAACGATGGACGAACTCCAAAAAGCAGCTCATGAAGTTCTACAAACGGGCAACGACGGGAAGCTGCAGGATCTCGTTGCAAAGCTCGAGCCGTTCAAGCTCGCGCTCGCGCAGTATGAGGACGTGCTTTGGAAGGCTGGTGCCAGACACAATTGAATTCTCGATTCCCGCAGAAGAAAATCGGCCGAACGTGTTGGTAGCGCTGTTCGCGGTGTAATCGCAATGGTGATGAAGGGGGGTGCCATAGGCTCGCAGCTGCTCAACTTCTTCATCCATCGCTTGGTGAACGATAGGACCTCTTCCTCGTCGACAACACCATCTCTACGTTGGACTCTTTATCATGCAGTCTCATCCCTGGGCTGTCCCAGGGGCGCTGCGTGGTCACGGGAACCCCCTTTGAGCTTCCGATGGTCATCCAGGTGGACGCTTCCCAAGCGACCAGCAACCAGCCAGCGAGGGCGTTGATCTTGTAAAGTTATGGTGCGAAGCGCCGGCGGACATGGCCTGATACATGGACCGGGGAAGGGCGGCGATGCAATTCGCTGCGGTTAATGGGAGACGGTCCCGCCGTTTCCGGGCGGGCGCGGGATGGGACCGATGTGCTGGAGTCCGGTATCCGATCGGATTGCCTGCGCGGCACGATGCAGAGGTCAGCCGGCCGGCCGGAGATCCTTCAGTGCTTCAGGATGTTGCACGGCGACACGCAGCAGCGTCTGCGCTGCACCGGTCGGATTGTGGCGGCCCTGTTCCCACTGTTGGCAGGTACGCACCGATACACCAAGCAGGCCGGCAAACTCTGACTGCGCCATGCCAACTTTGGCGCGCGCACTGGAGGCTTCCGTCGGCTGTACGCGCGTCACGCGGCCAGCGACGCCAGCCTTCATTTGGCGGACTGATTCCAGCAGTTCCGCTTGAAACTGTTCAATGTCTTTATCCACGATCGATTTCCTCCGAAGTTGATTAAGAAAGCTCGTCGACAGGTTGTCGAACTTCGCTTTCGTGGACGCGATCAGTAGCCAAATTTCGCCGTCATCGAGCAGGTTGTAGTAGATGACGCGCGAACCGCCGCGTTTCCCCATCCCGGCGCGCGACCAGCGCACTTTGCGCAGCCCCGACGTGCCGGGAATCACATCGCCGCGAGAGGATTGTCCGCGAGCCAGTTGATGAATGCTCTCGCTCGTCGTTGCGCCAGATTTCATCTGCATACCGCTAAAAGACCGGGGTTTCGATGACGGTGTAGATCATGCAACACGCGGATCGCACAGAAGCCGGCCTGAGCGAGCCCATGTGCTCCAATGTAGGCGCGTATCTGTAGCGCGAGCCGGATTGCCTCACCATCGCCACTGTATTCGTCGTCTCGAACGATCTCTTCGCCGGGTAGACCCAATTCGGTACCCGCTGCCCAAGCCCATGCAGTGGCTTCTGGGTCCGATCATTGGATGACTGCACGGTAAAGAGGATCGTCGGGATACACGCCTGCCTCGTCGACGATCTTCGGCATTTCGCCCTGACTTGCGTAGAGGTTTCCGTTCATAAGTGATCGGAAGCTACGTGGTGTAATTGCGAGATGTCCCGCCTCGTGCAAAATCGTCGAAATCCGGCATGCAGGATCGACATATAGCTCACCGTGCGCGATACGGCATCCTTTGGAGAACCCGGTCGCGCCGTCTTCGTATCGAGCTGGAACGCCGATTTCGTTGAGGAATTGCATCACTCTGTCACGCGTTTCAGGAGCGTCAATTTGATAGTCCGGTGGCAAGCTGGTCCGCATCAGGGCTTCTCTACCAAAGAGTGGGTTTGTTCGTGAGTTCCGCGGGGGGAAACCGTCGTGCGGCGTCATGGTTCCTCGTTGAATGTGCTCACCTGATCCGTATTCTAGCCGGGAGATTCCCCTGTCAAGCGAGCCAGGCCCCATTCCCGACAGTCCCCAACCCGTGTCGCGGGTCTATATCGGTCCGCCGCCAGGCATTGCGTTGCGATCGATTGCGGGCACCCGACGAGGCTTACGCGAACGCGCCGTGATGTGCGACAGATGAGGTCACTCTCGGTCATCGATTGCGTCCGCAAATTCGGGTTGCAGACGCAAACGTGGACCTTCTCGAACGCGGAAGCTAGGTTACGAAATCTAGCACTTACGTCGCAGCGACCCAGCTCATGACCAAACGGCGCGGGAAGCATTTCGCCTGCATCGAGTTTAGGTACATATCAGATCTATTGTGATAAGAAGGGTTATCAATATAGATATCAAACGACTCATCTTTTGTGGCATCGATCCTAGGATGACGGCGGTCGCACGCATAGGCAGAAGATGAACAACGCGAGGGCGAGCGCAGGGTCCTTAAGGCGGGCGAGGGCCGATGGGCGGCAACTGCGTATGTGGCCGCTAGCAGCTGGCTGCGGGGTCGGCTATCGACCATGGGCAACCGGAGTTGACCATCGCAACACGAACGTGCTGACGTGCGGGGAGCCTACTCGTTGAGGCCGCTGAACAACGGCCGAAGCAGACGTTCCTTCAAAGGTACGGCGATGAGGCGCCATGAACACATACACGCGGTCTCCCTAACCCGGCACACCACGAGATCCTAATCGCGTGATCACAGCCGCCATGCTGGCCGCTGGCTCACGACACAGGTCCGAACCGTTCCCGATAGTCGCTCGGGCTGACTTGCTGAACGCGTGCAAACGTCCGTCGCATGGTTTCTTCCGATCCAAACCCGCAACGCGCTGCGATGCGTTTGATCGGCAGTCGCGTCTCAATGAGCATCTGTCGTGCAGCCGATGGTAGCGAAAGCGTGGTCCCGCACGTATCGTCCGACATTGCGCCATGTTGAACGCCACGCCGAATCGCCATGTCATACCAAGTGTTCAAGCGCCCCGACTCCAAAGCCTCTGGAAACTCGGGCCATCGGACTTAGGTGGTTGAGACGGCGGGATGATCTGAACTGTGACAGGAATCGGGAAATCGACACCGACGAGCGCTACTTCCCCCTGTTTGAGATTCGGGATAAACGCGGCAGCGGACCTGTCGATTTCGCCACATGCCCGCTCAACGACTTCTCTGTCGCGATCGTTAGTCAGACGATGAACCAGTAACGTTCCCATCTGGCTGAGGACTCCTTCCGTTATGTCTCGGGGGCGTTGCGTCGCAAGGCAGACGTTGAGGCCGTATTTCCGGCCTTCTTTTGCAATAAGCTCGAACGCATCGAGGTTCATCGCGTAATCTTCAGTGCCAACTGACTTGCCAAGGAAATTATGAGCTTCGTCTAGGACAACAAGGATAGGACGCTCACGGAACTCTTCACGTCGCGCCTTTAGAAGCAGCATACGGCCAATCGCGTTTGTGATTACCTCTCGCGCACTGAACTCGTAACCGATCGAACTAAGGCACAACCGGAAGATCGTTTTGTTTTCGTCCGAGAAGAAGGAGTTGAGTGCATCCGAAAGCATCAATGTACCCGGTGACGGACGAAACACGCAGACCATCGACGACGAGTTAACTACCCCGATGATACGGGTCAGCAGCGACGAACAGTACGACAGTTCATTCGAAGGCGCGCCCCATGCCTCAGAGCCATTTGTTGCATCCGGGTAGCAACATTCCTGCACTATCTGGCGGTGCAGGACGGTAACGTCGAACGGCTGATTTGGATCGTCCACCAGAGCCGCGTTGTTCCCCTCGTTCAGCGCTTGGCGATACGCGGCCTTGGGTTGATTGATTTTTCTGACAATACCGTTTGTGGCGATGGTGGGGACCAGGCGGGCGAGCCGAAGGCTTTTCATTGCCTCCCGTAACTTCGGTCCCTGCGTCTTTCCCGAGGGCTGAAAAAGAGCAATTAGATCGCCCTCCGAAAAATCCGTGGGCGGGATGCTCACCTCCCTGGAGCCATTTGCGATATGGATAGGCGTTCCCACGTGACAGTGAAACATGTCGTTGCCTAAAAGCGATCGATATTCACTCGTTGCGTCCAGAAGGATTACCTTGGACTTGTATCGGCGGCATTCCTCCAGAATTCGGGCAGTGGTCCAGCTTTTTCCACCGCCAGTAGATCCAAGGATCGCGCAGTGTCGCCCGAACAATTTTTCCGGCGTTACAGCGATTGAAAATCCCGATTCTCCGGACACCAGCCCCAGATTCAAGGAAACAGCGGGCGGATCCGTATCGAGTCCCGCGTCGGTCAGATCCGGGATTCGGGCGACAAATGCACCCGGTGCGGAAAAGACTCGATCGCCAAGTCTCGGATATGTAGCTATACCCGCCTGAATTCTCAACGTAACAGCGTGCACGGAGCCCAAAAGCCGGATAAAACCGATCGCATCGACGTGACGTGATCCTTCGAAATCCTGCGTTATCTCGGTGCGATCACGGTCGGGAAGAGAGACTTCCGTGAGGCGGCCCAAGAGAAGCCCTTGCTGTGCCTCAATCAACACCAGTTCGCCAACTTCTCCGCGGCCGTAGCGCTGGGAACGAATGTACTGGCCGCCGACGTCCCCGGCATGGGCGAGATTGACTTTGACCGACTGAGCCTGCACGCTCGACACAACGCCCACTCGCAGTTCGGCGCGAAGCGCCCCGTATTTCCCCAAATCGTCGCCTGTCATGTACGCACTCCTACTCTGCGAACGGCCTCAGCAAGCTGTTCGGCAGGCGAGACGGCACGAAGCGACGGAATTATGTCGACGACGTCGGCGAACGAGCCGCCAATGAAATGAATATCAAATCCACGCGCGGCCAGATCCGCAAACCGGTGCCAGTAAGGGCTCGACCCGTGATACCCCTCGTTATGGACATGTTCGATACAGCGATGGTCTGTCAGAATCAGTTTGAGGCTTGGGTTTGCCTGCACCGCCGAGTAAATAGGCTCGGAAAGGTGATCATCATTGAAGCCGAACCCAGCGGTAATCAGGCAAGTGTTCGGCTGGCGCAAAAAGTCTAGGAAGCGCGATAAAAGCTCCAGATGCGGCTGCAAGAACGCCTGCTGGTATTTCCCCTTGGCCGGATAAATCAGGCAGGCCTTATCGGCCGTCGGGCTGGCGACTTCGAAGACCTCATTGCCATCGCGCTGCCAGCTAACAGACCCGTGTAGCTTGTGGAGATGAAAGACTCCTTCCACAAAGTCCTGCCGCTCCGCGTCGCGACGCACTACGTCATAACTGAAGTGCCGGCCGTCGAATCGGCGATTGCGCGTGTAGGAGAAGCCATCTATGACTGTGATTCCGAGATCCGAGGCAGCCGCCTCGAAGCACATGTCGTAGTTGGTCGTGAACACTTTCAGGCGCGGATCACGTACCCTCCGACGCGCGAGCTTCTGCAACAGATACCGGTAAGCCGAAATATCCGATCCCGCTTTGGTGAGAAACACGCTGCACAGTTCGAGTATCTGAGCCTTCACGCCGGTGACGAACGACTGAACCTCCGCATCGACCGAGAATGAAAGATAGGCATCACACTGGGACAGAAAATGCTCGATGTTGGGGTTCTCGCGTTCACCATAGCGGATCTTGCTGCAGACCTGCTCCCCTTGCGCAGATAGCTGTTTTCCACTGGCATCGGTGCACATTGCGCTCGTCCACAATTTCCACATGCTTGGGCCGTTTGCCGCACCAAGCGAAGTGCCGCTTCCCGCGAAAAAGCCTAGATTGGTGTACTGCAGTGCTCCTGACAACAAATCGGTCACCGACTGCCGGTTTTCTGCAATCTGGGTGCGCGCATCCGTTTCCAAATTTTCGATCTGATGGATCACTCGATATGCGGTTTCTGAGAGCGCCTTCCATCTCGCATCGCCGGGTCGGCGGTGAACCAGTATTCCGCTGTAATCCGCAGCGAGCGGTTCTGGAACAACCCGTTCCACCGTGTCATTCATTTTGCCCCCGTTGGTCCGTCATTCTTCTGTTAGTTGCCTGACCTATCGAAACAGGTAGCCCTCACATGTGCGTCATTGTCGATCGTTTCAGTAAAGCGATCCAACCAACGATCGACGGCAGATATGACATCACTTTTTCGGTGACTCGAACAGGCGATTTCTCATGCCGCTCAGCTATTGCGAAAATCTTCTCGTGCTTGGAGATCTTCCCGGGATACCTGCCGGATCAACTCCCGTGGAGCCCGTCGTCGTGCTTGCGAAAAACTTAGCGGCAACAATGCGCCGCGGCTGTAACTGTGCTGAACGAGCAAAATCCCGTCTGCCTGCTCGATGCAACTACGTCGGCAGTCTGCCATATTCCTGTCGTAGAAACCAACCCGTCCCACTGTTGATTGGGCGAGGACTGGCCGAGCGACATGACTGCTGCAACGGCCGTTGAATCTTGGAAGCCACCGTTCCGGGGGCGCGGCATCGAAAGGCAGTTTTGGGTTGACACACGCATTCACTGGCAGAGATAGGGCGACGACTGCTACGCCCTTGTCACGGCTGGAGCGGGTTACACCGGTAAAGAGAATGGAAATCCAAGCCCCCGTGTTGCACCGCACAATACATTCCGGTACCATTCACGCCCCCCACAAGCTGCGCATACGGATTTCGCACGAGGCATCCCGCCCTCGACTATCTGTGCGTACACGATTCCGTTCGCATCCCGGCAGGCAACCCATTCTGGCGTCATGCTCGCGACGATCGTCGGCTCATCTGTCGAGGAGCATGTATTGGCAATTTCTGATCGGAACGATTCCACATCCCCTGAAATCACAGCCACGGCAAAAGCCGGCCGCCGTGTGTCAAAGGGAAAGGCCCAGGCCCTGACACCGACGGACGTCGCGTCACTGGCACGTCAGAATGAGGAGCGCCAGCACCAGATGCGCGCGTTGATCGCGCTCGGTCGCGAGCGCGGCTATCTCGCCCACGCGGACATCAACGATCACCTGCCCGACAACTTTGCCCAAACGGCGGCGATGGACACTATCGTCAGCACGTTCAGCGACATGGGCGTGGCCGTGTACGAACAAGCGCCGGACGCCGAAGCGCTCCTGTTGACCGACGCCGCGCCGGCCGTGGCATCCGACGATCAGGCGGACGAGGAGGCGGAAGCTGCGTTATCGACCGTCGATTCCGAATTCGGCCGCACCACGGATCCGGTTCGGATGTACATGCGTGAGATGGGGGCCAGCGAACTGCTGACCCGCGCCGGTGAAATCGAGGTCGCGAAACGGATCGAAGATGGTCTGCAGGACATGATTCAAGCGATTGCCGCGTGTCCGTCGATCGTGTCCACGATTCTTGCCGATGTCGACCGCATCGTTGCCGGCGAACTGCGCATCGACGAACTGGTCGATGGCATCAGTGTCGACGCCGATGAAAGCGAAATGACGCCGGAGTCCCAGGAAGAGGAGGCGGAAGCAGTCGCCGCCGACGATGAAGTGGACGAAGACGACGTCGAAACGGACGACGGGGATTCCGAGAAGGTGAACGCGGCACGCCTCGAGGAGCTCACCAACGACAGTCTCGTGATTTTCGCGCGCGTGCGTGCACTGTTCGAGCAGTTGCCGGATGTGCCTGTCACCGGCGATGCCCGTTCCGCGGCCGCTGCGCAAGTGCGCACGGCGATCCAGCGTGAACTCGCGCCGATCCGCTTTACCGCCAAGACCATCGACCGCCTGTGCGCCATCGTGCATGGGCAAGTGACTGAGGTTCGCGCGATCGAGCGCAGCATCCTGGCGATTGCGGTCGACCGTTGCGGCATGCCGCGCGACGCGTTTGTCGAGTCGTTCCCGGGTCACGAGACCGACCTCGAATGGACGAACCGCACGGCGGCGAGCTCGCAGCAGTTTGGCGCGGCGCTCGAGCGACATCAGCCGGCGATTCAGGCGGCGCAGCAGAAACTCGTCGACATCGAGTCCCGGGTCTCGTTGCCGCTCCAGCAGCTCAAGCAGATCAACCGCCAGATGAGTGCCGCGGAACTGAAAATGCGGCAGGCCAAGCGCGAGATGATCGAGGCGAACCTTCGTCTTGTCATTTCGATCGCCAAGAAATACGTGAACCGCGGCATGCAGTTCCTGGATTTGATCCAGGAGGGCAATATCGGCCTGATGAAGGCCGTGGACAAGTTCGAATACCGGCGCGGCTGGAAGTTCTCGACCTACGCGACCTGGTGGGTCCGGCAGGCTGTCACGCGTGCGCTCGCCGATCAGGCGCGGACCATTCGCGTGCCGGTCCACATGATCGAGACGATCAACAAGCTGAACCGGATATCACGCGAAATCCTGCAACAGACAGGGCAGGAGGCGCATCCCGCCGTGCTGGCAAAGCGCATGGAGATGTCCGAGGAGAAAGTGCTCAGTATCCTCAAGATCGCCAAGCAACCTGTCTCGCTCGAAACCCCGGTGGGTGACGACGCCGATGCAACGCTCGGCGACATGATCGAGGATGTCTCGGCGAGTTCGCCGGCTGAGGCGGCGATTCACGCGAACATGCGCGCGGCGATCGACGAGGCACTCGCCGGTTTGTCGCCGCGCGAGGCCAAGGTTCTGCGGATGCGATTCGGGCTCGACACAAACTCCGATCACACGCTTGAAGAGGTCGGCAAGCAGTTCGACGTGACCCGCGAGCGGATCCGTCAGATTGAGAGCAAGGCGATGCGCAAGCTGATGCATCCCAGCCGTGCGGACAAGCTCAGGCCCTTTCTCGAGCGCTGAGGCAAGCCGGGCGTGGTATCCCTTCGACGCCCGACTCCAGACTGGCAGCGATCACGCGTCGGCCTGATCGTTGTCCTGACCGGACGTGTTCGCTGCGGGAAAACTTACAGCGGCTTGATGCTGGCAGCCTGCTTCCCCTTGGGGCCCTGCTTGACCTCGAAGCTGACCTTCTGGCCCTCCTGAAGCGATTTGAAGCCACTTCCCTGAACCTCGGAGAAGTGCGCAAACAGGTCTTCGCCGCCGTCATCCGGCGTGATGAATCCAAACCCCTTCGTATCGTTAAACCATTTGACGGTACCCGTTGCCATACTCTGAACGCTCCAAGGAAATCGGTTGTAAATGATGCGCCTGGCGTGCGCCAGACAGCGGCTACCTTGTATCACGAGGGGGCTGTCACTGACAATCCAGATTTCTTGTAAGCCACGCCGGCATAGCCGATGCAACCCCCTCAGAATCTTGGTTGAACCAGACGCGCTGCCTCATAAGCGATTTCAGCGTTAGCGCCTGGCGAACGGGAAAATAGCCTCGACAGCCTGGATCAACTCTTTCTTGACGTCTTCGCGAAAAATGGCGTCGGTACGTGTTGAACCTGTTCGCTTCCGCAATGAGGGCAAGGCGGATGAGCCGATGCATGTTCGGCGAGATGCTCGACGCTCCCGAACGTTTTGCCGCACTTCTCGCAACGGTATTGGTAGGTCGGCATGGCATTCCTCCGGTATCGATGCTGCGCGAGGATATGAGTATGGTGCGTGGCGGCGCGAACTCGATATTGCAGCGAACCCGCATTGATGCGATTGCGAGGGAGTTGAGCTGCAGCTGCGCGCGATCGCACGAACCTCCGTCACCGGATCATGCACCCGGGCACATGGGCGGTCGATCGTGTTGGGACGTTGCATAGCGCGCCGGGCCCAGCCCACCTCGTTGCGCTTATTCGTCATGGCACGAGGGGGCTTGGCACGCTACCGCCGACTCACAACAGGACCGCTTGCTGCAAAAGCTCCAGCGCTTTCAATTCGTCGAGTCGACCCGTACGGGCTTTACCTGCTAGCGTCTTGATCAATGCTTCCGCAATCGGTGCAATACCATCAAGATTGTCCAGGCTGGTCACGGAAGGGACGGGGGGCGGTACAGGGTTTCGCTGCGGTATTGCGGAGGCGGGGAGCGACTCAAGGGTTGCCGGTGTGGCAGCCGGCGCCTCGCCATCACTTACTTCAAGTGTGCGACCGGCAAGGTCGTCGGAGAAATCGCTTATATGATCTTGCGGGCTGACGACGGCCGTCTCTTTTTCTCCTGTGACGTCCGCTGAAACAGGTGAGGGGCTTTCCGAATCGCCCAGGGCGCCCGTCCGCGCGCGCCCCATGTGCGCTTTCTCATCGGCGAGCGTCCCTGGCACGCCATCGCTTGTTACGACTGCCGGCGGCTCGTGTTGAACGGATACGCGACCGCGCGGTGCAGGCGTAAGCATACGCGACACCGACTCCGGAATCTCGGCTTCGGAGCGCGGGGTGTCCAACCAGCCACTTGGCAATCCAAGTCGCTCCGTGAACCGGTTTGCTTCCACACTGTCCATGCGCTTCTTGCCATGTAGCCGATGGGCCATGTTGGATCCACTCATCGCCATGACTACACCAAGTCGTACCTTCGATCCGTTGCGACTGGTGAGAACGTGGAGGTTAGCGCGTCGGATGTTTTCTACCTCGGCGCTGTCGCTCAATGCCAGCGATTGCTGTTCGGGCGTTTTAGGAGAACGCTTGTATTTCGAAGGCGAAGTTTTTTGCGGCGCCTGGGGCGTAGGCTGTTCGACCATTTCGCTTTGACGGTTCTTGACGGCCCTGGACGCTCGTCCAGCTGCTTTCTTTGGCATTTTCGCTTCCTCGGACAAACTATCTTTAAGAACTGATTGTTGATCGACGCTTAGGGCCGAAGACGGCTTAAGTGCTTCAGACTCCGCGCCTTGTCCGTCGTCCGTTTGAATGAAGTCGAGCGGTGACTTCAGACGAGCGATGGTCTCGGCCGCGAGCGCAGGATTGGGATGGTCAAAAAAACCATGCGGCAACCCAAGCGTGGTTTCCATGTGAAAGGCGGTCTCGGGTGTGAACCTCTCGCCCTTCATCAGTTCGCCGACTCGCGCCATGTTCGATTCAAGCGCTATCGCGATATTTTCTGCGCCTACCGCATCGACAAGAAACTGAAACGATCGTGTTTTGAAAATGGAGGCAGTCTGGGCGGCATCTCGAGGAGGCGTCTTCACATACGGTTGTCCCTGCCGATTGGACGGGGATTTTTTTACGTGGCGAGGTTGACGTTGGCCGCTGTCCCGAGATCCCGCATATCGCCCGCGGGATTGACTCATAAAGTAGGGCTCCATGCGATCATTGTGAACCTTCGATTATAGACGGGCCGGTGTTGGCACTTGAAGCGTCAGTGGTTCCACGGTCGAAAATGTACGTCCCGGGTGCGATTCAACAGCGTCGTCCGATCGCAGCACACCGCGATCCGGTAAAGCTTCACCTGTACGGTATCCCATAGTCTCTTGCGCTGCCCGTGACAGGAAACCCATCCACGATCGATGCGCGCCGGTCCACGTTCGGCTCAAGAGCGCGAGGTCGAGATGGCTTCCGATTCTTCACGGAATTGCGACGTTGACCGACAGCTTGCCGGGGCGCTCGCGCGCCGATACGGCGAATCCCCACGTTTCATGCAGCCTGTCACGATGCTTCCGGGCGTATGAACAAGTTGTGTGCGCTTAGATCGACAGTCCACCGGGATACGCGGCAATCTACCCATTCGGACGGCGCCTCCAGGCGATGAGAATTCATGATTAGGCCGCCGTGGAGCCGTAGGCTTAGAAGCTGTTGCGAAATTAAATTCCTGGCCTGTTAACTTTTCTGATTTGG